>JAYVXI010000288.1:0-28371 GCA_043785305.1 Limnoglobus sp. | reverse complement strand
CGATCGAAGCGCGACTGGAGCGTTCTGCGACTCTACCCAAGTACGACATCGTCATCCACCCCCAAAGCAGGTAAATCATGACATGCCTGACGCCTTACAGGCCAAGAGAACCGTTGCCAGACGGAGGGCGAGGGAAGTCCAGATGACGGTGTTGCCCGATGCCGAAGCTGTGCCACAAGACAAATGGCTCGATGTGCAACCCTTGTTGGATGAGGAGTTGAGCCGTTTGCCGGACAATTACCGGGCCGCGATCGTCCTGTGCGATCTGGAAGGGCGAACCCGGAAGGAAGTCGCCCGCCAACTCGGTTGCCCCGAAGGGACCGTGGCGGGGCGGTTGGCTCGAGCGCGGACGATGCTGGCGAAGCGGCTCGCCCAGCGGGGTGTCACACTGTCGGGTGGAGTCTTGGCGGCGGTGCTGGCGCAGAACGTGGCATCGGCGGTCGTGCCGATCTCATTGGTGTCGAATACGATCGGTGCCGCAGCGAGTGTTGCGGCGGGGCAGGTGGCGGCTACCGGAGTTCTTTCCCTCAAGGTCGCCGCACTCTCAGAAGGGGTGTTGAAAGCCATGTTGATAAGCAAACTGAAAATCCTGGCCGTCCTGATGGTGACACTGTGCATACTCGGCACCGGCGCAGGCGTCCTCACCCATCGCACAGTGTCTGCCGGACCACAAGAGGCGACGAAGGAACCTGCTGCGAAGACGGAGGTCAAGGCACCTGTCCCTGCGGCAAAGCCCAAAGGGGACAAGGAAATGCTCCAAGGGACTTGGCACATCGTCGAGGCCCAAGCTGGCAGCAAGCATCAGGCCAACGACACGAGCAAGGATCAAATTTGGGACTTCACGGGCGACAAGATCGTCATTCACTATGCCGATGGCGGCAGTTATGAAATGAAGTACCAGATAGACCAGAAACAAAAGCCCAAAGCCATCGATCTGTCCCCCACGGACGAACGGGAAAAAGGCTACAAGTACAAGGGGATCTACGAACTCGACGGCGATCGGTTAAAGGTGTACTACAGCCGGAACGTCGCACCCGGCGCGGAACGTCCGACGCAATTCGAGCCGCAGGGTGAAGACCGGGGCGGGAGATCGTTCGTCTTGAAACGGGCACCGGCAGCGCCGCAAAAGGGCGAGATGCTCGCACCGGCCATTGAGGCGAAACTGAATTGGGGCGAACCGGTCGACGGGCTGCGGGCGGCGATCGCCATCCGCCTCGCACCGGGTCGAGCGAAGACCGACAAGCCGGATCTCTATATGGCGTTGCAAAACGTGTCGAAAGAGCCGCTCCGAATCAGCGACGTCGACGTGCCGGCGGATATCAACCTCCGGATGCTCCGCGTCCGGAAAGACGGCAGAATCCTGTACGGATTGGGGGCTCGCGAACCCGGCTTGGGCGATCGCTTGCTCCAGCCCCGCGAAGTGACCTTCCTCCCCATGTTCGACCCGGACACCAAGCTCGACGTACCCACTCCGAACGGGGACACGATCGGGTCGGACCACGCCGGAGAAGCTCTCAAGGATGCCCGTATGACCTTCACCGGTGAGCTGACGATCGATAAAGCACCGGCGAAAGCGTGGAAGGGAAAGCTGGTCACAGGCGAGTCGAGCGGTGCGGCGGCGGAAATCAAAGCCGATGCGCCCAAGCCGGAGTTGGAGAAGCAGGCCTTCACCGCGTGGGGCAAGGAGGTCGGCGGCCTCCAAGCGGGCTTGGGTTTTCCCGTCGGGCAGAACCGGGCCTACCGCCACGGCGAGACGGTCAAGCTCGTCGTCCGGGTCCGCAACGTCGGCAAGGAGGCGGTGAAATTTCAGTATCTCCGCGAGTACTTCATCGAGACCCCGCCCACCGTGACGGATGGCGAGGGCAAGTCGATCCCCCTCGGACGAACCGACGTTTCTGGGTTATAATTCACCTCCCAGTGGACGTGAACTTGGCACCGGGGAAGGAAATCGAGCTGACAGGTTCTCAACCCTTTTACGAATTGAAGCTCGAACTCAAACCAGCAAGCCTCTATGGGAAGGGGAAGTTTCAGATCCAGTACGAGCGGATTTTTGGAAACAGTGGCGCGGGGCAAATCAAACCAGACCCCGTGCTGAGCATGCTCGCCACTGGAAAGCTCGAACTCGAAATCAAGGCGGAACCGCCCGTCGCACCTGAGGTGAAAGTGCCGCCGGTGTCGGTCAAAGTCGATCCCGCCGCGCCAGCCGAAATCCACGGTACGCAGACGGAGATGCGGTTATTGGCGATGGCCAAAGGCTTCTGCGTGGCGATGCGGAACCACCACCGCGACAAGAATGCCAACGCCCTGCGGAAATACATCGACCCGGCTTATCTCAAGAAGCACGACTTGATGGATCGCGATTTGATAGTGCCGATGCTGGCGGTGGGTGCCCTTTGGAACATCGAAGTGGCCGACGATGGGCGAACGATCCTTTGCATCGTGCAAAACGAAGCGAATGCCAAAGTGCCAATCAATGAGGTACTCTTGCTTCGGGTGTCCGACTACGAGGGTAAGGGCGGCGAGCGGTACCTGTTACCGTCGAATGCACCCGACCCGAAGACCGGTGCCTTCACGCCATGGATTCTGCGATCGAAAATCGATACTCCTGCCGAAACCGGGAAGTACTACGGCAGGTAAACGAAGGCGTTCGTGTTGAACATCGCTAAACACAAATCGGCGACGGCGGCTTCGCCGTTCGATGCGACGAACGCTTTTGCGACTGCCAACTCGGTGTCAGTCGGGTTCCTGGCGAGGCAGCGACGGTAGATGGTTTTGACCCAATCGTCGGGTGTCGATTTCGGCACGGCCACCACGGCCTTTGCCAGTTTACGGCTTTGTTCGTAGGTGAATGGGCCGTTCATGAGGATGAGCGCTTGCGGGGCGAACGTGCTGACGCCGCGGCCGTTGCAGGGCGTTAGCGTGTCGGGTTGGTCGAACGCTTCGAGCATCGGGAGTCGCACGTTTCGCTTCGCAAATAGATAAATACTGCGACGATCGTGCTGTTTCGCATCGAGCGTGACGGGCCAGAGGCCATCGGGTTCGCCTTCGGTGAAGATCAAATCGTAGACCGCCGGTTCGAGCGGAATGCGTATGCTCGGCCCGCCGGTGTCGCGGTTGAGCGTACCGGTGGCGGTCAAAATCGCATCGCGAAGTGCCTCGGCATCGATCCGCTTTCGGTTCATTTTCCACAACAAGCGATTATCCGGGTCGGCTGTCAATGCGGTGTCAGTCGGCGTCACGCTGCTCGCTTGTTTGTACGTTTCCGACGTCACCATCAGTCGCACCATTCGCTTCATGCTCCACGGCACCGGCTGCTCGATCATCTCGCGTGCCAGCCAGTCGAGCAGTTCCGGGTGCGTTGGCTTATCGCCGCGGGTGCCGAAATCGTTGACGCTGCCAACGAGGCCGCGACCGAACAGATGGTGCCAAAGGCGGTTGACGATCACCCGCGATGTCAGCGGATGGTCGGGCGTCGCCAGCCAGTCCGCGAACTCAATGCGGTTCTTCGGCGTGCGTGTCTCATTCAATAAGACTCGTGGAAACCCAGGCGAAACGATCGCCCCTTTGCGGTCGGTGTCGCCGCGTTTCAGCACGTGCGTGACGGGGCGTTTCTCGTCGTCGGTGATCGCCCACGCCATCGCGGGAGGTGGCGGGAGTTCGGCTTCTATCGAGTGAATCTTCTCCCGGATTTGGTCGCGTTGCGCCTTCTCTTTGGCTGGCATCGCGTTCAGAATATCGTCCCACGAGACTTTGATGACGACCTGAATATCGGACACGAGTTGTTTCTGTTCGGGCGTGCGTTTTTTCGCTTCGACATCGAGCGCCTCGCGGTACTTTGGCTCGAGCGCGGCCTTCTTCGCGGCGGCGACTTTGATCCGAACCGGCGCGTCGAGTTCCCCGACTTGCTTCTGAAGCGGGGCGACACGTGCCGCAATCTCGGCGGCCTTCGCGGCTTGTTTTGCAGCCTCTTCCTTCGTGGCCAGGTTCACATCGCGATACTGTGCGGCGGCGAAAAACGCTTGCAAACGATAGTAATCGGCGGCGGAGATCGGGTCGAACTTGTGATCGTGGCAACGGGCGCAGGCCATCGTCATGCCGAGGACCGCCGAGCCGACGGCGTTGACCATCTCGGTGAGATACTCCTGGCGAAGCGCCGCTTTATCGAGATTGCCGCCGACCATATGCGACGGCCCGCAGCGGTGCATCCCCGTGGCAATCAGCAAGTCCGGCACCGTACGCGGGTCTTTCCCCGCAGCCAGTTCGTCCCCGGCGAGTTGTTCCTTCAAAAAAATCTGGTACGGCTTGTCGGCGTTGAAACTGCGAATGACGTAGTCGCGGTATCGCCACGCATGGGGCCGATCCGCATCGAGTTCGTAGCCGTTCGTCTCGGCATAGCGCACGACATCGAGCCAGTGTTGGGCAAAGCGTTCGCCGTAGTGCGGCGACGCGAGCAGGGTATCGACGACTTTTTCGTAGGCATTGGCGGAGGCATCTTGCACGAACGCATCGATTTCCGCCGGGGTTGGCGGCAACCCCGTTACGTCGAAATAGACGCGGCGAATCAGCGTCGAACGGTCGGCGGGCGAGGCGGGTGACAACTTTGCGGCGGTCAGTTTTTCGCGAATGAACGCATCAATCGGGTGCGTGGCAGACGACTTCGGAACTGGCGAGCGACGCGGTGGCTGGTACGCCCAGTGGGCACGATCCTCATCAGTAATCTTCGGTTCTTTTAGCTTCTCGTCGGCCACTGCGAATGCGGCCACTGCCAGCACGATCGTGGCGAACGAGTAACCGAGATTTTGAATACGCATGAACAACCCTCAACGTGTCCGGCAGACAATCACTCTCAATCTTAAACGGATCGCAGTGCCGGAGCAAGTCATCGCTTTGGCTAGCGTGACAACTTGCCAGCAATACGGTACGTGTGTGTCGACGTGAGCGAACCGCATGGATATTCGGCCCGAAAATAAATCAGAATAAATTCAGTGCTATTTCACTTGCCTCCCGACTGCCAGGAGCTAGTCTAGAATGTATCTAATGAGATCGTGTCTCATTAAGGGCCAGTTTCGCAACGGGAGTAATAATGCAGACGCTTCTTCCAAGTCAGCACGGCCGCTATCGCACGGCATTCACTTTGATCGAATTGCTGGTGGTGATCGCGATCATCGCCATTCTCATCGGCCTGCTCCTGCCCGCCGTCCAGAAGGTCCGCGAAGCGGCCGCGCGCATGTCCTGCCAGAATAACCTCAAGCAGATCGGGCTGGGGTTGCACAACTACCACGATGCCAACCAAGTTCTCCCGCCCGGTTTCCTGGCTTCCGCACCGTACAGCGACGGTGCCACCGACACGACTCCCGGCTGGGCGTGGGCGGCGTACATCCTGCCTTATATTGAGCAGGATAACCTATATCGCCAACTCAACCTCAAACAATCGGTCCAAAATTCGCCGGCGATCCAGACGATGGTGAAGGCCTATCTGTGCCCCTCCGACCTCGCACCCACAACTGCATTCTCGGTGCCCGACGCATTTGGAAACGCGATCGTTTTTGCCGCCCCTTCTCGCTACGCGACCTGCGTAGGCGGTGATGAAACCGGTTCCGCTGACGCGACGGGGTTCGGAATCTTTTACCGCAACAGCCGAACGCGCCTGACCGACGTGACGGACGGCACCAGCACTACGATTATGGTGGGGGAACGCTCGTGGGGGAACGCCAACGGCATTTGGGCCGGGGCGATCAACAATGGCGTCGTTCTACGCGGCCAGCAGAATCCCTGTCCAGGCACGGGGTCCGGGTCGTACCCCGCGTCGGTCCTCGTCCAGGCCCACAGTCACTTGAACAACGCGACCGCAGACACCGACGGCGGACTGGACGATTTCTCCAGCCGGCACACGGGCGGATCGAACTTCGTCTTCGCGGATGGGTCGGTCCGCTTCCTCCGCAACGTGTCGGTCGATAACTCGGACGGCAGTTACACGCGCGACGGACTGATTTTTCAGTCGATGGGAACGCGCAGCGGTGGCGAAGTCGTGTCGTCCGACTATTAAAACACACAACGAGAAAGTGGAAGTCATGCGAGTTTTTCTAGCGGCCGCACTCCTTGCCTTCGCTTTCGGCTGCACTCCCACTCCACCGACGCAGTCGGGTGGCAAACCCGTGAGCCACTGGGTCGAATTGTTGCAAGGTAGCAACGACGCGAAGTCGCGCAAAGAAGCGGCGTTCAAACTCGGCAACGTCGGTCCGACGGACCCCACTTCACTGCCGGCATTAGCCGGGGCACTCAAAGACCGCGATCCGTCAGTCCGTTGCGAAGTGATTTTAGCCCTGGTGAAGTTCGGCGCGGCATCGCGGGATATTTTCCCAGCACTCACCGATATTCGAGAGCACGATCGCGATCCGAAGGTCCGCAGTTACGCAGCGAAAGCACTGGAAAAGCTTCAGTCGAAAGAGTGACTGTCATCGCTTCGGTAACACTTTACTCGGCTCGGCGAAGATCGCGGGCACGCCGCCCGTGTGAATGAACACGACGCGCGATCCGGGCGCGTATTTCCCCGCTCGCACATCGGCGATCAGCGCCGCCATTGCCTTCGCCGAATAGACGGGGTCGAGCAAAATCGCCTCGGTGCGGGCCAGCATGTCGAGCGCTTCCCGCCCTGCATCGGACGGGTAACCGTAACCGGGCGCAACGTAGGTTTCGTCGGCATCGATGTCATTTTCGTGCAGCCGGTGTGGCACCCCGAGCATTTCGGCGGCGGCGTTCGCATCGGCGGCGAGCGCCGTCGGAATGTGCCACGGCCAGAGCATCGGGCAGATCAATCGTGCGGGGCAGTTCAAGCCGAGAATCGCTTTCCCGAGTGCAACGCCCGCCCCCGTCGCCCCCGACGACGACACGTAGAGCGCATCGGGCATCATCTCGCGATCGTGGCATTGCTGCACGATCTCCGCGACGCACACGGCATAGCTAATCGCGGCGAGCGGAACGACCCGCGGCCGGTGCCAGTAGTACGGCTTGCGGCCCGCACTGCGAAACTCCGCTGCCTTTGCCGCGAGCAGTTCATCGAGTTCGGGGCCGATCTTCGCATCGGTGAACTCGACGTGCGCACCGACGAGATAATCGAGCAACAGGTTGCCTTGCACCTCGGTCGAGTAGCTCATGCGACTGAGATACAAACGGCATTCCAGCCCGAGTTTCGCACAACCCGCCGCCGTCTGTCGGCAGTTGTTGGACTGAATCCCGGCACCCCAAACGACCATGTCGCAACCCTGCGCGACGGCATCGCCGAGCAGAAATTCGTTGTGCCGGGCTTTGTTACCGCCCAACAGCAAACCCGTACAATCGTCGCGCTTGATGAAGATGCGAACGCCGTTGCCGACACGGGCCGAAAACCGTGGCAGTTCTTCGAGTGGTGTCGGTAAATGGGCGAGCGGCACGCGCGGAAGTTCCCCGGCAATCGCCATCAGTTCGCGGGGTGTGAGTGCTGCGGCGTTCATCGTGTATCCCTTTGTCCGGAAACCGTGGCGCGAAAGTGGAAATCCGCGTTCGATTCCTACCTAATATGTGAACGTATTGGCGATTGCCGCAAGACCGACACGGAAAACCATGTTAACCACCGCATTTGCACCCGAACGGACCGCGCCGCACGTGAATGGCAAACGCACGAAGTCGGTCACCATCATCGGTGCCGGCCCCGGTGGGTTGGCCGCCGCACTGCTACTCGCAAACTCCGGCGTTAAAGTGCGTATCATCGAGCGGCTCCCCCAAGTCGGCGGACGCTGTTCCAAAATCGAAGCCGACGGTTTCCGCTTCGACCTCGGCCCGACGTTTTTTTTATACCCCACGGTACTCGAGCGGATCTTTCGGTTGATCGGTCGCGATTTACACCGCGAAATTCCGATGGTGCGGTTGGACCCGCAATACCGCATCACGTTCGGTTCCGGTGGCGAGTTACTTTGCACGCCGAACCTCGACAAGATGGAAGCCGAGGTGCGGAAAATCTCGGTCGCCGACGCGGGGAACGTGCGGCGATTCATCAGTGAAAATCGCACGAAGCTCGAAGCGTTTCGACCTGTACTGGAAAGCCCGTTCAGCGGTTGGAAAGATTTATTCAAACTGAGCCTGTTGAAGTTACTGCCGATCTTGCGACCGTGGAAGTCGCTCGATGGCGAACTCAATCGCTACTTTGAAGACCCGCGCATTCGGCTCGCGTTCGCGTTTCAGTCGAAGTATCTCGGCATGTCGCCGTTCAACTGTCCGAGCTTGTTCTCGATCCTTTCGTACCTCGAATACGAGTTCGGCGTGTGGCACCCGATCGGCGGCTGCAATGCCGTTTCCGAAGGGATGGCACGCATTGCTCGCGAGATAGGCGTCGAAATTTCACTCGGCGAATCGGTCGAAAACATTATCTTTGAAGGCCGCAAGGCCGTCGGCGTGCGGACCGATGTGGGCGAGTTTCGATCCGATGCCGTCGTCATGAACGCCGATTTCGCACAAGCCGCGAGCAAGCTCATACCGAACAATCTTCGCCGCAACTGGACCGACGAGAAAATCGCCAAGAAGAAATTTTCCTGTTCGACCTTCATGATGTACCTCGGCATCGAAGGGTGTTACGATAACATCAATCACCATACGATCTATACATCTGCCAATTATGTAGAAAACTTGAAGGATATTGTCACCAACCAAAAACTCACCGACGACACCTCGTTCTACGTGCAAAACGCGAGCGTCACCGATAGCACGCTGGCACCGAAGGGGATGAGCACGATCTACGTTCTCGCACCCGTCACGAACATGAACGAGAACGTCGACTGGACGAAGGAAGCCCCGGCGTTCCGTGCGAAAGTGCTGAAGCAGTTGGAGAAAATCGGCATCAAAGGCATCGAGAAACGCATTCGCTACGAGAAAATCGTTACGCCGGCGGACTGGCAGAATCAATACGAAGTCTATCGCGGTGCCACGTTTAATTTGGCACACAACCTCGGGCAGATGTTGCACCTGCGTCCGCGCAACCGCTTCGACGATGTCGAAAACGTGTACCTCGTCGGCGGTGGCACGCACCCCGGTAGCGGCCTGCCCGTGATTTACGAATCGGCACGGATCACCAGCCGTTTGTTGTTGAACGATCTGTCACTCGACGCCAGTGGGCTAGATGAAGCCAACCAACCGACAGTAGCGAATAGCAGCAAACAATAAAACATTTAACCGCAGAGGGCGCAAAGTACGCGGAGTGAAAACGAATGATGTTTCTTCTCCGCGTTCTCTGCGCACTCGGCGGTTAAATTCTTCGTACTAATTTTTTACTGCCGTCGTATCTTGACCATACACCTTTGTCGCTGGGAGCCTTGTACGTGAATCTGGATAATCGGCGGATCGCAGTGATCGGTGGCGGCCTCGCGGGGCTGGCGTCGGCGTGTACCCTCGCGGCACGCGGTTATAGCGTCACCGTGTTCGAGAAGTCCGCGTGGCTCGGTGGCAAAGCGGCGCAACTCTCGAAATCCGGCTTCCGGTTCGACATGGGGCCGACGATTCTCACGATCCCGAACGTGCTGCGAAAGATCTTCTCCGAAGCCGGGCGAAACCTCGACGACTACCTACAACTCATCCGGCTGGACCCGCAATGGCGTTGTTTCTTCAGCGACGATACCGTGCTCGACCTCGTCGGAAATGTCGACAGCATGGCCGACTCGCTGGATCGTTTCGCGCCGGGTACGTCGAACGGTTACCGCGAGTTTCTGAAACTCTCGGATCGGCTGCACACGGTGTCCGAGAAATATTTCTTCTGGAAGTCGATCGGCGGCATCGGCGACATGATCGACTTCAAAGCGGGCTTCTCCGCGAAGATTCTCGGCGACGTCATGAGTATGCGAATGGGTCGCTCGGTATCGGGCACGGTGCGAAAATACATCGCCGATCCGCGCGTCGCGCAGATGATCGACCACTTCACGCAGTACGTCGGTTCGTGCCCCGAATCGTCGCCCGCCGTGCTGTGTAGCATCGCGCACATGCAAACCGAAGAAGGCATCTGGTACCCCGTTGGTGGCACGCGGGCCGTACCGGAGGCACTCGTCAAACTCGGTCGCGAACTCGGCGTCGAGTATCGCACCGAAACCGGCATTCGCAAAATCGCGGTCGCTGACGATGGCCTGTCAGTGACTGGCGTCGAGACCGAAACTGGCGAGCGATTCGATTGTGCTGCCGTTGTTTCTAATGCCGACTCCGTGCGGACACACCGCGAACTCATCGACGGGGCCGCGCCGAAAGCGGTCGAGAAATTCAACCGCCGCCGCACCTACGAACCCGCCTGTTCGGGCGTCGTGATGTACCTCGGCCTGAAGAAAAAGTACGAGCATTTGCAGCACCACAACTTCGTGTTCTCACGCGACCCCGAAGAGGAATTCGAGTATATCTACCGCAAGGGCGAACCCGCGCCGGACCCCTCGTGTTACATCGCCGCGACCGCGACGACTGAGCCGGCGACGGCACCGCCCGGTGGCGAGGCACTCTATATTCTGGTTCACACGCCGTTCTTGCGACCGCATCACGATTGGTCGAAAATGCTGCCGGAGTATCGTCGCGTCATCTTGAACAAACTGAAAACGACGGGAAAAATGCCCGACATCGAAGACCGCATCGCGTTCGAGGCCACACTGACGCCGCAGGATATTCACGACCGGTATCGCGTGCTCAACGGCGCGATTTACGGCCTCGCCAGTCACGGTAAATGGCTCGGGGCGTTCAAGCCCGCGAACCGTTCGCCAGACCTTAAAGGCCTGTACCTCGCGGGTGGCGCGGCACACCCTGGCCCCGGAATGCCGATGGTTTTGATGTCCGGCTGGATCGCCGCGGACACGCTCGACAAGGATGGCACCGTGGCGAATTCGACGGCCAATACGCTCGTAGGCGCGGCGCGATGAACGACGAGGCGTTGGCGTTTCCACGACGCTGGAACTGGCTGTTCAACGGCTTCCGACGCTACGTTATGCGCTACTTGCGAAAGCACTTTCACGGGGTCTACCTCGCGAAAGCCTCCGCAGCCATTCCGACCGATACCGCCCCGTTACTCATCGTCACGAACCATCCGTCGTGGTGGGATCCGATGATCGGCACCGCGATCAGCCTGCGCTTCGACGACCGCGTTCACTACGGTGCGATCGACGCGAAAATGCTGATGCAGTACCCGATCTTTTCCCGCCTCGGCTTCTTCGGCGTCGATGTCGATACGTACCGAGGTGCTGCTGACTTTCTGCGAATGGGCACTGCACTCCTCAGCGTGCCGAAGAACATCGTCTGGGTGACCGCGCAAGGGCGATTTACCGACGTGCGAACGCGGCCACTCGGGTTGCGTTCCGGCGTCGGCCACCTGGCGGCGCGATCCCCGCAGGCGATCGTGTTGCCGATCGCCATCGAGTACGCATTCTGGAACGAACGCACCCCGGAAGCGTTCGTCCGCATCGGCGATCCGATCCGCGTGGCGGATTTTCCGAACGAGAGTGGCAAGCAGTGGACGGCGCGAATTGAAGCCGCACTCACCGCGACGTTGGATGCTCTCAACGGCGATGCGATGAGCCGCGAGCCGGAGCGATTTTCGTCGTTGCTCGTGGGCCGTGCGGGTGTCGGGGGGATGTACGATTTCTTCCGCCGCATCCGTGCCTTCATCACGCGCCAGCCGTTTCAGCCCGCGCACGGAGGTGACGCGAAATGACGACGTTCGCGATCATCGCACTCGTTTGTGCCTTAATTCCCGACCTGTTGTACTTGCGTAACCGCTTTCTGTTTCGCGCGCCGCCCGTATTCGATGCGGATTTGAAACTACCAGCCGTGTCGATATTGATCCCCGCGCGAAACGAAGAAGCCTCGATTCTGGCGGCGCTCGAACACGTCATCGCGAGTCGTGGCGTCGATTGGGAATGCATCGTGCTCGACGATCATTCGGAAGATCGCACGGCGGAAATCGTTCGCGATGTTCAACGGAAACACCCGCAAGTGCGACTCGAAACGGCACCCGAATTGCCGCACGGTTGGTCCGGCAAACAACATGCCTGCTACGTGCTTTCGCAACACGCGCGGCACCCGTTGCTCGTATTTCTCGACGCCGACGTGCGGCTGTCACCCGATGCGATTCAACGGATAATTCGCTTTCAGGAACAATCGCAAGCGGCGCTCGTTAGCGGATTTCCGAGGCAAGAAACCGAGACGTTTCTCGAACGCTTGCTGATACCGATGATGCACTTTTTGCTACTCGGTTACCTGCCGATGGACGGGATGCGTCGCTGGCGATTTTCCTGTTTCAGCGCGGGTTGCGGGCAGTGGTTCCTGACGACGCGCGAAGCCTATGATGTTATCGGCGGGCACGCGAATCCGCTCGTTCGTGCATCGTTTCACGACGGGATGAAACTGCCTCGCGCGTACCGTACGAAAGGCTTTCCGACCGATGTCTGCGATGCGACCGAACTCGCGAGTTGCCGCATGTATCGCAGCGCCGGCCAAGTCTGGAACGGCCTCTCGAAGAACGCCGTCGAAGGCCTCGGCGCGCCGCGACTACTCTGGTTCATGACGCTGCTTTTGCTCTGCGGGCAGGTCGTGCCGTTCGTCTTACTCGCGCAAATTCCCACGCTGTCCGAGTGGGACGCGGGCATGATCTTGCTGGCGTGCGCGTGCGTTTATCTGCCGCGGATCGATGCCACCATCCGCTTTCGGCAGTCGTGGCTCGGCGCGTTTCTTCACCCCGTCGGCGTCATAATATTGCTGTGTATCCAGTGGAATGCCGCGATTCGGGCCATCATCGGCAAACCGGTCGGCTGGAAGGGCCGACCGCTACCCGCTTGAAATACCACCATTGAAAGGCGAACGATGTCAGTCGATCATCCTGCATTTGCTATCGTCGGAGCGACGGGCGGCATTGGCTCTGAGTTGTGTCGCTTGCTCGCCCAACGCGGCGCGAAGCTCTTCCTCGGTGGCCGCGACGAAGCCAAACTCGAAACGCTCGTCAACGAGCTTCGCGGGATCAACCACTGCGACGCGCGCGGTTACCCGCTCGATGCCACGAAATCGGTCGAGGTCGATTTGTTCATCGCGAAAGCGGTCGATTCGTTCGGCACCATCCACGGCGCGACGTGCCTCGTCGGTTCGATCATTCTGAAACCGGCGCACCTCACGAACGATTTTGAATTCGACGACACGATTGCACTGAACTTGAATACCGCGTTTTACGTGTTGCGTGCATCCGTAAAAGCGATGATGACGACGGGCGGTTCGATCGTACTCGCCTCGACCGTGGCAACGAAAACCGGGTTGCCGAACCACGAAGCGATTGCGGCCGCGAAAGGGGCGATCAACGGGCTGGTGATCTCCGCCGCGGCTTCGTATGCCGCTCGCGGTATCCGGGTCAACGCGGTCGCACCGGGTTTGGTTCGCACGCCGTTGTCGCACAAAATCACATCGAACGAGCTGGCTTTGAAGGCTTCGACGGGGATGCACCCACTCGGGCGGATCGGCGAACCGAAGGATGTTGCCTCGCTCATCGCGTATCTTTTGGACCCGAATAACAACTGGATGACGGGGCAGATTCTCAGCACCGACGGTGGCATGTCGGCGGTGCGCGGGAAGTGAAATCGCGTCGATTTTGGGTAGCAAGAAAGTGGTTCCGGCACTTCCCACCCACCCCTCCGCGAACTCACTCCCGAATTCCAGTATCGTCTTATACAGCAATGACTTACGTCTGATTTCGATCGATGTCATTCTCGCCGGAACCACTTTTTGGTGGTCCTTTTCGGCAAACTGAGACCGGAATTTGAACCGTGCCGAAATCACACACTCGCACGGCGGGTTCGCACGAGCCATTTCACCAAACGATACCCGCCGTACACGACGATCATCCACGGCAGCACGACGCACAACGCGAAGATTAACCACGTCAGGCTGGCCAGTAACGCCGTCGCACTGAACGCGACGCCTTTGCGCACCTGATGCCACACGCCATCGTCTTTCGGCAACAGCAAATCGGTGTTCGAGAGCGTGACTTCGATCCGTGCGGAGGCGAACTTGCCATCAGTCGCTTTCGGGTCGCGGCTCGTCTGATTGACGCGCACCGTCCCGGCGGTTTTCAGCTTCTCGATCAACCCCGAAGCCGCAGCCAGTGGGAGATCGTAAACGAGCTTGGCCGTCGTTTTGCCGCTCGGTTCGTGCGCGATCTGCGAATCGGAAACGCGCCCCTTGGCCTCGGCCACGTGTGCCGCAAACACGGCGGAGACGCCATCGACATCGTCGACTTCGACGCCGAGCGTCGTCGTTTCGCGCGGTCGCAGGCGTGCCGCATTCACGAACGACATCCGGTACAACGTCTTCGTGTCCGTGTTCGCATCGCTCTCCGAAGCCCGCGTGACGGTGCGGGAAATCGCATCGCCCGCCGCTACCAACACCGCTTGCAGCGTGCCGTCTTCGGTGCGTTTTAGCTCGAAATCGAGTTGTGCCGTCACGTTGTGCGGGTCGCTCTCGTTGACCGTCGTGGCGACGATGCGGCCTTTGCCCTTCTCGACGGCATCGCGAATCGTGCGGTACGCGGCCACCACGTCGAGGGCGGCGAGTTGTACCGTCGTCGTTTCGCGTGGGGCGACATTCGCGAGGTTGTAAATCTGCACGTAGAAGCTGCTATCGCCCTGCGTGATCTTCGCGTCCTTGGTGACGGTGCCGGCGGTAGCTTGTTGCGTTCGGTCGATTTCGAGCCGGGAAATCCGGCCGAGTTGACGCAAGCGATCCCGCATCGGCCCGGAGGCATCGGGGGCGATTTCGAAGTTCAGCGTCGCGTTGAACTGCCCGGCGGAGAGCTGCTTGAGTTCGGATTTCGCGATCCGCCCCTTCGCCGCCAACACCGCTGCCACCGCATCGCGGAACGCTTTGTCGACGTCTTCGACTTCGATGCCCGCTTGCACTCGCTCGTTCTCGGTGATGCCCGCTGCCGAGCGAATCTCCTTCTCCGCAAGCACGATTGAGAGCGTACTCAACGACGCGAGGTTGTTGTAGTAGCGCATCTCGCCTTCGGATTCTTCGATCTTCGTCCGCCAATTGCCGAGTTCCTTCTCGGCTTCGAGAAGCTGCTTGATCTCGCCTTTGCCGGTCTTGATAATCTCGAGCAGCCGCGTCTCCATCGTGCGGGCGGCACGCAGGCGGCTTTCGAGATCGGTGTACTGTTTCGTCACATCCTGGCTGCCGATGCGCTGGCCCTTCAACTCGCCGTTCTTGCCGAGATCGCGGCGCAGATCGAGCACGAGGCCATCGAGAAACTCCGGCGGCACGCGAACCGTGATCGTGCCTTTGACCTTGCCGTTCGGCAGTTTCTCGCTGTTCACGGTCCCGACGAACGCACCTTTAATGCCCGTCACTAACTTCGTAATGCCCGCCACCGCCGAGTCGAACGACTCGATTTCAAACTCGATCTCGCCCGACCGCAAGATGATCTTCCGCACCGCAGTCTCCGCGGCAGGTGCCTCGGGTATTTTGAGCGCCACGTTGGCGGGAAGTTGCATATTGAGCGTGAGGACTTCACCGGCTGGTTTCGCATCATTCAGGCCGAGGAGGACGGTTTTTTCACGTTCGGCGAGAGATTTCATTTCCGTAACGCCGTTACCGGCTGAAACAGATTTTCCGATGTCCTGGATACCGTCTTTCCCTCCGAGTCTGCCATTTTTGTCCACTTCGCCGAAGCGATAGTCACTGGGTGCGAACCCATTTAACGCAGTGACGCCACGTCCTTTCAACCCCCCATCCTCAGATAAGAGTTTCGGAACCTCTTCTCTTTCTTTAGCACTCTGTGCATCGATACCAGCAGCCAGCGAAGAATCGAGGCCAACGTCTGGGTTGGTGAGGGCACTCGTGTTTCGTTGACTGCCAAGTCTCGTTCTATCCGACGAACTTTTCATGTCCTTCATGTAATTGGCATCGGGATCCGCCGTCGATGACTGGGGAGCGTTTTTATAACCACCGCCACCAAAGCCACCACCGCCCTGACCGCCACCACCGCCCTGACCGCCACCAAAGCCACCACCACCCTGACCACCTCCACCCTGTCCGCCACCAAACCCAACACCACCCCCGCCGCGGAAATTAACTGCACCGCGAGTGGGTGGACTGTCTGAGATGAAACCGAACGGTGCAGCAGTCGCGATTTCGTTTTTGGCCACATCTTGGCGATACGACCCTGGGAACGACAGCCCGCCGATTTCGATGATTTGCTGCACGCCGAGCGACACGGCCCCGAGGCTAACCGACGCGGCCAGCCCATAGGCGATGTAGCGCGTCCAGCGCGTGCGTCGTTCGCGTGGCTTCCTTTCCACGTCGCGCAAACTGCGAACGATGCGATCTTCGAGCGTTGCGGTGGGCCGCAGCGGAGCGAACAGCGCCTGCAACGCCGCGTCGGTCGAACGGGAATCCGCGAGCATCTTCGCACACTCGGCGCATTCGGTGAGGTGCGACAGAAACGGCTCGCGTTGCGTTGCCGTCAGCCCGTCGGCGAGATAGGCCGCGATCTGTCCTTGAATCGTGATATGGTCGTTCATGGTCGTCCTTCAAAGGGTTTCGCGCATCCGGTGGGATGGGCGAAGGTCACCCATTTTCCGTTTGCAGGTCGGCAGGCAGGCGTTCGCGGAGCAGTTTTAGGCCGCGATGCAGCAACCCGCGTAAAGAGCCGTTGGTGAGTCCGAGTTGCGTGCCGATCGTTTCCGCATCGGCACCGGCGAGGTAACGCAGCGTGAGCGGCATCTGATATTCTTCGGGCAACGAACGCAGTGCCGACAGAACCTGTTCGCGTCGTTCGTTTTTTTCGAGTTGCTCGCCGGGTGCCGGTTCGGTCGAGGCTACGAATGACAGCGAGGTGTCATCGCGTTGGGGCGTCAGTCGCTTTTGCCGCGAATGATGCCGGGCATCGTCGGTGAGTGCGTTGCGGGCAATCGACAACAACCACGCACGAAACCCCTCCGGCGACCGCAGCCGATGCAACGACCGAAACGCGAGCAGGTAGGTTTCCTGCACCAGATCTTCGGCTTTGTGGACGTTACCGCACTCCAGTATCAGGCGTGCGTAGACCAATCGCGATGTGCGACGAATCAGCTCCTCGAATGCGGCACGGTCGCCGCTATCGCGAGCACGGATAACCATCGCGGTGTCGTCGTCGCTCATGTGTCCCTCGGTAATAGAGACGCGAACGCCCGACCATGCGCACGGGGATTTGGAAATGGGTGCAACAATCAATCGAAGTCGCCACCGCCGATGGGGATTTGTCGCACCATCGGCGGCGCTTGGTCGAAGAGTTCCATGAACAGCGACACTTTGAGATCGTTCGGAATCTGCCCCATACGGACGAGATCGTAGAAGTTTGGCAGCGTGTAGACCTGACTATCGACGGCTTCGCCCTCGGGCGTCGTGCGGAGCCGGAGTTGCCAATTCACTTTGTAACTGGCGATGTTCTCGACTTGCGGCACGATGGTGTAAACGAGTTCGATGTGGGCGTTTTTATCTTGCGGTGGCACCGCGAAAGCGACGAGTTCGGTGCCGATGTACGTACCGAGCGTGTCGGCGAGATCGGTACGCGAAGCCGATGTGCGGGTCGTTGCCATCATTTCCAAATCGGGCGGCGATTTCTCGGTCACACTGAGCGACAGCACTGGCGAACCGGCGTCGCGTAGGCCGTTGAGGATTTCGACGAAGCGCGCTTTCACGGCTTCGTCTTTGAGGTTCGTTTTCACGCGGAGGATCGGCGGTTCGTACAAGGCACTCAGTAACTGTTTCGCTTCGTCGCGGTGTCGCGTGTTGCGGTCGTCGAGCAAGTAGGCGCGTAGACCCGGCGCGCCGTGCGTCTTGGCATCGTTGAAGGCGAGCGTGTCCTGGAGCGGAGTCAGCATGGCCATCGACGCGAAAAAGATCGCGACGCCCGCAATCAGAATCGCGATGTACGGCAACAGCCCGCCAGAGGCGCGATTCGTTTTCTGCGGCTCGATGGGTAACGAATCGACGACGCTGTCGATCTTGAGTTCTTCGGGCACATCGCCGGCGGCGACGACCGACTTCGCAACGAGGCCGAGTTCGTGCAACGGCAGGTTCCGCCACTGTTTGTCGTCGTGCGTTTCGAGCCATTCGATTGCATCGTAGTAGCTCTTCACGTACTCGGCTTTGCGTAAATTCTTCATCGGCACACCCAACCGACCCTCGCCGCCCAGGTCGAACGTCAGCTTCGACGACGAGTACTGGCCGTTCGAGGTATTGTGCTTCAACGAGACGTCGTCGAACTCGGAAATATCGGTGACGGTGATCTCTTCACCGTTGACTTGATAAACGTGCGTGGGATCGAAATAGGTATAGAAGCCAGCGAATTTCGACGACGATCCGCCCAGCCACCGTCGGAACGCATACACGAACATCCAACCGCCGAGAAGCACCGAGGCCGTTACGAGCATCGCCACGGCGGAGGGATTTTTCGACGAAAACAGCGCGACCATGACACCCATAAAGCCGATGATCGGCCCGAGGATGAACGCGATGATCGGCCAGTAATTTTGCACTTTCACGAACACGCCGGGGGTCTTGTTGCCCACCCGTTTGGCGACGGTACGCAGGTAGTCGCGCGTCTCGGTATCGAGTTCGACGAACTGGCAGCGGAACTGTTTCATCGGTCGCCCTTTCGATCAATCGCTCATCTGATGCGGAACGAATCGACTCGTATTTTGCGTGACGATCTGGCCGTCTTCGCGGATGCCGATGCCGCACGCCCAGCCGTTAATCATCCAACTTCCGACGATCGGGAATCGACCGTCGAAGCTCTTCAACGGGAACAGTTGCTGGTAGACGACATCGCGATCGACCGAGTACGGCCCGTCGGTTTCGAGAACGACTTCGCCGCCGCGCACGACCTGAATGTTCGCGCCTTCGCGGGCATGGATCGGCTTCCGCACGTAATCGACGCCTTCGGGTTCCTCGAACCACGCGGGCAGCAAGTACGGCGACTCGGGGTTCAACTGGTACAGCAGCGGTAAGATCGACTTGCAACTCAGGATCATCTTCCACGCCGGTTCCATCCAGATCGTTTTGCTCGTCGGCACGTGTTCGCCGAACGCTTCGCGCGACATCCATTCCCACGGGTACAGTTTGAAAATCCGCTCGATCGGCTTGCCGGACCTATTCGTGAACAGCTTCCGTTGCCGATCCCAACCGATGCCTTCGATGTCGAGGTATTCGGTCTGGAACCCCGCTTGTATCGCGGTGTCGCGCAGGTATTCCACGGTGATGTAATCTTCGACGACGCCACTCATCGCCGCGAAGTGGATCGGCGTATCGTCGGCTTTGTGGAGTTCCTTCCAGCCTTCGATCAGTCGTTCGTGAATGCTATTAAATTGGTCGCCGCGTTCGTCGACATCTTTCAACCAGAACCATTGTGCGACCGACGCTTCGACGAGTGCGGTCGGCGTGTCGGCGTTGAATTCGAGAAGTTTCGGCGGGCCGTTTTCGTCGTAGGCGAGGTCGAACCGACCGTAGATCGACGGGTGCTCTTCCTCCCAACTTTTGATGACGAGTTCTTCGTAGGCGGGCGGGATGAGGAAGAGGCCGAACATGCGTTCGTCGATCACGTGCTGGACGAGTGCCATGCACATGTCGTAGATGGCGTAGCTGGCACGCTCGATGGCGTCGATTTTGCTTTTGGCAATGACGTAGCAGGCCGACTCGTCCCAATAGGGTTCGTCGTTAATGGTGTGGTAATGCAGCCCGTATTTTTCGACGCGCTTCTGCCAATTCGGTCGCGGATCGAGCGTTCGACGGTGCATCGATTAGCTCCCAGCAGCGGACCGACCGACGCCACCGAACCCGCCGCGGGACACCGGCCCCGAGACTGCCGCAGATCGCCCACCCGCGGCCCCGCCCGTGTAGCCACTGCTGTGCATGAAGAACAGCATGTACCCGGGATGGTAACGGTATTGCCCGTTACTATCGCGGGTCGCGCCGCCAACCCGTTCGGCCGCCAGTTCGTTCGCTTTTTGCTCGAGGTCCGCTTCCGGCGACGGAGCCAGGAAGTAACCTGCCGTCAGGATGCTCGAACCGAGGAGAACGAGGGAGAATTCGCGACTCATCCGGGTCATAGCACGACCTCTTCAAAGACAGGAGAATGTCCTATCGCCTTATGCTAGTATGAAATACGCCAAATAGCGAGAGGGATTTCACTCACGGCCCGGTTTCGTAGATGACTTCGCAGAGTTTGCCGAGGACTTTGCCCTCGCGGCTCGAGCCGACGCCCATCGGTAGTGGCACGTTGTTGACGAACATGGCGAACGTGATGTCGGTGCCTTTGGCGGTCCTCATGACACCCGCGAGTGCTTTGCTCCGCAACAGGGATCGGCCGTTCATGCCATCGTTGTAAATCAACGTGCCGGTTTTCGCGAACACTTGCCCGCGTGCGGCACTTTCCGCCGATACGACGCTCGCCAACGTGCCGTCGATGCCGATTACGGGCAGGCACGATTTGTAAATCTCCCACTCGGGGCGTTTGGACATTGCCACCAACAGTTGCACTGTTGCCTTCGGCGTCACGCAGTCGGCGGGGCTGCCACCTGCACCGCCACCGAACGAAATATCGTCGACATCGACGCCGAGCTTTCGCAACACGCGGCGCTGTTCGCGTAAACCATCGTTCGCGGACGATTTCCCTTTGCTCACCGCAACGAGGCACGGCAACGTACTCGCGTACAAATTGTGGCTCACTTTCAACGTGACCTTCAGTGCTTCCTTCAGTGGCGGTGATGTGTTCGCGGCGACCATCGTGTCGTCGATGTACGTCGAAATCGCGGGGAGATTCGTCGATTCGGGCTTTTGCACGGCAGCGGCCACGCGCACGCCGGCTTTACGGAGTGCTTCGATGAACAACCCGCGCGCGAACAATGCGGGGTCTTCGACGGGGTAGATTTTCACGTTCGGCTTGGCATCGATCGCGATACTGCCACGAACCGAGAAGTGGTTCGGGCCGACGTTGAGGATCGTGATCCGCGTGCCCGAACCGGCTTTGCCCGTGGAAATGTCGAGGTCGGCCCGCAGGAAGTCCGTCTCTGGAATGAGCTTCACCTTGGCCGCATCGCCGACGTTTCCTCCTGCGGAAACCACGATGTCGACGACGTTATCGTTGACAAATATCGGCGTGACCGCGTCCGGCCCGCTACCCGAGCCGCGGGTTTTCTCGAACAAACGGTCATCGACCAACACTTCTCCCGTCACCTCGCGAATGCCCGCTTCAAACACTTGCTTCGCCATCGCGTTCAGTTCCGCACGCGGGTCGATGCCCGTGAGATCGGCTTCGGAAAGTCCGCTATTCGCGTAAGTGTGGTCGTTATTTTTGAACGCCGCCGTGCCATCGGGTTTGGCGCGCCCGCCGAACGTGAGGTCGCCCTTGCCCACCAAAATTAGGTCGCCATCGAGGACGCCTTGGGCATTCACGGAGCCGTGGAAATGCACGGGTGTGACGATGCGCGAATCGGCACCCATGCTAATGATCGCGTTCGCGCACGTGTACAGTTTCGTGGTCGAAGCGGGGGTGCAGAGCTTGTCCGAATTTCGGCTAAACACGATCTCGCCGGTCTTCGTGTCGATGACGTGGATGCCCCACTTCGCCTGTTTGTAATCCGGCCCATCGATAATCGCCGTCAGCCGCTTCGCAAGTGCCGGGTCTTCGGCCCGCACGCTCGGAAACGCAACGCCGACGAGCAGGGTAAGCAGCGCAAAACGCAAGTATGGCACGGCGTGTTCCTTCGTTTGGAGTTCAAAGCACGAATTGTCCCGCACAGTGCGTCCCGTGTCAAGAATCTTGCGGGCCGCACGAAGTCCGGGCGCATTGCGGTTGAGATTTTGCATCAGCCATAGACCGGAAACTGATCGATTGCGGTCTTGATTATTAGAAGGAGTTGACGACCGCGGCCCGTTTCGGTGAGTTGCCGCCAGATGGGAAAGTCAAATGTTGCGGGTGCGTTCTGAGGCGCAAGGTGTGGCCAAGGATATTCCGGATTCGGACCATCGTTCGAGAGAGCGGGAGCCAATCGCTCCAACTCGTAAATCAACGGCAAAGCGGTCGTCGTCCAGTTTTGCAAGTCTTCAAATCTTCCGAACGCAAATATGTCCGCTATCTGTTGTTGTCTGGATTGCGGAACTTGTAGCAGGAGCCGCATGAACATTCCGAAACCGGCATGTTTCTTTTTGGGTGGAGTACCCAACCTCCAGAGATACGCTTTGGCGAGTTTTTCCGCGACCATTTGAAAGTAATGAAGTTGGTGACATTGAGAGCTGTTTTGACGCCGAAGCAAAACCAAAACCGCATGATCGGACTTTGCCTGTTCCCACCAATGCTCTTGATACTTGTTCATTTATTTATTCGATCCGAATGGCATTGAATCCGTTAACGACCAACCCTGTGGCAACGCCAACGAAAGCTGACGGATTTGGGTCCATTGTCTGGGGGTAACATCTAAAATGAAAACCTTATGTTCGGATTCCGTCCCGGTATCGACGCCGAAGTCGATCGGTTCGAGTGCATCATCGTTTCTGTCCGCAATCAACTCATTCACTTCGATAAACCGAATCTCGCGTTCGGGGGCATTCGTCGGAAGGTAGTAGACAGATCGAATGGCCGGGTCAGTTTTCAGATGCTGTTTGGCGTACCACCTCGCCGACGAGTCGCGGTTAAATGGATCTGGCATGATTCGCCTCGCAGGTGATGGTGACTGGCAAACTGTATCCATAATATTATCTGCGGATCGTTCGGCGTGTCAACAAATCCCCGGTGTTCGTCTCCGCACTTTCGGCATCCCCTTGACGGTCTATTGCCGTTGGCCTACGGTTCTTAGGTGGCGTATCTGGCCCGGCCACGGTCTTTTTTCGTAACGAATTGGCGGAACATTCATGCCCGGCACCTGTGTCGTTGGCCTCCAGTGGGGCGACGAAGCCAAGGGGAAAATCGTCGACCTGCTCGGCGATCAGCACGATTTCGTCGTGCGATTCAATGGCGGAGCCAACGCGGGGCACACCGTCGTCTGGGGCGACCGCAAGTTCGCCCTTTCGCTGTTGCCGACCGGCGTGCTGAAGCCGCACGTGCAATCGGTGATCGGTAACGGCGTCGTCGTGTACCCGCCGCGATTCATCGAAGAAGTCGATAAGCTGCGTGCGGTCGGCATCCCCGTCGGTGCGAACCTCATGGTCAGCAACCACGCGCACGTGATCTTCCCGTACCACATGGAAGAAGAGCGACTCGCCGAAGCAAATCCCGATGCCAAGCTCGGCACGACGGGCCGCGGCATCGGGCCGTGTTACCAGGATAAAGTCGGCCGGCGGAACGCGGTGCGGGTCGGCGAACTGCTTCGCCCGGACCACCTGCGCGAGCGTTTGCGGCAGATCGTGCCGTTCAAGAATCGTCTGATGCACGCGCATTGTGCCGATGCCAGCGTCGAGCCAAAGGCGTTCGATGCGAATCGGCTTTGCGATGAATATCTCGGGTATGCCGAAACGCTCAAACCGCACGTCTGCGACACGGCGCGGGTGCTTCACGAAGCATTCGCCGCGGGCAAGAACGTGCTGTTCGAGGCCGCACAGGGTAGCCTGTTGGACGTCGATCACGGGACATTTCCGTACGTCACGAGTTCGAGCAGTTTGCCATCGGGCATCTGGTCTGGCTCCGGCGTTCCGTCGCGTGCGGTAACGCGGATTATCGGCATCGTCAAAGCCTATACTTCGCGCGTCGGTCGCGGGCCGTTCCCCACCGAACTCGACGATGGCCCGACCGGTATCGGCGAGCGGATTCGCCAGATCGGCCGCGAGTTCGGCACCGTCACGGGGCGACCACGGCGCACCGGCTGGTTCGATTCGATTGCCGTGAAGTACACGGCTACTCTCGCGGGTGTCGATGAAATTACCGTGATGTTGCTCGATGTGCTGAGCGGGCTGCCGGAGTTGAAACTCGGCATCGGCTACGAACTCGATGGCGAGCGAATTACGCACTTCCCCAGCGATTCGTACGATCTCGAACGCTGCCAGCCGATCTACGAAACGATGCCCGGCTGGAGCGAAGATATTACGAAAGTCAAAACGCTGGCGGGGCTGCCAACCGCCGCACGCCGCTACGTCGATCGCATCGGCGAGATGGTCGGCAAGAAGATCTCGTTCGTCTCGATTGGCCCCGACCGCGACCAGACGATTCACCTCTCATGACGCCAGTGAAGCGGGATCCGATTGCACACGCGCAGGCGGCCGGGTTGAACCCGGCACGGTTCCCCGCCCACATCGCGATCATCATGGATGGCAACGGCCGTTGGGCCGTCGAACGCGGCAAGGAACGCTTCGAGGGGCACCTGCGCGGCACCGAAACCGTTCGCACCATCGTTACCGAATCGTGCCGCCTCGGCATCGGCCAATTGACGCTGTACTGCCTCAGTATCGAGAACTGGAAGCGGCCCAAGCTCGAACTCGATTTCCTGATGGTGCTCCTCAAACAATACCTTCTCGACGAACGCGAATTGATCCGCGAGGAAGACATTCGCTTCCGCGTCATCGGTCGCCGCGATGGCCTGCCCGACGATGTGCTCGCCGAGATCGACGAAAGCGAGCGACTGAGCCGGGACAACGCGGGGATGACGCTCTGCCTTGCGATCAACTACGGTAGCCGTACCGAGATTCTCGATGCCGTGCGTGGGATCGCACAGCGGGTGAAAGCGGGGGAACTAGCCCCCGATGACATCACCGAAGAGACCGTTGCCGATGCCCTATACACGCGCGGGATGCCCGACCCGGACTTGCTGATCCGCACCGCCGGCGAGATGCGCGTGAGTAACTATCTCTTGTGGCAAATTTCGTACGCCGAGTTGTGGGTCACGCAGACGTATTGGCCGGACTTCACGCCGGAGACGTTGCACGCGGCACTGAAAGAGTATGCCCTGCGCGAGCGGCGCTTCGGCGGGCTGAATTCCCCTGTTATTGAAGGCACCTGAACCGATGCTGCGTACCCGTTTGTGGGTCGGTTCGTTGCTCGCCACCATCGCGGCGGGCGTGCTGTTCGTCGATGCCACGTTCGCGCCGTACTACCCATTCCTGTTCGCATCGGTGCTCGCGCTCGGCTATTTCGGCACGCGCGAACTCCTGTCGATTTTACCCATCAACGAGCGACCGCGAACGATTCCCACGACCATCGGCGTCTGCGCCTTGCTCGCGCTCAACTGGCTACACGTGCAGAATGCGGTTTCGCTCGGGTTGGCGTTCGCGATACTCAGCGCGTTCCTCGTCGAGATGGCTACGTACACCGGCGACGGCAACGCCTTGCGCCGCGTGACTGTGGCCACGTTACTCTTCGGTTACCTCGGGTTCTTGCCGGGTTTCTTCGTGCAGTTGCGCTGGTCGCAGGGCGAGCTTTCGGGGCTGGCGTTGGCGGTAACGATCTGCGTGCCGAAACTCGGCGACGTGGGCGCGTACCTGATGGGCCGTGCGTTCGGCCGACACAAAATGACGCCGTTGCTCAGTCCGAAAAAAACCTGGCAAGGTTTCGCCGGTGGTATGATTGCTGCAATATCTACCGCAATCGCGTTCGGAAGTTTCGAGCCGCGCTTGTTCGCATTCGGCCTGCCGCACGCCATCGCGTTCGGCGTGCTCGTGGGGCTGGCGGGCGTACTCGGCGACCTTGCGGAATCGCTGCTGAAACGCGAATGCGGTAAGAAAGATGCCTCCCAGACGGTACCCGGATTCGGCGGGATTCTCGATGTCATCGACTCGGTGCTGTTCGCCGCACCCGTGGCCTACTTGCTGTTTCGCCTAGAATCGTTGTGACTTCGATAACCTTTTATGCGGTCATTGTCTCCTGTGCTCATCCCCATTGGAACTGAGGTTCGATCATGCCCGATACGCCGCCGACACCGACGACGACAACCGTCATCGTGACGCTCGATAGCCGCGACGAAACGGTGATTCTGTTCGGCCCGCGCGATCAATACTTGCGAATGATCCGCGATGCGCTCGGCGTGCGCGTCGTCGCCCGCGGCGATACGCTGCAACTCGATGGCACCGCCGAAGCCGTCGCGCAAGGCGAACGCACCTTCCAGCAACTCCGCGTTGTGTTGCGCAAGCACGGTAAACTGGCTGCCGAAGATGTCCGTACGGTACTCGAAGTCGTGCGTGGTGGCGACGAACGCGGTGGGCCGACGAGCCTTGCGGTGATGGACTCCGGGCGCTACCTGCGGCCGCGTACCGATGGCCAAGGGCGATACGTCCAGGCGATGAAAACGCACGACGTCGTGCTGTGCGTCGGCCCTGCCGGTACGGGCAAAACCTACCTCGCCGTCGGCTGGGCCGTCAGCCTTTTGCGATCTGCCGCCGTCAAGAAAATCGTGCTCGTTCGCCCGGCCGTCGAAGCCGGCGAACGCCTCGGTTTCCTGCCTGGCGACCTCGTTGCGAAGATCAATCCGTACCTTCGCCCGCTGTTCGATTCGCTCAACGACATCATGGAGCCCGAGCAAGTGCGGCGTTACATGGAGAACGACATTATCGAGATCGCGCCGCTCGCGTACATGCGTGGCCGCACGCTCAACAACGCCTGCATTATCATGGACGAAGGCCAGAACGCATCGGTCGGGCAGATGAAAATGTTCCTGACGCGGATGGGCACGAATTCCAAAGTCGTCGTCACCGGCGACATGACGCAAGTCGACCTGCCGAACACGGTCAAGAGCGGGCTGGCCGATGCCGTTCTGCGACTCAAAGACGTCGAAGGTTTGGCCGTCGTCCACCTCGACGATGGCGACATCGTGCGAAACCCCATCGTCCAGCGAATCGTACTGGCGTACGAAGCCGACCCCGGCCGACAGCGGCGGTAGCACTACATCGCAGGTAATTTGTGTGGGTGATGCCAACCCAACCACGGACGAACGCAGGAAGCCCCAAATTCTATGCACAGTTTTGCGACACACTTGCTGGAAGTCGGATATGATAGCCGCATCTTTCAGGATGCAACCTTGCATTCGGCGGAATGTGCGACAAGACAGTCAATTGGCGAAATTCGCCGAGAAATTTCCGGCGATGAAAAGTGACTTGCGTATCTCTCGCAAGATAAGCACCTGTTCGGTGGCAGAGGGAGTCGCGAATGGCGATTGGCCGAGCAATTTCGCTCTTCCTGATCGATGGGGTGCCAGACGGGCGCATCGCCTGCGAGCTTTTCAACTGGACCGGCAAGGGGTTCAAGATCCCCCGACGGCTGTTGAAGGAATCTGCCGACAGACTCGAACTCCGCAAGGCTGGCGTCTACTTCCTATTCGGCCGAGACGACACTCGGAACGAGGCCAACCGCGTGTACATCGGGGAGGCAGAAGAGGTCATTAAGCGGATTCCACAGCACCAGGACAAGGACTTCTGGACGGAGGCGTTGCTCTTTGTGAGCAAGGACGACAACCTCAACAAGGCGCACATCAAGTTCCTGGAATACACGATTTACACCAAGGTCGCTGAGGTCGGTCGGTACGAACTGTTGAATGGCAACACACCGAACAAGCCGGCTATCTCGGAGATGGAACAGGCGGTGATGACCGAGTATTTGGAGAACCTGCAACTCTTGGTTGGAACACTCGGGTACAAACTCTTCGAGCCGCTGGTCAGCCCAACAACCTCCGAAGCCGAGGAGTATGTGATTGCGGCGGCGCGGGGTGCGAACGCGCGGGCCGTGCTGTCGAGCGACGGAATGGTTGTCCTCAAGGGATCCGCGTCTACGGGTTCCGAAGTCCCTTCGACGCCCGAATCGGTCACGCGGCTGCGGCAGTTGCTCACGACCGATGGCGTCCTGGTAGAGCAGAACGACAACTTGGTCTTCGCTCGTGATTATCTGTTCGCAAGTCCTTCGGCTGCAGCCGGTGTTGTCCTCGGTCGGTCGGCCAATGGCTGGATCGAGTGGAAAGACACGGCAGGGCGCACGCTCAAGGACAACGAGGAGTAGTCACAAAGGCAGCAGATCCGCACAGAATACGCGGTTTCGGTTTGGCCGGTCATTTCGCGTAACAGCCCGGCAGACACGAACTTTTGTCGTTGCCGTTCTGTCGGTGCCCACATCGCAAAGCCTCATCGACCGCGACCTACGTGTTCTGGAACGTTGGAAATGCAATATGCAATCTGCCTTGTGAACGGTTACGACCGAGCGTAGACCGCACGACGTGACCCGGTGCCGTTCGTTGAAAGTCTTCGGGGCGCAAGTGATGACTGCTGAAAGAGAAACGGGCTTGTTATCACCAATCATAATAGTTCTACTGTATCGTTATCGTTTTTGCTCGTTCTTTAATGGTGGCGGCAGGTTACGTCTGCGATAGCGGTAGTAACGTGCCGATTCGATTCGCT
>JAYVXI010000287.1:0-3119 GCA_043785305.1 Limnoglobus sp. | reverse complement strand
CAGCGAATCGAATCGGCACGTTACTACCGCTATCGCAGACGTAACCTGCCGCCACCATTAAAGAACGAGCAAAAACGATAACGATACAGTAGAACTAAAAAGCACCCCAAAAAACGGTTTTCGAGCCACCGGAATTGTGACTTACGTCGATTCGGAACGGCGTTTGGAATTGCGGGTTGACCCCGTTTGGCCAATTCCTACAATGCGCTATCCAAGAGATATCCTGCACCCACGACGGGAGGCCACTAGTTATGGCACATAAAAAGGGCCAAGGCTCTGTTCGCAACGGTCGCGATTCGAACTCCAAACGCCGAGGCATCAAGAAGTATGCGGGCGAAAGCGTCACGATCGGCGCGATCATCGTGCTTCAGTGCGGTACGAAGTGGCACCCCGGTGCCAACGTGAAACGCGCCAAGAACGACACGCTGTTCGCGATGGCACAAGGTACGGTTTACTTCAGCAATCAGGGCCGTAAGGTCAACGTCAAGCCGATCGAAGTGCCGGCCACCGTCGCTTGATCGACCGACGATTTCAAACGTACGAAAGCCTGCGGACTGCATAGTTCGCAGGCTTTTTGCGCATATCGATTGTTACCGTTGCAGTGACCCATCCACGACGCAGAGGGGCCGGATATGCAAGACCGCATCTCGTACAAGGGAATCACCTTCGACGACGTTCTGCTCGAACCGGGCTACAGCGAGGTCGTGCCGAAGGACGTCGACGTTCGCACGCACCTCACGCGGAACATCCGGTTGAACATCCCGATTCTGTCGTCGCCGATGGATACGGTGACCGAAAGCGAACTCGCGATCGCGCTGGCCCAGGAAGGCGGGATGGGCATCATCCACAAAAACCTATCGGTGGTGATGCAAACCCGCGAAGTCGACAAGGTGAAGCGGTCCGAGAACGGCATCATCACCGATCCGATTACGTTGCCACCCGACGAAACCGTCGGCACCGCGCGGCGGATCATGGAACAGCACCACATCAGCGGCGTGCCGATCACGGTCGATGGCTATTTGAAGGGCATTCTCACGCGGCGCGATCTGAAGTTTCTCGGCGATAACAACCAGAAACTTTCCGAGGTAATGACGAAGGAAAACCTCGTGACGGCGGTCGTAACCGCCACCGAAGTGCCCACGCTACTTGAGGCCGAACGCATCCTCACGAAAAAAAAGGTGGAGAAACTGCTCCTCGTAGACGATGAATACCGACTGAAGGGGTTAATCACGATCAAGGACATCGACAAGGCCGAGAATTTCCCGCAAGCGTGTAAAGATAGTCGCGGTCGGTTGCGAGTCGGGGCGGCAATGGGGATCCTGGATTACGAGCGGGCCGATTCGCTCATCCGGGCCGGTGTCGATGTGCTGGTGGTGGACTCGGCGCACGGTCACTCGAAGAACGTGATCGATACCGTCCGCGAGTTGAAGAAACGATATTCGATCGATGTGATTGCCGGGAACGTGGCGAGTGCCGAGGGGGCGAAAGCCCTGGCCGATGCGGGTGCCGATGCGGTGAAGGTGGGGATCGGCCCGGGGTCGATCTGCACGACGCGAATCGTCTCCGGGGTCGGCGTGCCGCAGATGTCGGCGATCGGCAACGCGGTGCAAGGCTTACGCGGCACGAACATTCCAGTGATCGCCGACGGTGGCATCCGCTACTCGGGCGATATTACGAAGGCGCTGGCCGCCGGTGCCCATTCGGTGATGCTCGGCGGGCTGTTTGCCGGACTCGCCGAAAGTCCGGGGCAGATGATCTTGTTCCGCGGACGGAGCTTTAAGTCGTACCGCGGCATGGGTTCGATCTCGGCCATGCAGGCTGGCTCGGCAGACCGCTACCATCAGGGGGCGGCCACACCGAACGGCAAGCTGGTGCCCGAAGGCGTCGAAGGACGCGTACCGTACAAGGGGCCGCTCGCACCATTCGTGTTTCAAATGGTCGGCGGTATCCGCTCGGGGATGGGTTACGTCGGATCGCGAACGCTCGAAGAACTACGAACGAAGGCCCGCTTCATTCAAGTGAGTGGGGCCTCCGTGCAGGAGGGTCATCCACATGACATCGCTATCACGCAGGAAGCGCCGAATTACAGTGTCTCCGATTACTCCGGCTCGGATGGCGATTAGCTTCGCCGTCTGGCTCGGGATAACGGTATTGGCGAACGGACAGCAACCCGTCGCCGCCCCGACACCGCTACCACTGCCGATGCCCGCAATTGTTGCGGGCATGCCCGCAACGACGCAGTGGGCACCGTTCCCGCAGTTGCCACCGGTGAGCGTAAGCCCGCCAGTCACCTTCGCGCCGATCCCCACGCGAACCGCATTCGAGCCGAAGACTGTGACCTACCAAAAGCCTGCGGGCGACACCTCGCCGACGCTTCCGCTCGGTGCTACGCCTACGGTCGTGCGGTTGCCGATCGCCGCAGAAGTGTCGCCAAAAGAGCCGGATACAAAGCCATCGGCCACCGAGAAACCGAAGGAAAAGCCCACGTCCGATCTCTCCGGATTGCCGAACCGCGACGACGTCTTTCGACTCATTTCGGATAAGGAACTCGATGCGAGAATCCTCAAAGAACTCAAGAAACCCGACGAGAAGTTCCCTTCGCAGGCACCGCTCAAGAGCGGCAACGAGGTGTACGTCTCGCGCGTCAATGCGTATTCGCCGATCCAAATCTTGATCGAGCCAAACTACGTCGTTCACCGCCGCTTGTACTTTGAAGAAGTGAATTCCGAGCGATCCGGGTGGGATGCCGGCCCCGTGCAATCGTTGATCTCGGCGGGGTACTTTTGCAAAGATGTCCTGTTTTTGCCGCACAACATGGCGAGTGGCTTCTGGAAGAACCGCTACGACGTCAGCAGCGGCAAGTGCATGCCGGGCAGCCCGACTCCGTACTACTTGTACCCGCCCGGTTTCACGGCGGGCGGCACGCTCACCGAAGCCGTCGTTCTCACTGGCACCGCGTTCATCTTCCCGTAACGGGCCAGAATCGACGTAAGTCACAATTGCCGACGCCCCAAAACCGTTTTTTGGGGTGTTTTTTCGGTTTTGGCGACCCAAAAACGTCACTTTTTGATCGCGATCCACTGTTCCGTATTCCGGATATCGAACTCTCGTCGTGGGTT
>JAYVXI010000286.1:0-10132 GCA_043785305.1 Limnoglobus sp. | reverse complement strand
GAACATGCCGTGCTCCTGAAGAAGGTTTGGTTACCCTTCAAGAAACGGCATGTTCCTCCTTTTGGCCAGCAGGAAGTACGCACTTCCCGGATGAGCCTGAAAATAACTCTTGCCACGTAAAGTCCAGCGGAGATTCTTTGCAACTGGTGTTACCGCCGCTCGCTATTGCTGCTCTGGCTCTGATCGGCAGCCTGTGGTTGAGCGTTGGCATGGGTCTCAAGGCGTGCCCGCTGTGCTTGTACCAGCGCACATTCGTCATGGGCGTTGTTGCCGTCATCGGGATCGGCATCTTGACCGGCCCAGACCATCGAAGCGTGCTAAACCTCCTGGCCATGCCATTGACAGTTGCCGGATTCGGGGTCGCTGCCTTCCATGTTTACCTCGAACTGACGGGCAAGCTGGAATGTCCGGGCGGTGTGCTGGCTATTGGCACGGCTCCCCAGCAAAGCCTCGTAGTGCAGACAATCCTTTTGATTCTCGTTTCTGTTGGTGTCGCTCGGAGCAGTCGAGTTGGCTTGCTATCTTCAGTCGGTTCGGTGCTCTTGGGCCTACTGCTCGCGGGTAGTTCGATTGTTTCGGCCCCTCCCCTGCCCCCGATTCCCACGAAGGCATACGAACAACCCCTCGATATGTGCCGGCCCCCGTATCAGCCTAGGTAGCAGGGAATTTAGGCACATTTTGGACACACCACGTGACGAAGGGAGAAACCACCAAACGGCCCATATCGAGATCATTTCACTTGAGTTCACTTCTTCTCGCCGCTGTCGATGTAACGCAGTTTGCGGTACGGGTCGAGGAAGCGTGCGGTGATCCACCGTGCGGCTCCCTTGTGCTTCAGCGTGATCGTCAGCGTGTGTTCGCCCTTGGGTATACTCACCTCGAATTCTTCGCCGTCGGGGTTTGGATTGATTGTTAGCTTGCCGATGCCCTTGCCCACGATTTTGCCATCGAGCGAAACCTCGTAGGCATCGCCCGCACCGATGAGTAGCTTCGTCTTGAAGGCCTCTTGTGCCGTGAACTTCGCCTCGATTGTGACCGGCTTGCCGTCCTTCGATCCGAATAGCGGAATCCGCCCGCCGACCGGGGCCGACTTCGCGATGCCATCGATGGTGACATCGTTGATGTACGGGTGTGCCATCACGTAGCGGATCAGGTCGCGGAAATCTTGTGGTGTCATGCTGTAGCCGAGGCCTTCGGGCATCATCGACTTTTCGAGCACCTTCACTTCGCCGTCGATGTCCTTCTTGACGAGCTTTTTCAGCACGCCGTTTTCGACCTTGATCGTGATCGTGCGTTCGTCTTCCTCGGCCAGCAACCCTTGCAGAACTTGGCCGTCGAGCGTATTGATTTGCCGCACGAAATACGGCGCACCGATGACGCGATTCGGGTCGAGAATGTTCCCGATCAGATACTCGATATCGCGGCCCGCGCCATCGAGCGCAGGGCCGACGTCGTTGCCTTTACCCTCGAATTTGTGGCACTTGTTGCACTGATTCTCGAACACCTTCTGCCCGCGCAGATACGAACCGGTACCTGTGTTGACGTCGATCCGCGTCTTGTCGATGAGTGCGTTCAACTCGTCGGGGGTCGTTCGCGTGCGGCCCCAGGCGTCTTCGATGAGTGCGTTCAGCGTGCGATCCTTGAAGCTCTGAATCCGCGAGATCGTGTTGTCCGTCACCGCCGTGCGCTCGATGACTTTTTCCTTCATCGCCGAAAGTAGCGACGCGGCCCATTCCTTGCGGCTCGAAAGCACGTTGACGATTTCGCTGCGCAGTGCCGGTGGGAACTCGCCCCAGTGGCTGATGAGGCCAATCGGGATCGCCTGATCGTTGAAGCTGCCGAGCGCGCGGATCGACTCGATTTGCAGCGGTTCGCTCTTGCCGATCTTCAGGAATTCAAACAGGAACTTGATCGCTTCCGGGTTGCGAATGACCGCGATTTGTCGAATCGCCTCCGCGCGTTCGTCGATCGTTTTCTTCGAGTTGATGGCAACTGATGTGGCCCGTTTATGTGCCTGCGGGTCGCGGAATGTGACCGCCAATTTATTCAACTGCTCGTTGATACCCTCGTCTTTGAGCGTGAGTAACTTCGTCTGCGTATTCGCCCAGATTTTCGGTGCGTCCACCAGTTGCCCCTGCAACGCCACCACGATTCCTTCGAGCGCCTTCCGTTTCGCCACGACGTCTTTCGTGCTGTCGAGGAACTGAACGCAAAGGAGTAAATCGCCCGGCTGGCCGCTCGCCAGTAATCGCCGCATCACCTTCGGAATGATCTGATCGGTGATGAACGGGTTGTTCGCCGCATTCTCGGCCAACCACGCGAGTTCCGTTTCCGCCGCCGACTTCATTGCGACTGGTTTGTTGTCCGCATCGGTGCCAATCGCAGCACGTTTGGAGATGACCTTTTCGTACGCAATCCACGTGAGGTGCGGAATGAGCGGATCGTTCGCATCTTCCTTGCGGGCCATGAGCCCGCGAACGAGCGGCGTCACATCGTGCTTGTCAGCAAGGCGAATCGCGGCCGACGCAAGTTCGTGGCGAACAGTCGCATCTTTTTCCACCATCGCTTGCTTAACGAGATGCCCGATGTCAGCTTCTCCCAGGGCCATCTGAGTTGCCGCCCGAACGATCCAGGTTCTTCCCACAGGGTAATCGAACGGGAGTTGAATCAAACGCTCAGCGCCGTTGTTGATTACCTCTGTCCGCCCATGCATAGTTTCGAGCGTCTCAGTTATCGACTTGATGCGCCGCTTCGGATCGACGGCGATCAATCCGGCGAGCGGTAACACACTATTACGGCTTAAGCTCTTCCAGGCTCTCGAAGATAACGCGACTTCCGAAGCGTCGTCGAGGCTCTCCGAGCGTTCAGCCAACAAACGGGCTGCCGTACGTGCCACATACGGATTTTCTTCGCCGATAAGATCGCAAAGTTCGCGCGTGCCGACCTTCCCCAAATCCATCGCCTTCCTCGGCGTCGTGCCCTTCAACTGAATGCGGTACACGCGGCCGCGCTCGTAGTCCCACTCGTCGGCTTTGGTTTGGTGGCAGGGGTTTTGGTCGTGCCAGTCGATGAGGTAGATGTCGCCGAGCGGCCCCCATTTGAGGTTGATCGGGCGGACGTTCTTGTCGCCGCTCGTGAGGAAATCGTCGCCGCGGCTCGCGATGTAACTGCTGCCGTTCGGCTTCAGGATATTCTGTTTGAGGCTGCAACCGTGGATGCTGCCGAAGATGACGCTGTTGCGGAACCGCTCCGGCATGTGTGGCACATCGAGTGAGATTAGCCCCGCGTGTGCCCAACCGCTTTCGCGGTGGAAGGTGTGGTCGCTGATTTCCTTGATGAAGCTGTAAGTGTACGGGTTGTTACTGACACCCCCCTGTCGCTGATAGATGCCGCCCGGCACCATGTGGTACAAGTGCGGGATCACGCAACTCGCCAGGATGAACTGGCCATCGGTGTTGCGCCAGTCCATGCCCCACGGGTTGCTGGTGCCTTCGCTGAAGATCTCGAATTTCTTCGACTTCGGATGCAACCGCCACACGGCGGCGTTCATCTTGATCTCGGGTTCGTTGCCGACTTTCACATTACTCTGCGTGTAAATGCCGTGTAGGCCGTAGAGCCAACCGTCCGGCCCCCACTGGAACGTGTTCAGCGTTTCGTGCGTGTCCTGGCTGCCGAAGCCTTTGGCGAGGATCTCGAACTTGCCCGGCTTATCGTCTTTATTTTCGATGAACCAGAGGTAAGGCGGCGCGCCGAGGTAGACCCCGCCGTGCCCGACTTCGATGCCACTCGCCATATCGAAACTCTCGGGGAAGTCTTTGCCTTCCGCGAACACCGTGCGTTTGTCGGCCACGCCGTCGCCGTCGGTGTCTTCGAGAATGACGATGCGGTCGCGCGGTTTTTGGCCCTTCGGCGTGCGCTTCGGATACTCGAAACTCTCGACGATCCAGATGCGGCCCCGCTCGTCGATCGTGAACGCGATCGGGTTCGTCATCATCGGTTCGCCCGCAAACAGCTTCACCTCAAACTCGGGCGGCACCTGGAACTTCGCAACCGTTTCTTCGGGCTTCAAGTACGGTTGCCCGGAACCTTTACGGTTGTCGAAGCCGAACTCTTTCTGCGCAAACGCCGGTGCCGACGCGATGAGCAGCGCGAGTATCGCGAAAATGTGACGAGCCATTTTGTGAACCTTTTAGGGAGAGGCTGATGTCGAGATTTTAATCCCTCGCTAGCGCGTCGGGCTAACGGGAACGACTGTATTGTTAGCCCGACGCGCTAGCGCGCTAGCGAGGGAAGCACATTTTATTCGTCGTCTTCGCGGAGTTTTGCGAGGACGCTGTAATCTTCGAGTGTCGAGGTATCTTGCGTCGAGGTTTTGCCGCCTGCGATGTCGCGGAGTAGCCGTCGCATGATCTTGCCGCTGCGCGTTTTGGGCAACGACTCCGTGAATTTAATGTCGTCGGGGCGGGCGAGCGCACCGATTTCCTTCACGACGTGCGCCTTCAGATCGACCTTCAGCGAGTCCGTTGCTTCGATGCCTTGCTTGAGCGTCACGAAGCAAGCGATCGATTCGCCTTTCAAGTCATCGGGTTTCCCGACGACGGCGGCTTCGGCGACGCTCGGGTGATTGGCGAGGGCGCTTTCGACTTCCATCGTGCTCAGGCGGTGCCCGCTGACGTTAAGGACATCGTCGACGCGGCCCATCACCCAGATGTAGCCATCGTCGTCGCAACGTGCGCCGTCGGCGGTGAAGTACACGCCGGGATAGTTGCTCCAGTACGTCGCCTTGTAACGTTCGTCGTCGCCGTAGATTGTCCGCATCATGCTCGGCCACGGGCGCTTCACCACGAGGAATCCGCCTGCGTTCGGTGGCACCGGATTACCTTCCTTGTCTACGACTTCCGCGACGATCCCCGGTAACGGCTTCGTTGCACTGCCCGGCTTCGCGGCTATCGCACCGGGTAACGGCGCGATCATGATGCTACCGGTTTCGGTTTGCCACCACGTATCGACGATGGGGCAACGGCCGCCACCGATGACTTCGTGATACCAGATCCACGCTTCGGGGTTGATCGGCTCGCCGACGCTTCCGAGTAACCGCAGCGATGTCAGATCGTGCTTCTTCGGCCAGTGATCGCCCCATTTGATGAACGCACGAATCGCGGTCGGCGCCGTGTAAAGGATCGTGACGCGATACTTTTCGATGATGTCCCAGAAGCGATCTTCCTGCGGGTGATTCGGTGCGCCTTCGTACATGATGATGGTCGAGCCGTTCGCGAGCGGGCCGTAAACGATGTAACTGTGCCCCGTTACCCAGCCGACATCGGCAGTACACCAGTAAACGTCGTCATCGCGAACGTCGAATACCCACTTGTGCGTCAGCGAGACGCCGAGGAGGTAGCCCCCGGTGGTATGCAGCACGCCCTTCGGTTTACCGGTACTTCCCGACGTGTAAAGAATGAACAGCGGGTGCTCGCTGTCCATCGGTTCGGCGGGGCAGTTTGCGGAGGAATCGGACATGACATCGTGCCACCACAGGTCGCGGCCCGGCTTCATGTGAACCGACTGATGGCAGCGATCGAAGACGATGCACGTCTTCACGCTCGGCGATTTTTCGAGTGCGATATCGACGTTCTGCTTCAGCGGAATCATCTTACCGCGTCGCCAACCGTGATCGGCGGTGATGATGACTTTCGCTTGCGCATCGTTGTTGCGGTCGGCGACGGCATCCGCCGAGAAACCGCCGAACACGACCGAATGCACTGCCCCAATTCGCGCACAAGCGAGCATCGCGATCGCGGCTTCGGGGATCATCGGCATGTAGATTGTGACGCGGTCGCCCTTCTGCACGCCGAGGTTTTTCAGGCCGTTCGCGAACTTGCAAACTTCGCGGTGCAGTTGCTGGTAGGTCAAGGTTCGCGTGTCGCCGGGCTCGCCTTCCCAGATGATCGCGGCCTTGTTTTTAGTAGCACCGGCGAGGTGCCGATCGAGGCAGTTATCGCTGACATTCAAGGTGCCGCCGACGAACCACTTCGCGAACGGGGCGTTCGACCAATCGAGAACTTGCGTCCACGGTGCGGACCAGCGCAGCGACTTCGCCTGTTCGGCCCAGAACGCATCGGGGTCGGTTTCGGCCCACGTTGCCAGTCGATCGCGTTCGGCTGCGTCGATGTGAGAATGCGCGACGAAATCGGCAGATGGGGGGAACACCCGCGTTTCCTTGAGCATACTGGTGATGTTCGTCGTCGAAGGCATGAGTGATCCTGCAGAAATCGTTTCGGAGAGTGAATAGCCTAAGCGAGATATTACCAAAACGCGACGCGGACGGTCGATTTGTTTTGCGAAGGTTCGGGTTGCAGCGCGGGTCGATGCTTTTGTATACGTGGGGATGGGAATTTCCCCCTCACGTTGAGGATTTGCGCATGGCTGCGCTGGCTCCGGTTCGCGGAGTGACGTTCGATCGGGCGGAGTTTGGCCGACAGGTGCTACTGGCGGAAGCCGATGCGCTGCGCCTTGTCGCCGATCGCATCGGGCCGGGATTCGAGCAAGTGATTGCGATCTTGCTCGCGTGTCGGGGCCGCCTGGCTGTAACGGGCGTCGGCAAATCGGCCGATGTCGGACAGAAAATCGTCTCCACACTGAACTCGACGGGCACCCGTGCCTACGCGCTCGATGTCACCCGTGCCGTCCACGGTGACCTCGGCATGGTCGCACCGGACGACGTGGCACTTCTGCTTTCGCATAGCGGGGAAAGCGAAGAACTATTGCGGTTGTTGCCGAACTTGCGGCCACTGGCGAGCGCCGTCGTTGCTGTCACGGGGAGTGCGACCAGTTCGCTTGCGGCCAATTCGGATGCGGCGATTGTCTATGGACCCGTGGCGGAAGCATGCCCGAATTCCCTCGCTCCGAGTACCAGCACGACGGTGATGATCGCACTCGGCGACGCGATCGCGTTCACGCTGTCCGAGCTTCGCGGCTTCACCGCCAACGATTTCGCCCGCGTTCACCCGGCAGGCAGTTTGGGGCGGAAACTCGCCACGGTCGAGCCGTATATGCGTTGCGGCGACGAACTGCGGATCGCGCCGATGACCGAGAGCGTGCGTGCCGTATTCGCGCGGGGGAAGCACGAAGGACGCCGTACCGGCGCGATTATCCTCGTCGATGGCGATTCGCGAATCGTCGGGATCTTCACCGACAGCGATTTGGCGAAACTCTTCGAACGAAACAGCGATGGCGCGTTCGATCGGCCGATTTCCGAAGTCATGACCAAGACGCCGATCTCGATCCGGACGCACGCGAAACTGACCGACGCCATCGAACTGATGCGGAACCGCAAAGTAAGTGAAGTCCCCGTTGTCGATGCGGACAATCGCCCGATCGGTATGCTCGACATAACCGATTTGATCGGCATGGAACGCGGTTCGGCAACGAGTTCGCGGCCCGCTCTGCGATTGTTCGAGCGACCCGCACCGTAAGATTGAGACATGCGTTGTCGATCCCGTTAGCCCGACGCGCAAGTTTTGAAGTTGCGCTATTTTTATGGCTTTTTTCCCTAGAAATTCGACATTTAGCGAATCTCAAGCATCGATTTTTACGGTGCTGGGATCGAAAGAACTTGAAAACGCCTAGAAAAGCGATGTTATCGCACCGAAAATAGCGCAACTTCAAAACTAGCGCGTCGGGCTAACGGGAATGGATTGACTAACCGTTAACGTCTCATTTCCGACCGCGAGAAGTATATTCACTTACGAGGGAGCGTTGCATGTTAGGGCTGATTTTAGGGGCGGCTGTCTTGGGCATCATCATCGCACTCATGGAGCAGGGTGAGTTCCCAGGTTGGGGTAAGATGATCGTTTGCGTGCTGGCGGCTGTCGTACCTGCCGCGTTGGTCAACGCAGCGCTACCGCCGGAACTGTTCGTGATCGGATTGGCCATCGGGGCAGTGTGCGCGGGCTTTGCGATTGCGGCGACCTGTGGCATGAGTGTCAAGCGGGCGAGTATCGCGGCGGGAATCTATCTGGCGTTCCAAGTCGTGCTCTCGCTCGTGATGCGTGCCATGTTCCGAACGTGAGGCGAACGCCCACCCGCTCGCCTAACCGGCGGGCTTCGGGCCTGAGACATTCCAATTTGGTTCTTGCACTCCCCAACTGCGATCGTGTACGATTCACTTCTGCCTACTGCCCTCCTGCGGAGCTTGCCCATGTCGTCAGCCACCGGTTGCTCGGATTTTCTCGGTACGCTCGCGCACCCGGATCGGCGGAGTTTCGTGAAGGCGGGGATCCTCGGTGCCAGTGGGCTGTCACTGTCGGAGGTGTTTCGCAGTGAAGCCAAAGCCTCGACACCCTCGCGACCGACATCGGTGATTATCCTTTGGATGCGTGGCGGGCCGTCGCACATCGACATGTGGGATCCAAAGCCCGATGCTCCCGTCGAAATTCGCGGCGAATTCGGCACCATCGACACCAACGTGCCCGGTATCCGGCTCGGCGATTTGCTCCCGATGTCCGCGAAGTCGATGAACAAATGGTCGATCGTACGCAGCCTCAACCACCACGATGCGGGCCACAGTACCGGCGATCAAATCTGCTTCACGGGGTACGACTCCGGCTCGACACCCGACGAGAATGTGCATCCGAGTATCGGCTCGGTCGTTTCCAAGCAACTCGGCGATGCCAACCCGAAACTGCCGCCGTACGTGATGATTCCGCGTATGGTGCCCGGCACCGGCGCGGCGTACCTCGGCGTCGCGCACAAGCCGTTCGAGACCCAAGCCGACCCCGCGAATCCTGGGCCGTTTCGACTGCCGAATTTCTCGCTCGCATCGGGTGTCACGCTCGAGCAAGTCGGCGACCGGCGTGGCCTGCTGACGGGGTTCGATCGCATTCGCCGCGACATGGACAACTCCGGGCAACTTCATGCGATGGACCGCTTCCAACAACGCGCCTGGGATGTGCTGACGTCGCCCGATGCCCGCGATGCGTTCGACCTCGATAAAGAGCCGATGAAGCTCCGCGAACGCTACGGCTTCGAGCCGGCGTTCGATCCGAAGGCATCGAACCGTTGCGGCTGTCCGTCGTGGAGCCAACGCATGTTACTCGCGCGGCGTTTGGTCGAAGCGGGCGTGCGGCTCGTCACCGTGGACCTGCGCTGGTGGGACACGCACGTGAAAGGTTTCGAGTCTTTGCGGCAAGGGTTTCTACCGCGCTGGGATCGTGCGTATACGGCGCTCATCGAAGATTTGGAATCGCGCGGGTTACTGGATTCGACGCTGGTCTTGGCGTGGGGCGAGTTCGGGCGCACGCCGAAGGTGAACAACGATGCGGGGCGCGACCATTACCCGAACGTCTTCAGTGCGGCCATCGCCGGGGGCGGCGTCAAAGGAGGCCGCGTGATCGGCTCGTCGGATGCGAAAGGCGCGTTCCCGAAGGCCAACCCGAAGTCGCCGCAAGACGTTCTCGAAACCGTCTACCATCACCTCGGCATCGACACCTCGATTAACTTCAACAACACGACCGGCCGCCCCGTGCCGATCCTGCCGAGCGGTAAGCGAATCGACGAGCTGTTTTAGGAACCGTGCCTTATTTCGCAACACATCGCGTGATAACGGAAAACAATCGAAAGACTCAGCGGACACTTTGCATGGAATCGGCTCGCGAACGACCGCAACTGCTTCCGTGAGCCAGGTTCTCAAACCTTCACGCCGAACTCTCCAACACTTCACTTCACGCTACGCTGCAAGCCTTAGTATGTGTTAGTAGCCGATTCGTTCCCCATCCGACTCAGGAGCTTCCCCATGACCGCGTCGATTCGTTGGCTTCGTTACGTCGGTCTCGCCGCCGTCCTGCTCGCCCCGGGGTGCTCGCCGAGCGGGCCGAAGCTCACCCCGGTCACGGGCAAGGTCAGCGTCAACGGCAAGCCGGCCGCGGCCGCGTTGCTGTTCTTGCACCGCAAGGGCAAGTCCGACATGAACGAACCGACTCCGTACGCCAAGGCGGCCGAGGACGGCACGTTCAAAGTCCTCTGGCAGCCGGACCGTGAGGGCACGATGTCGGGCGACTACCTCGTCACGGTCATCTGGCCGGACATGACCAAGGCCCCGGACGGCAACGGCGGCCGGCCGGACCTGCTCCGCGGC
>JAYVXI010000285.1:0-10145 GCA_043785305.1 Limnoglobus sp. | reverse complement strand
AGCTGCTCACCACACTGAACGCCATCGTCAAAACCCAAACACCCTGGCAAAAGCAAAGCCTCGGAATCGCTTAAAAGCGACTTGACAAAGAACACAGTTGCTCTGCGGTTAATGTTTTGTTTGTGATTCGTGTATTGATGTCTGCTACATGAGATCGCGAATCCATTACAGGTGCTTACACTTACGGTACCCATCTATGCGATCCATTCAGCGGTCGCTCATCATGTATTTTCTGTTGTTGCTCACGCTCGGTTTGGGCGTGGTCGGCGTGCTTGCGGACCGCGTGAGTAGCCGCGCACTGATGGAAAAAGAACAAGCCGCCGCCGAGGCGATTGGCCTGCGAGCCGAGGAACGCATTCGGGACGAACGCGAGAAGTTCGACCGCGAACTCCTCGCGCACGCGCGGTTGGTCGGGAAGACGGCGAACAACGAATACATCGCGCAGGCCAACGTCGAATCGCGAAAGTTTCAACTCGTCATCAACGCGCCGGCACTCGGCCTCATACCGATGCCCGGAATGATGACCGGCCCCGTCGGTGCCATCTCGCCCGCCGTCTGGCTTGCCGTCAGCGCACCGGGACGGCGTAACGCTGGGCCACTGTTTTACCCCGTTATGCGGGCGTATTTCTCAAGCCTCAAACTCGACGAACTGTTCCTGAAACAACTCGACGAAGACGATCGCTCGCAAGAGTTCATTCAACTCAATAGTTCGACGAACAGCGTGCGGCGCTCGGCGAATCTCGGTAGCTATACGCTGCCATTTGAACCCGCAAAGTTTGGATTGTCGCTCGGCGATCATTTTCACGACGATGTCAATTTACCGGGCGGAGCAGTTGGGCGAAGGGTCGTCATCAAGACGGTGTTGCCGTTCTTAATGTCGAATTTTGCACGAACTCCACCAGGACCAGTACCGCCGCCGAACCGCAGTACCCCGCCACCATCACCAGACCCGTTGCCGGGGGTATACATCCACGTTGCGCGGCCGATTGCCGAATTGAATGAGATCATCGCGACGATTCACGCCGAAGCCACCGAACAAAAGGCCGATCTCTCCGCAGATACGGCCCTAACGCAAAGTGCGGTCCGCATCACGTTGGCCACCACTGGAGCCGCGACGTTTGCGGCGCTGTTGGTCGGCGGGCCGATCTTGATTCGCCGCGGAATGACGCCGCTCCACACCCTCACGAATGCCGTGCGTGGCGTAACGGAAAAAGACTTCTCGCTGCCCGTCGAGAAAGACGAACTTTCGCAAGAACTGCTGCCGATCCATCAACACCTCACGCAAACGCTCGATCAGTTAAAACACGCTTTCGACCGAGAAAAGCAGGCCGTGGCAGATATTTCGCACGAACTGCGTACGCCCGTGGCGGCGCTCTTAACGACGCTCGACGTCGCACTTCGCAAGCCGCGAAGTGCCGAACAATACAAGCAAACGCTCGGCGAATGTCGCGTAATTACGAAGCAACTCGGCCAACTCGTCGAGCGCGTCATGACACTCGCGTACATCGACGCGGGCCAGACGACGGTGGCGAAAGTGCGAGCCGATGCGCGCGAACTCGTCGAACGTTGCGTGAGCATTATTCGTCCGCTTGCCGAGTCGCAGGGCCTCCAATTTCAGATTCATGCCGAGTATGGCATCGAGCTAGAAACCGATGCGGACAAGTTGCGAGAAGTGCTGACGAACTTGCTGCATAACGCGATCGAGTACAACTCGCCCGGCGGTCGCGTCGAGTTGTTCGTCGAACGAATTCGCCCCGCTACCATTTGCTTTGAAGTGTCCGATACGGGCATCGGCATGTCGCCCGAGGTGGTCGCGCGGGTGTTCGAGCGATTCTTTCGTGCGGATGCATCGCGCACCGCCACCGGCGTTCATGCGGGGTTGGGCCTCGCCATCGTCAAAGAGTACGTCGCGCAACTGGACGGCGCGATTCACGTCGAAAGCGAGGCCGGGAAAGGCAGTCGGTTTCGCGTCGAACTACCTTCGGGCATAGGCGAAATCACACCGAATGATCGCGTTCGCGACGAATCTGTTCGAGCCTCGTGACCATCCGCTTCCCCGCTGCGATCGGCGAAAGTGTCGCCTCCACTTCGCGTTTCGCACGTTCGCCGAGTGCTTTCGCTTTCGCCGGGTTGTCGTGGATGAAACGCATATACTCGGCCGCACGGTCAAGGTCCGGGTCGGCCCAAACCGCCCCGCGCGGGTACGGGTCGATGTCTTCTTGCAACGTCATTCGCTGGTACGGCACGAGCAAACTATTTTCGGGCGTCATGAAATCGAGGTTGCCCGAGTACGCCGTCGCGATCACCGGTTTGCCTAGCAACATCGCTTCCGCGCAGGTTAAACCGAAGCCTTCCGAACGATGGAGTGACACATAGCTGTCAGACACATTCAGTAATGCGAGCAGTTCCGAACGCGACAATACGCGGTCGATCAGCGTGACACCGGCAGCATCGACCGCTTCGCGAAGTTCTCGCCATTGCTCCTTGTAATACGTTTCTGGCGGCGACACTTTGATTGCCAGTTCGACGGGTTCATCGGTACGGAAGGCTTTGCGGAAAGCCCGAATCAGCCCGAGCGGGTTCTTCCGCTGCATTCGGCTGTTCATGTCGAAGACGAACGTGAACGTCGTTTTCGCGGGGTCGAGTCCGAATGCCGACTTCGGCAATGGCACGAACGGCGACAGTGAAACGCCCGGCAACATCGGGTACACCGGCTTGCGAAACGCCGTCCGCATCGCCTGTGCGATGAACTCCGTCGGTGCCCAAATTTCATCGACACCATCGCCGCGATCGTGCCACGCGGCGGGCAGCGTTTCGAGTTCCCACCACCAGATGCCGATATGGTGAACCCCCGCGCGCGGGTGCAGCCCACACTTGCGATACGCCTCCGCAACGGGCACATCGATACCGGTGTTCAAGATCGTCACGTCGAAAGTTTCGAGGCCATCGAACGCGGTTTTGTTGCGTGGTTCACGTAGAAAAAGCACGGGGAAATCGCGGAGCGTCGTGCGTACGCCGCACTGCGTCAGTGACTCGACGGTGCTCCGCACCGCTTGCTGCAAGCCCGACGTGTATCGAAACAGGCCGATCACATTCACGCCGAGTTGCGTGGGCAAACCCTCGCGAATCTCGCGTTGTAACGTGGAAATCCAGTTCGCACTCAGGGTGCGCACCGCGGGTCGTGCGGCCAGCCACGCCGCCACCGTATCGGCATTTTGTGGAAGTTCGCCGACGACATTTGGCTTCGCGATCTGCCACGCGCGCAGCTCGTCCCAAGGCCCGCACTCGGGAATGTACGTAGCGCGTTTCAACCAGCGACAATCGAACCCATAGCGTTTGCCGACCCACGCTTTGAGTTCGTCCCAGCCGAATCGCGTCAGGCCGTGCGGCACGGCAGCCTGCCATTCGGGGTGCAACCGGAAGCTGGCGGCCAAGCCGCACGCGGGGTCTTCATCGGTTTCGTAGGCGTACCACAACACCGATTCTTCGCTGAGTTGGAAGTCGTTTTTGCCGTACGACATCAACCAGCCGAGGAATTCGCCACGCTGTTTCGGTGTCAACGCGAGCGGCCACACACCACGAAGATCTTCACGCAGTTCAAACACCCGACGCACTCGCGCACCGAGATCGGCCTCGAACGCTTCGCGGATATGACCGACGGCAATCGCCGATAAGCCCGAGTTTAAAAGCCATTTTGCGAAACCGCCATCGACACCGCTCGACAATGCTTGCGGGAAGCGCCGATGAAGTGCCGGATGACTCGCAAGCAAACTGACGACAAAACGGGCCGCGTCGGCGATACCGCGTTCGGCCGCGTCGCGGTCGAGCGATAGCGGGGCGACACCCCAACTCGCGAGGCTGCGGTTGAATTTTCGCACGTCGTGAATGTCGAAAAATGTCGCTTCCGTTTCACCGCGACAGTAGTCGGCAAACTGCCGGTAGCGGTTGCGGAACGGCGTGGAGAGCTTGCGATACAGGGCAAAAGCCATCCGTCGCCCGATTGTTTGCAGTGCGGCCATCGGTTCCCTCATGCCGCGCGACGTGCGGCGATCTTTTGTACGGGTTGCAGATTGCGGACGATTGCGGTCGACCGTAACGTCGTTTCGTACTGGTCGAGCATCTCGTCGTAAGTCTGGTGGTTATCGAAAGCAGCACGCGACCGTAGCCCGGCATTTTTGCGAAATTCGTCATCGTCGAGGAAGCGGGCAATCTGCGATGCCAGTCGATTCGCGTCGCCGATTTCAAACCGCAGCGCGTTGAAGCCCCAGTAGACTTGCTCCGCAATTCCTTCGCACGGCGTCGACACAATCGGTAACCCGAACGCCTCGGCTTCGAGGATCGAGCGGCTAAACGTCTCCATGTGCGACGTACACGCAAAGATGTCCGCCGCACGGTAGAACGGCCAAACGCGATCCGTCTCGGTTACGAGATTGACCACGTTTTCCAGGCGATTTCGCCGCACGAGTTCGCGAACGTAGCTCGCATAGGGCACCGAATCGCGTACGCCGACGAGGTCGCAAACGAAGTCGTTGCGGGTCCGCGACAAAATCGATGCGGCTTCGATCAGCGTATGTTGCCCCTTGCGTTCGCAGACGGTGCCGACCGAGAGGATGCGTTTTTTGTCGCGGTCGCCCGGCAGTTGTCGCGCCGCTTCTACGCGCGTCACACGATGGCAGTAATCGTCGAACGGCTTCGGTTCGATGCCGTTATGGATGACACGAAAATTCTTACTGACATCGAGGTGTCGGAACAGCGCCGCCGTGTCGTGCGAAGCCGGTACGACCCGCGATGCCAGCCGGAATGCCGTCTCGATGCGGCCCTTCGCGAACGACGGAAACAGGCGGCGAAGGTGCTCCGCTGAGTAGCTTTCGTGAATGATCCAGACCGAGGGGATACCGAGCTGTGCGGCCGCTTCGACGAGCGGAAACGTCAGTAGCGTATTCGCAACAACGACGTCCGGCTGCTGGTTTTTCAGTTGTTTTCGCAACGCAATCTGTGCCGCCTCGTACTCCCGGGGCGACCACGCGCCATCGACGAACCGACGGCTCCATGCCTCAGTCAAGATCGTCGTCGAGACACCCGCGGCCGCGTAAACCGCTTCGCCCGCCCCACCGAGTGGCGAGAGAATCGTTGGCGTAATCGCGTGGCGTGCCTGCAAACCGAGGATGATTTCCGAGAGGTAACGCGGCGCGCCTTCGGGTGAGTTCAGGTTGTGCGCGCCGACCAAAACGCGAAGCGGTTCGCGCGTTGCCGCATGCCATGACAGGCCACTGTCATTCACGGGTTCAAACGCTGTGTGACTCGAACAATTCGGGTTGGCGTACGGGTCGATCGATCGTCCGTTCCACTTGAAGTACGTGGCCAGTTCGAGCGGATCGTTTTGCCGCAGTGCCACTACTGACACTTGCAATTCGACGCCACCGACCGACACGCAACGATAGCCTGCGGCCCGAATGCGCGAGCAATAATCGACATCGCGCATCGTCAGTGGAAATTGCAAATTATTGAAGCCACCGACTTGCTCGAACGCGGTTCGCGAAGTCAACAAGCAACCATCGCCAACGGCGGCCGCGTTGCGCGATACTTCCGCGAAGAAGTAGTAACTGACTTGATTTTCAGGCAATCCGCAGAAGGCGCTCGCCGGTGCGATGCCGTCGTGCATACCCAATACGATGCCTGCGGATGCGGTCGTGCCGTGCGGATCGACGATTCGCGCACCTACTGCACCGACGCCCAGCAGCGTGGCATATGCCATCAATTGCGAGAGCCAGTTCGACGATCGCGGCACAACGCCGGCTTCGAGGAACAGCAGGTAATCTTCGTCTCCACCCGTCTCGGAATAGACCGTGAAGTTGCGGTAATCGGTGCCCGTTTCAATCACCCGTATCGCTTCGTTTGTCGCGCCGCGTACGATCACCGCGACACTCGGGCCGTCGTTCGTTCCAGCGAGTTGCAGAATCGGCAAACCGAGTTTTTGTGCGAAAGCAGGGACTTCGAACGTGGCACTGACACCCCGCCGTCGCAGTGCGTCTTCTACGGCTCGTCGCCCGGCAGTATGTACGTAAGTTTTGACGCCCGCCGCCGTGGCCGTGGAACTCGGCAACGCCCGCCAGTGGTAGAGTATTTGCGGGATGTGCTCGACGCGATTCGTGCATTCCGTCGCGCGCAAAAGCAGGTCGTGATCTTGCGAACCTTCATAGCCAATGCGGTAGCGCCCGACGCTATCGAAGAGGCTCTTGCGGATGCACGTAAAGTGATTGACGTAGTTGTAGCTCAGCAACAGTTCCGGCGACCAATCGGGCTTGAACTGCGGATCGTAACGGCGTTCGTCCGCATCGATTTTATCTTCGTCGGAGTACAAAACATCGGTATCGGGTTTCGTCTGAAGCCGACGCACGATTTCAAATAATGCCTGCGGGGCAAGCAAATCATCGTGATCGAGGAGGGCAATGAACTCGCCCGTCGCCAGGTCGGCGGCGCTGTTCGTCGCCGCACAAATATGGCCGTTTTCCGTGCGAGACACGAAACGAATTCGTGCGTCATCGCTCAACTTCGCGAACGCTTTCCGCAGTTGCGGATCGGTCGAACAATCGTCGGCGATGCACAGTTCCCAGTTGTCGTAATGCTGTTCGCGAACCGATTGCACCGCCTTCAAAAACCACTTCGGTTCGACGTTATAGACCGGCAGCAAGACGCTGATCTTCGGTCGATACGCGAATCGAACGTCGTCGCGCACGGTGGCGGTATTGGCAATGAATGCATCGTGAACGGTGCGGCCCGGAAAGCGGCGAAGCAATAGCTTCATGCGTATCTTTTGCTTAACGCGAAGCAGCAATTCGGACACGCGATTCACACGCGCCCACCAACGACGCGGTGAGAAAACTTGGCCGCTGACGATACTCTGACTGCCCCGTTTCGCGATGCCGAGCAATCGGGTGACGATGCCGTTGTTGCCAACGGCAATCGTTTCTTCGCGTTGTCCGACTTCGTTTACCGAGACATCGCGGAGTACCAGTTCGCCGACGGAATTGCAGGCCACCACGCGGATGCGGTCCACGCTCGGCTCGAACGGCAGTTGCGTCGTGAAGTGAACGCGAGATTCCGAATCGACGATCGTCATTCGTGCAATCGATGCGGTTTCGCCATCGTAACGGATTTCGATTCGCAATGGTTCCGATGTGACCGGCGCGTAGCCGCCTAACCCGAGGAGCGTCGTGCCCGTATACGGTTCGGTCACCTTTTCCAGGTAAACGACGAAATCGTCTGCCGATAATGGCTCGGCATCCATGCCGCTGTTCCTCAATCAATTTCCGATCATTCTGCGTCTGTTCAGAACTCTACACGAATCGGCAAAACCGCAACAACCCCGAGTTTCGTTTCGGAAGATCATTCCACTTGACCCCACCTTCGCCGGACCGTTACCCTGCGGATATTCGCGATGCGAGGAGATCGAGCATGATGCAAGTAGTGAAATCGACGGCCGCCTGGAAGTTCGTACGAGCGATCAAACGCTCGTTACTCAACAACACTTCGAGTGCCGCACTTCCCGCAAACGAGTGTCGCGGGGAAGTCGTATTGCTCGATCCGCCACCCTGTCTCGAAGCGGGTTCGCGTTGTCATTTGAACTTAAAAGTGCAAAACCGCTCGGGTGTTCCTTGGCATTCGACGGGCCGACAAACCGTTCGCCTACGCAGCCGTTGGCTCACATGTCGAAACGATCCGTTCGATCTGCCTCCGACATTCATCGCACTGCCGCGCACGCTGTTCCCCGGCGAACCGCAATCGCTGACACTCACCGTTCCGACACCCGACGTCGTTGGCGATTTCACGTTGGAAATCGACTTCGTTCGAGTCGACGACGTACCGTTTGCCGAAGTGCATTCCGAATCGAAGGCCGTCCGATTGCCGGTGCCTGTAATCGGCCCGCGGACGACCGACATCGACTATCACGAAGTCTTTCGCACTGCGAACCTCGACGATAACCATTGGTGGGTAGTCGGTGCGTATCACTCGAAAGAACAGTACGAACGATCCTCGCGCGAACGTCTAGAAATGCTGATAAAGCGTGGGCTGACGCCGGATTCGCGCCTCCTCGACATCGGTTGTGGAACCGGGCAGATGGCCAGCGCGATGAAGGATTATCTCACGGATCGCGGTGCGTATTTTGGGACGGACATCGGTAAGGAAGCGATCGACTTCTGCCAGCGAACCTTCCGCCGCCAGAACTTCGCGTTCCGTCAGGGCGGTATGACGACGGTGCCATTCGATACCAGTGCGGGCGCATTCGACTTCGCGATTTTCTTCAGCGTCTTCACGCACACATTTCTCGACGAAACCGCACTCTTATTGGCCGAAGCCCGACGCTTACTGAAACCATCTGGCGCGATAATCGCCGATGTGATTACCTCGCCGTTGGTCGAACGAGCGGCGGGGCACCGCGGCGAAATGGTCGTGAACGCGGAACGCTTCCTCGAATTGGCGAATATGCTCGGTTACCGCGCCGAAATCATTGGCCGCTGGCCGTGGAATCGCCACGCAGAACGATTCATGTTCGAGCTACGCCAACGCAATTGACGCACAACGAGAGTTCAAATCTCACCCAATCCGCTGACGATTGAACAAACGTCGTAGGGAAGCATTGAATGCTTCCCTTGCTTCGTTTTTGAATTATGACTGCCCGCTCTCGCCACAGCAATCGCATATAATATAAAGTATTAAGATATGTTTAATGTACTTCACTGAAATCAGATGCTACTCATTGCAATCGTCATTCAGAGTCCGAACCCGGAATGTGACATCACCTCTCAAACCTGCGAAACGTTCACTGGCCGTAGCATCCCGTGCAAAAACTAACGGTTTCAGTCAGATGTGGCATGATTTTCAAATGTCTTCCGCTGTCACCTCAAAATCGACCTCTGTCTCTAATGGCTCGACATGCATCGGCCTGCTCGACTTCAATTTGTGTGTCAAATCACGAACTTTCCTTGCAAATAGGAATGGCTTATCGCCGACTTTCACTTCTTTTTCGTATACAGCCCGAATCTCAAGCGGCACCATTTCGGCTTCTTCGAGAATGGTAGTGGCTGGGATCAACTCTTCGGGAATGTTGGCCTGTCCGGTAATTGCTAGTGTGGCAACGCAGTTCATCAGGTAGCTGAAGCTCATCGCCACTTCGTATTTTGATTCGCGATTTTGAGACAGCATGTGCGTTATTCGCCATGGCATCCTGTCCAAACTCAGATACCAGATCTTATGACCGTAGTCTGGGCCGTCTGGCTTCAGGGTGCGTCGGAGCCGGATAATTGAGACGTAAGAATCGACATCGTTATCGACGAGTATCTTGAAGCGATCTTCCTGGATGTTTTCGGGCCGTCGTTTGGCCTTCGACCAGGCGGAATGTGCCCGGTCGCGAACTTCCACATCCTCTTCGTCGAGCTGCGGCAAGTCCACTGTATTTATCCCGAATATTTCTTTGAGAAACTCGACAGCGTTCACCTGTTCGTTCGTCTCGCCGAGGATCTCGTCTACAATATCCGGCAGCGTACCCCCGTCAATCTTTGTCCGCTCGCAAAACACGAGGATCAAGGTTCGAGCGGTGCGCAGAAGCACTGCCAGTTCTTCCGGGCTGCGATGACGGTAGTGGTTGGCCCACTCCTGTTGGACTCGATTCCGCAGGTGGGACACCAACTCTCCGATGTACGGCCTCCATGTACGCAATTGATAGTTTAGCCGCTTTGCCCCTTCAAGGGTGTCCAACAGCGGCTTCCGTTCCCCGGTTGAGTAGTATTCGGCGATACACCGGATCAGGATAGTGGTGTCCAAGTACAGGATGTCCCCACCGAGTAGCCTGCGACATGCTTCCTGAACGTCCGGAGTCACCTGAAGAAATCCATGTACGATGAACAGGTCCGCCTTTCCACGCAGATACTTTCGCACTTCTTCGTCCTTAGCATTGAGGGTTGCGAATAGGGCGGGAGGTAGCAGGTCCATCACCTGTTCCTCGGTGAGCGGTGCATTGCGAGTGGGCTTGGTCAGCGGATGCTTTTTAAGGCTCATCCGGGAAGTGCGTACTTCCTGCTGGCCAAAAGGAGGACCATGCCGTTTCTTGAAGGGTAACCAAACCTTCTTCAGGAGCACGGCATGTT
>JAYVXI010000284.1:0-3146 GCA_043785305.1 Limnoglobus sp. | reverse complement strand
AAGTTCCTTCTTCCAGAGGGTTGTGTGATAACTCCCTATGGTGGAAGGACTTCCGCTTTATTACAAGCCCAACTCCTTAACTTGATGCTAATGGGGTTGTCCCTTACCCGCCCCAGGGGTTGTCGAAGCCGTGCGGGACGTCTTTGAACCAGCGGCGGTAGGTTTCGACTTGTTCGCGCAATGGGTACCCGGACAGTTCGCGCGGGTAGAGGATCAGGAAGAACACGTCTTTGGCACCGGCATGTGCGCGTTGCTGATTGATGATTCGCTCCGCATCGGCTTGATCTCGCACTTCCTGGCGGCCCCCGCCGTCGGCATCGAACGCGAACAACTTGCCGGTTTCCTTGTCGACTTCCACGACTCGCACGCTGAGGCGGTCGCCGAGGCTGGCGCGTTGCTTTTTGAGTTCCTCAATGCGTCGCCGTGCGGCGGCGAGTTCCTGTTGCAGTTTCTCGACGTTCGTCGGCAACGTCGGATCGACCGCTTCCGGCGGTTCGGACGCGCCTTTGCCTTCGTCGGGCTTGCTGACGAACGGCATTAGCAAGAAGATGCAAAACAGGAGAATCATCACATCGATGAGCGGAACGAAGAAGCGAGTGACCGAGCGTTTCGGTTGCGCAATCACGGTTTCGTCCCCAGTTGCGAGTTGCGTTCGTCAGCGTGGGTGAGCGTCACGATGGGCGGCGGACTCGGGTAACCGGCGAGGTTGCGGATGAGGTCGCGGCCGGTGGCGACGATCCACGTCGGCAGGATGTTCAGGAGTGCCATGAACAGCCCGCTGCCGGTGGCGGTGATCGCCGGTGCGTATTTGCGGATGATGTCTTGCGGCGTCGGCGTGGTGCCGGGGGCAATCGAGCTAAACGTCTGCAAGATGGCGGCCACGGTGCCGATCAGCCCGAGTAGCGGGAACCATTCGGCAGCTTGCGCCAAGTGGTTCAGCCACTTATCGGGCCGCGTGTCGAAGTCGGACTCGGCCCACTTCAGAGCCTTCCACGCGAGCAAAGTCTGAATCGTGAACAGCGTCAGCCCGATTGCGAGAATCAGCCAATCGATCGGCGAAACGGCGACGCGAGAGAGGTAATCGCGGCGGGCATCGGGGGGGATGGCCGCGAAGACCAGAATCCCGGCGAGCACCGGCACCGCCGTAAACGCCGCGGGCAACACGTGGTGAATCCAGAGCCGTCGCACGGGGGCCTCCTCATTCGGCTTTCGTCAGCCATTCGGGCATCGCTTGCAGTTTCCCCTCGCGATTCACACACGCCAGCGTGGTCGCACCGAGCGCCACCAGCGTACCGTCGGGGCGGAAGACTTCGTACGCATGTTCGAGCCGGATCGGCGTCGTCCGCGTCACGGTCGTGCGGATCGTCAGCAAGTCGTCGTAGTGCGCCGGGCTGCGGTACTTCACTTCGACTTTCGTCAGCACCAGGAAATAACCCTGATCTTCGAGTTCCTTGTAGTTCCCGCCGATCTGCCGTAGCAGGTCGGTCCGGGCTTGCTCGAAGTAAACGAGGTAGTTCGCGTGGTGGAGCAGCCCCATCCGGTCGGTTTCGGCATAGCGGACGCGGATTGTCGTTTCGCCGGTAAGCATAGGGTTATCAAACGAGAACGCCCCGGTGCGTCTACGGCAACGGGGCTAAATTTCGGATTTGGTTCAAACTTCGGGAACAACGAGGTAAAGAAGCGCGTCCGCGACCCTAAGCGAATCACTTCAATCACTCCGGGATAAAACGGAAGTTCGACCCGTACTTCTGAGCCTCAACACGTATCGAGTCACTTCGCGCCGCCGATAAACGTGGATTCGCACTTTCCGCTACTGGCCCCGTTCCTATCATAAAACTGTTTTGCAATGAAGGAACCTCCACGCCGTAGGTACGATGACGACAATTGCTAAATTGGCCCTCGAAGATGGCACCGTGTTCACTGGCCTCGCCTTCGGTGCTGCTGGGGAAAAGACCGGTGAAATCGTTTTCAACACGTCGATGACGGGTTATCAGGAAATCCTCACCGATCCGTCGTATCGCGGGCAGATCGTCGCGATGACGTACCCGCTGATTGGGAATTATGGCACGACGGCAGAAGATTCGGAATCCGATACCGTGCAAGTCGAAGGCTTCATCGTTCGCGAATTGACGCGGGTGCCGAGCAACTTTCGCAGCCATCGCGACCTGAATACTTACCTCAAGGCGAACGACGTCACGGGTATCGAAGGCATCGACACGCGAGCACTCGTTCGTCGGCTGCGGGTTCGCGGTGCGATGATGGGCGTGCTGTCGTCGGTCGATCTCGACGATGCCTCGCTGGTAGCAAAAGCGAAGCGCGCACCGAACATGGTTGGACGCGATCTGGTGCGGGAAGTCGTGCCGGAAAAGGCGTTCGAGTGGAACAAAGGCTTCGGCCCGTTCTGCGAACACGTGCTGCCACAACGAGCGATGCAGAAACACGTCGTCGCCATCGATTACGGTATGAAGTGGAACATCCTGCGCTGCCTCACGCAAGTCGGTTGCCGCGTCACCGTCGTTCCCGGCACGGCGACGGCGGAAGACGTGCTGGCGTACGAACCCGATGGCGTGTTCTTGTCCAACGGTCCTGGCGACCCTGCGGCCGTCGAGTACGCGATCCGCACCGTCCGCGATCTCATCGGCAAGAAGCCGCTGTTCGGCATCTGCCTCGGGCATCAGTTACTCGGGTTGGCACTCGGGGCGAAGACGTTCAAGCTGAAGTTCGGGCACCGCGGCGCAAATCAACCCGTTCTCAATGCCACGACTGGTCGCGTGGAAATCACCACGCAGAACCACGGCTTCGCGGTCGATGTAAAAACATTACCATCGAATGTCATGGCGACGCACATCAATTTGAACGACCAGACGCTCGAAGGAATGCGGGTCAAAGATCAACCCGTATTCAGCGTGCAGTACCACCCCGAAGCCGCCGCCGGCCCGCACGATAGCAGTTATCTATTTGAAGAGTTCCGCACGATGATGGGGTAAACGATCGCGAGAATTCCTCGCTGGCGCTGCGGGCGTGCGCCGTGGAAAGGTGGTGTTGGTCCCAAGTGACGTGAAGTGGATCTTGACGGGTTTTCATGGTCATCTCGGTTCGGGTTCACCAGTTTTGGCAAAGGCACAGATGCGTCATTTCGTTGTGGG
>JAYVXI010000283.1:0-65719 GCA_043785305.1 Limnoglobus sp. | reverse complement strand
TAGCGCACGCGGCTCGCGTGTGGTCTGACTGCCCTGCACGCGAGCCGCGTGCTCCACGTAAGTAGCCCACGCGCTTCGCTCCGAAGACTACGCGGCGCGGCGAATCGGGAACGCAGATACGATTTCTCCGCCTGTCGCGAACGGGATCGAGGTGTTTCGCGATGGCCTCCGGAAGAGGCAAACCGATACAACCGTACGCCGACGGAAGCTCTCTGCAAGCATATTGTGATCGGTCGCCAATAAGCGACCGTATTGCGCATTGCCGCGTGACGCACGATTTCAGGCCGGACCGATTGTTCGAGCACTAAAAAATGCTCGAAATGATTTGCATTACAGAAAGCGGTGGTTACAATCCGGCATAGGATATGCTGCCGACAGTCGGCAGAATAACTGGTTCGGCGACGGAGGGCGCACGGATGGCGAAGGCTTCCAACCTGCTGCCCGTTGTGTCCGACATCCTGTTCCACGAGTGGGATCCGATCGGCGTCAACGACAGCGAACTGTGCCGCGACGAGTACGACAGCTACGTCCCGGCGGTGGTTCAGTGGCTCTTATCCGGTGCCGACGAGTACAAGCTGGCGTCCCGGCTGAGCCAGATTCAGCGGGTCACCATGGGGATGTCGGTCATTGACGAGGAGCTACATCGCCGGGTGGCGCGTCGGCTCCTGGAGCTGCTCACAGACGCCGCCCCAGGAACGTTAGGCGAGCCTAAATCGTGATTCTCGTTGGATTTGCGTCGCTATCCTTCGCTCGGTACGTAGCCTCTCCGCCAGCCGTCAGCGAAGCAGCGTTTTCCGCTCACATTGTCAAAGATCACACGCCCCCGCTCGACGCACGCGGCCGACGGGGCGGACACTCACTCCGACGCCGCGACCTCGTCCTTCGGCACTTCGATTTTCTTCAACTCATAACCCAACTCCTTCGCGCGACGGTGCAAGTTCTGCTCCATCCGCTTCTGATGCTCATTCGCAAAATCCTCTTCACTCTTCTTCTGATACGCCACACCGTACCGCATCACCGTGTAAAAGATGCGTGCCAGCTTGTGAGCCAGCGCCGTGATCGCCTTCGGCGCGCCGAGACGCGAGCGCTGCCGACGCAGACTCGCACCCAGATAACTCTTGCTGCGCATCAGGCTCCACGCCGACAACCGAAACGTGTACGCCGCGCGGCCTTTCCCCCGCCGCGTCTTGCTCGACTGCACCTTCCCGCCGGTTTTCTTCCAGTTTGGGCACAACCCCAACCACGATGTAAAATGTTTGACCGTCGGCCACTTCGTGAAGTCCGTGCCCAATTCACTGATGAGAGTCAATGCATGAATTGCATCAATACTTTCAATGGCCATTAAGATTCTTGGCGAGCGGGGTGTGTAAGCACCCTGATGCAGCCATCATCATTTACAATGTATATGTATGGAGATTGCCTCATTGAATTTGACATTGTTTCCGACACAGGAAGAATCAGGGGGCTTACGCCACCCCGCTCGCCTTTTCGTCGTGCTTCGCACGACATCGACGATTACAAAACATTTGTCGCTGTGTACAGAATTCATGGATATCCACTTTGCGTTCTTTGCGCACTCTGCGGTTAAAATTCTTTCCTCGATCTGGCTGAATCTGGCGGGCAAATTGTGGCCGAGCGGGGTGTGTAAGCACCCTGATCCAGCCACTGTCGTGCGCTATGTACAGGAATGGAGATTGCCTCATTGAATTTGACATTGCTTCCGACACAGGAAGAATCAGGGGGCTTACACACCCCGCTCGCCTATGCGTCGTGCTTCGCACGACAAAAACGCCCCGGCTCAGTCGCCCTCAACGGGTTGAGTCCGAAGACTCGATCGCCATTTACCAATCGAGCATCGCGCGATACGCTGTGTATAAGATAGGCAAGTTCCTGTCATTGTGGGGCGGGGGCTTCCCCCCGCGCGGCGGGGAACCGGTCGCTGCACCGGACCCGGCCAGGCAAATTGTTTCTCCTTGCTCATCGGTCGTCCGTTCGCGCTACTGGAGTCGCGGCCGGGCCGGTGAGCTCGATTGTTCGGCGGCACAGAGAACCGGAGGGCGCGGATGGCTGTGATGGCGATCTTCACTTACGACGTGGTGCCTGGCCGGATGGCCGACTTCCTGGCTAAACTCGGGCGGGCCGGGTCACCGGAGTTCGCCAGCCCGATTCTGCCGTCGGGGTTCCGGCTGTTCCGATCCACTGTCCCCGGCCCCGACACCGGGCCGGTGCTGTTGCACATCGAGTACCCGGATATGGCCGCCTACGGGGCGCGGACGGCCTGGGAGCAGGCCAACCCGGCGTGGCGGGAGCTGTTCGCCGCCCGCCCGGACTCGCCCGAGCGGCTGGTGTCCGTGCAGTTGCTCACCGAATTCATCACCGGCTGAGCGAGGCACGGAACCAGGAACTTATTCCGGCGGTGAGCCGTAACCCGCTCTTATGACTGGTGCTCTTCATCACCTTCGGCGCGCGCCGGTTGCGATGGTCGTCTCGGATTTTTCAAAACGGCGTTGCATTCCGAATTGTCAATTCCGTCTCATCACTCATCACTCAGGTTTGGTATCCTCGCGCGAATCGTAATTCAGTTCACGATGCGGGAAGCATCAGTGGACTGACATGGCTGGCACAACCCACACGATTCCCCACAGTCAAAAAATCGGAGACGATCCGACGTAAGTCGACTTTTGCGTCGTGTGCCAAAGTGTCGTGAAGTGTCGTGAAAGTGTCTCCAAGTGTCGTGAGAATGTCGCGAAGTGTCGTGAAGTGTCGTGAGAGTGTCTCCAAGTGTCGTGAGAATGTCGCCACTTGCATCGATTGTCGAAACGACCCCGTTCGACATAACCCGCAACAAGAGTTCGAGATACGGAATACGGAACAGTGGATTGCGATCAAAAAGTGGCATTTTGGGGTCGCGAAAACCGGAAAAACACCCCAAAAAACGGTTTTTGAGTCTCTGGAATTGTGACTTACGTCGAAAATGAGACGCAAAACGCCAGAGGTACGACCCGTGTCGTACCTCTGTGAACAGTTCTAAAATTGGTCGAGCCAGAAGTGGTTGCCGCGGTAATACTTCATCGGCGTCCAGAGTTCGTGCCGCCAGCCTGGCTCTTTGAACGCCGGGTACGCCATGTATGCGGGCGGACGCACGTACGGGCTTCCCTTTGGCTCTGGATACTGGGGGCTTTGTGCCGGCCAGTAGCTGTGCGGGAAGTAGTTGTACGGGTAGTAAAAGTAGCGCGGCAACGGCGGCTCGTCCGCACGAACGCGGTTTGCCGACCCGGCCATTACGACCGCAGCCAACGCCAAAACGACCAACTTCGGAATCCATGTACGGCTCATCATCAACCTCCTTGTTGAACCTACCGGAATCATCGTCGCCACTGCCCCAATCGAATGACCCGGAGACGGTTCGGTTTCGCTCCTTCGTGGAATTGCGGACGGTGCCACGCGAAAAACCTACAAAAACAGAGGTATCGTTGGAATCGGTCGCGGTTGCGGCCGTTTCCACGCGACCGAACCAATTCGATTCCAGTTGCGATGGGATTCTTCCGACATGGCCGACCTCGATGCCGACCTGGTGTACGACAACCCGCTGATTGCCCGTTACGCCGGCCGCGAGATGGCCGAACGCTGGGGGCCGTTGCGGAAGTTCCGCACGTGGCGACGGCTGTGGCTGGCGCTCGCCGAGGCGCAACACGAACTCGGGCTGCCTACGGCAGATGGCGTCTCGCCACGGATCGCACCCGCACAGTTAGCGGAACTGAAAGCGCACCTCGACGATGTCGACTTGAAGCGAGCCGCGATCCACGAGAAGGCCAAACGGCACGACGTGATGGCACACATTGCCACTTACGGCGAAGTCGCACCGAACGCGAAAGAGATCATCCACCTCGGCGCAACCTCGTGTTATGTCACCGATAATGCGGACTTGATCCTGATGCGCGAATCGCTCGACGCGGTCTGCGTGTCGTTAGCGAACCTCATCGACTCGCTCGCCCGATTTGCGGAAACGTGGAAGGACGAGCCGACGCTCGGTTACACGCACTTCCAGCCCGCGCAGCTGACGACCGTCGGCAAACGCGCGACGTTGTGGTGCTACGATTTCGTGCTCGATTTGCACGAACTCGAACGCCGACGCGACGAGTTGCCGTTCCGCGGCGCGAAAGGAACGACCGGCACGCAAGCGAGCTTTCTGGCTTTGTTTCAAGGCGATCATGAGAAAGTGCGGGCACTGGATCGGCTCGTCGCGAAGAAAATGAGCTTCGAGCGAATCTTCCCCGTGACGGGGCAGACGTACTCGCGGAAGATCGATTCGTACATCCTCGATGGGCTTTCGGGCCTGGCACAATCGGCGCACAAGTGGGGCACGGACTTGCGTTTGCTCGCGCACAAACAAGAAGTCGACGAGCCACAGGAAGCCGAACAAGTCGGGTCGAGCGCGATGGCGTACAAGCGGAATCCAATGCGTGCGGAACGGCTCTGTTCGCTGTCGCGGTTCCTCATGGGCCTTCCGGCGATGGCGGCCCAAACGCACGCTACGCAGTGGCTCGAACGCACTTTAGACGATTCCGCGGCGCGAAGGCTGTATATCCCGCAGGCGTTTCTGTGCGCGGATGCCATCTTACGGATCGCGCTCAACGTCTCGAACGGCCTCGCGGTGAACCAGCCGATCGTGGCCAAAACCGTGCGCGAGTTCCTGCCATACATGGCAACCGAGAACGTCATGATGGCCGCCGTCGCGTCGGGGGCGGACCGCCAGCACGTTCACCACGTCGTGCGCGAACATAGCTACGCCGTCACCGAACGCATCAAGCAGGGCGTCGGCATCTCCACGGAGCTTTTCGACCGCCTCAAATCGGACCCGGCGTTCTCGAAAGTCGATTTCGATTCGATTCTGGTGCCTCGTCAATTCGTCGGTCGCGCGCCCGAGCAAGTCGTCGAGTTTATCGAGGCGGAAGTGTCACCCATTCGCAAACGCTACGCCGATTCGCTCGGGCAACGTGCCGAACTTCGCGTTTGAGATCGTTGCAATATCGCAAAATGATGCTTGAAAACTGCGCATAACGCGCGGCTTGGGGTAATTGTGCCTACCGAGCAAATTTTACCGATACGCTCTGATTTCAACACTTGTAACAATTATGCGCATTTTAGAGGTTGAAACTCGCTCGCTTGTGTCTAGTATTGTTACTCTCTGGGCCAATTGGATGGCACCAGACGTTTTGCACACCCAAGGAGTTTCAGCTTTGATGTTTTCAACCACCCTGACGGCACTCGCGCTGTCGACCGTGTTAGCGTCGGGAATTCCTACACCGACGACGTGGCAACCCGACTACCGTTCTGCGGTCGTTCGAGCCGCCACCGACAAGAAACCGCTGGCCGTGTTCTTGGTGAAAGATGAAGCGACCGTGAAGGCGATTTCATCCGATGCACTCGACAAGTTGAAATGGGAATACGTCGCGGTGATCGTCAACACGGAGACCGAGAGCGGCAAGAAACTCGCCACGTCATTCGAGATGACCGAAGGGCTTGTCATCAGCGACCGCACCGGCGAGAAGCAAGCGTTCCGACATGTGGGGTCGATTCCAACGACGGACCTGCCTTCGACGCTCGAACGATTCGCCCACGTGAGTCAAGTGGTGACCGTCACCGAAACGCAAGGCATCGTCTATACCGCACCTGTTGCGGCCCCCGTTTATTCTCCGGCTCCCGTTTACTACCCGCAAGCCGCGCGACCGACGCCGATCCGAAACATCGTCGGGGCGACGCTCAACGTCGTCGGGTCGATCATTCCGGGCGCACCGGTGTGCCGGACCTGACCGAACTAATCATTCGCCAGCCGGTTCGGCTGGTTCGCTCGCATGGATCACGATGATTTTGGTTTCATCGCGAACCATTTTTGGAAGCCGATGCGAATCTCTTTCGTGTCGGCGGCCTTCAAAACGGCTTCATTCGCCCGGTCTAACAACTTGCGTTCGAGATCGGGTTGAAATCGCTTCACCAGTTTCTGCACCGTTTCGCCGATCGTTCGTGCGGCCATTCCATTCATGCCCAACGTCCGTTCGACAACGATGTCATTGACGAAGACATCGGCGTGCGTCACGCGGAACCGCAACACCAGTTCGGGCACGACCGTTCCTGGCCGGTAGTCGAAGCGGTTCGTCGCTTCGCATTGCAGGCGAACTCCAACTGTCGCACGGGCGCGTGTCTCGGTACCGATCAAGCGGATGCCAGACTTCCAGAGTTGCTGCTCGAAGTTCAGTTCTACCAGCGTACGAATCGTGGCATCGAATGTCATTCGGCCCGATTCTTCCGATTTCAGGTTCGCTAGCGATAACAGCATCGAGTTCTGCGGATCACGTGCCGAAATCTTCAACCGATGCCAGTGCCCCTCGTTGCGAATCGCGTATTGCGGTTCGAGGCGACACGAAAATGAACCCGTGCGAACGAGCTTCATGCCGATGGTCACTTCGCTTTGTTTGCCCCAACTCTCGTGCGTTTCTGCCAGCAGTATCGGCATGTGCTGGATGAGTTGGTCGCGCACCAACACCGTTAAAGCCGGGTCTGCCGATGACAACGATTGTGCAGTCGCGATGTTTGAAGTGAGTACGAGGAGGGCGATTGCGAGGTAGCGGTACATGATGGGCACTCCAATGGGAGGATGATCGCACCCGCTATTCGATAGATGCCCGCGTTGCTTAAAAGTATGACGCAATTTCGCTGGAAACTTGCACTGCCGTAACGTTTTGGCGATAACATCAATCGATAGTCTCGGATATGGGTTCCGGCGTGGATGAGAATGGCTTACCAGTCGCGAACGGGAGTCACGGGAATGGAGCGTCGGCGGTTCCTGGCTAACACCCCTGGCGGCACATTTGCGCCGCTGTTGCCGGAGCTTCCGGAGCCAACGCACGCGGAATATGCCCTGTTGCGCGTGTCTCGCCGGGCGATGGCGACGAAGTTCGAGATCGCCATACCTTACGGCACCCCCGATGCACTCGCGGCCGCCAGCGATGCGCTCGACCTCATCGATGACCTCGAAGACCAACTCACGATTTATCGCGATAGCGAACTGATGCAGATTAACGACACGGCCGCAAATGGTTGGGTGGCCGTCGAACCGAAGCTGTTTCAATTGCTGCAAACCTGTGCGACGTATTCGCTCGAAACCGGTGGCGCGTTCGATGCCGCTACGGGGGCACTTACCGAGGCGTGGGGCTTCCAACGCAGGCAGGGTGGCGTGCCATCGCCAGCAGAGCGGGCCGAGGCGATGGCGAAAACCGGGATGCGGCACGTGATGTTGAACGCCGAAACGCGGTCTATTAAGTACCGTCAGCATGGCTTGAAGCTGAATCTCGGCAGTATTGGCAAAGGTTACGCGCTGGATTGTGCGGCGGAAATGCTGCAAACGCGATGGGGAATCCGCTCGGCGTTGTTGCACGGTGGCGGCAGTAGCGTGCGGGCGATTGGCGTTCCGCCAGACGACACGCGCGGCTGGCCGATTGCGATTCGCCACCCGTGGGACACCGCCCGAACGCTCGGCACCGTGCGGCTGAATGGCTGCGGTTTCGCAACCTCAGCGGCCACATTCCAGTATTTCGAGTACAACGGTAAGAAGCTGGGGCACGTGCTCGACCCGCGAACCGGTTGGCCCGCAGACGGCACCGCCAGTGCGAGTGTGGTGGCCCGAACCGCAGCCGAAGCGGATGCGTATTCCACGGCGTGTTTCGTACTCGGTACCGCTTCGCATAACGGTACGAAACGACATCTGGGAAGCGTAATCCTGACCGATTGCGATACGCTGAAGATCGACCTACCCAGCGATGTGTATGCCCCGGCTACGTTTCGCGAACGCTACCTGAACGACTTGAGCTTCCCCGATTGATGGAATCCCTCTCATCATGATCCCAACTTCCGTGATCTACGCCGGACTTGCCGGTTGCCTGATTGCCCTCGTCGTTGCCACCGCGCAGCAAAAGTGGCAATGGAAGGTCTTTTTCCTGTTGGCATTACGCCTGGCGATCGGCTGGCAGTTCCTGTTCGAGGGGCTGAACAAGATCCATTCGCACAACGTCGGGCCATCCGAAACGAACAAGGTATTCACCAGCGAACCGTACTTCAAAGCCTCGCCGACGTGGTTCGGCGGCGTGATGCGGACACAATTCGACGATCCTGCCGTGACGTTCGCTACCAGGCTCAAAACGACACTGGAAACGACCCCGGCCGAGTTCGCGAAACTCTCGCTCGAAGCGCAAGCCGCCGCCTGCCCCGCCGACGTGGCGAAGGAACTCGATCCGTTGCCGGATATCGCCGAGGCCGCGATCAAGAAGGCTGCCGCAGCGGATATGAAGAGTGCGCCGGGTGCGTACGATAAAGAGCTCAAAACCATCGCCGACGAAGAAGCGGCTGAGATGTTTGCGGCCAAGGACGACAAAGCCAAGGCCGCCGCGAAGGAGAAAGCCGAAGACGCCCGCAAAGCATCAGCCAAGAAGCGCGATACCACGCTCGCCGACGCCAAGAAACGCGATGAAGGCGCGAAAGAACTTGCCGAAAAGGCGATAGTTGCATCAAAGGCCAAGTACGCACGCTGGGTGTATGGTGCCGAAGGTCGCGATACGAAGGTGAAATTCGTCGGGCAAGATGTCGCGCTCACCGCCCCACAACGATTCGCACACATCAACTGGCTCAAGGGCGAAGTTGCCGCCGCAAACGAACGCCTGTCGATGAAACTCGGCAACGGCAATGGCACAGAGAACAAGCGGGCCGCCGAGGTGCGAAACGAACTCGTCGTCGCCGAAGCCGACCTCGCAAACGATGCCAATGCGTTCGCCACCGAACTCAAAACTGGCCTCGGTTGGACGAAGTCCGCCGACGACAAACCCGCCACGCGGCCCGGCGAACGGGCCGACCGCGTCACGATGTATTTCATCGCCTCCGTCGGTGCCTGTTTGTTGCTCGGGTTATTCACGCGAATCAGTTGCGTGCTCGCCGCCGGGTTCCTGGTGACAACGTACCTCACGTGGCCCGCCGTGCCGTGGTACCTGCAACCGCCGAACACCGAAGGCAACCCGTTGTTCATCAACAAGAACCTCATCGAGTGTTTCGCGCTCCTGAGCCTCGCGTTCCTGCCAACGGGCCGCTGGATGGGCCTCGACGCAATCATCGCCTATGCCTGCGGCTGCGACAAACCGAAGAAAGTCGCAGAGCCGAAGGCGGTTTGACGGCCAACTGAACGAAATCGAACTTAACACATTCGCCTTGGAGCTTCCCGATGCCTCTCGATATTACTGCCGAACAGAAAGCCCAAGGGGCGAAGAACTTTGCGAACACCGCTGGCGATCTCAGCCGACGCGGGTTCATGAAGAGTATGGTGGCGGGTGCCGCCGTGGTGCCCGTTTCCGCCGCCGTTTACTTCGGCTACGATTCCTGGAAGGGCAACAAAGCCGTTCGCACGGCGCTCATCGGTTGCGGCGACGAGGGTGGCGTGCTCGTTGGCGACCACAACCCGGAATTCAACGAAATCGTCGCGATTGTCGACCCGCGACCGACGAACATCGTGCGGACCATCGAAGGCGACACCGGCCCGCGCAAAGGGTTGAACAAACTCTACGGCAAAGAGACCGCCAGGAAGATCGCGGTTTACGACAACGTCGATGCCCTTCTCGCGGACAAAACCAAGCTCGGCCTCGAAGCGGTCGTGATTGCCACGCCGTTAAATACACACGATGTCATCGCCAAGAAGTGTATGGATGCGGGTCTGCATGTACTATGCGAAAAGTTGATGGCTCGCACCATCGGCCGTTGCAAGGACATGATCAAATACGGCAAGGACAAAGGCCTGCTACTCTCGATCGGCCACCAGCGCCACTACAGCACGTTGTATGCACACGTGATCGAAGTCGTGAACTCTGGCGTGCTCGGCGATCTCAAGCATATCAAGGCACAGTGGCCGCGCAATAACTCGTGGTTGTACGATCCGAAGTCCGAAAAGTTGCCGATCGTGAAGGGGTCGGAGCCGTACTACCGCGACACTTGGTGCAAGGCGATCTATCAGGCCGATGCGGATGCGGTGACACCGGAGAAGCTCAAGGCACTCGGGTTCGATAGCATCGAACAGCTCGTTCGCTGGCGGATTTTCGACAAAACCGGTGGCGGGCTGATGGCCGAACTCGGTAGCCACCAACTCGATGCCGCAAGCATTTTCCTCGGCAACGTCCACCCGATTGCGGTGTCCGGCGTCGGCGGCAAATACTTCTACGGCCCCGGCCGCAACGACCGAGAAGGCGACGATGGCGTGTTCGTGAACTACGAATTCCCCGGCCCTAACCACCCCAAGGGCCGCAACAAGGGCAAAGACGAAAGCGACATCGTCGTGGTGTCGTATACGTCGTTCAACACGAACAGTTTTGAAAAGTATGGCGAGTGCCTAATGGGCAGTCGCGGCACGATGATCGTGGAGACGGAATCGGACGTGTATCTGTACAAAGAGCCAGAACCGGGCAAGAAGGACAGTGGCGGCCGCGATACGGCAGTCGCCGTCACGACGGCGGGCGGCGGCAAACCCGCGATGGAAGCGACGAGCACGTGGGGCGGAGCCGGTGGCCCCGCCGTGGTGAAAGCCCCCGGAGCCGCCGCATGGGATACGCCCGTTCGCGGATATCGCACCGAGATGGAACACTTCGCGTATTGCTTGCGCCGCTGGCAGGAACTCAAACAACCCGTCAGCTACGAGAAGAATTCCGACGGCAAGATGAAGCACGCGGACATCTTGCCACGTTGCCACGGCGAAGTGGCGATGGCCGATGCAATCCTCGCGTTGACGGCAAACATGGCAATGAAGAAGCGCGAACGGATCGTCTACGAAGACGGCTGGTTCAACCCAGAATCCGCCGACGTACCCGAGACGAAACACGCCGCCGATCAGAAGCTGTAAACCAGAATTTAGTTCTGGACTTCGCACGGCAATCAACTAGAGTAGTTGCGTTGTGATCGCGTGCGGGGAGAACTCGATGAATCCATTGAGAAGTTTCGTACTCCGTTTCGCGGTTGCGTTCGCTACCGCCACTCTGTCGGTTGGAGTAGCGTCTGCTCAGACGGCTTTTACGAGCGGGAACCTCGTCGTTTTACGCATTGCCGATCGAACGGCGTCGACCGCACAAGCCGTGCAGATTCAGGAATACACGACCAGCACAACGAGTCTCGGGACGGCCCTACAATCGATCGTCATCCCTTCGTCGACGGAAACCAACAAGTTCACCGTCGTTGGTAATTTGACCTTGGCTGGCAATCTATCCTTGAACCCGAATAACACGGTGACTTTCGCCGGGTATCGTGCTTCCAGTGGCGATTCGTCGCCAGTCACTGTGTCATCTGCGACGGTCAATCGAGTGATCGGTTCGCTCAATCTCACGACGGGTGTCGTGAATACTAATGTCAGTTTGAGCAGTGCTTACGATGGACTCACCTTCCGAAGCGTGGCCACTTCAAATGGTCAAACCTTTTATCTTTCTGGTGCGAGCGGTGCCACGGGAGCGGGTCAAATCGCGACCGTGACGGGTGGATTGCCCGGCACAGTTACAACGCTCAGTTCGACCACCGCCCTCACAACGGACTCTAATAATAGTCTGCGTCACATTCAGGTCGCCAATGGCAACCTCTTCGTGTCGTCTGGCTCCGGCACTCCCGGACAACAAGTCTTTCAAGTTGGAACAGGATTACCGACCACCGGCAATCAGACTCTTACCGCGAGCTTTGGAAATCAAGGTTCAACAAACGTTTACAACAGTTTCGCACTCGCTCGACTCGGCGCGGGAACCAGTTGGAACGGTACGGGTTTCGACACGATTTACGCGGTCGATAATAATTCTGCGATCGGTTCATCGGTGCAAAAGTGGAGTTTCAACGGCACGTCTTGGACAGCAGCTGGCAATATCGCTGTAAACGGTGTCAATCATATCGCGATCCGACAGAACTCCGCCGCAAGCGTCGATTTGTTCGTCACCACACAAACTCCCGCAGTCTTAACGTTGTCGACGATTCAAGCTCTTACCGACACAACCGGGTTTGGTGGCTCGCTATCCGGTTCGTTCAACACAATTCTCACCGGTACGGGTAACGAAGGCTTCCTCGGCATCGCGTATTACACCCCCGTGCCCGAGCCGGGCACTGTGCTCGCGATCTCTGCGGCGTCGATGGCGCTCGTCGGTGCGGTGCGTCGCCGTCGCAAAGGCTAACCGGTTCTTGCGTGATTGCGTGCTGGCGAATATCTTGACTACGCCCGGCGAGAATCTTCCGCCGGGCGATCTCGTTTCCCGTTTGCGAACCGCAACTATGGCCATCGAACCCGTGAACCCGTTCGCTCGGCGTTCCTTCGGACAGCGATTGCGCGACGTGTCTCGCACGACCTTGTCTCTATTCATCTTGCTACCCGTTATTGTGTATCGTGGCGTTCGCTCGTTGCCACTGGCCATCCGGTTGGCGGCCATCGCCGTGCTCTTTCCGACCATCGGTTATGGCAGCTACCTCGCTTACCAAAAATACGATGACCGTTCGCGGAATCGGGCCGTAATTGCCGAGTGGCAACAATTTGAAATTGCGGCGGGGAAGGGGGCCGAGCCGAGCGAACTCCAGGCGATACTCAACAAGATTCTCATCATCCAGCCGACTGACCCGAACGCGCTGGCCCGGCGCGATGCACTCGATTGCGGCTCTTCGGACATCGGCGATCAATCGATGGTCGTCATGCTGATGCGCGGGCATATCTTCGCGGGGCGGATCGGCGATGCTGCTCGTGAAGCGGCGAAACGGCACGCGACCGAGCCGCGCGACTGGTTCGCGAATTGCGTACTCGCACACGATGCGCTCATCCACGGTAACCGCGACAAAGCGAACCCCTATCTCACGGCGCTCGGCAACCCGGACTCGCACGACATTGGCATCGAACCGGGCGGCCTCCGCTACGGCATCGAAGTGCTGCGAATGGCGGGCCGCGATGTTTCCCCAGTACGTGCATTCCTCGCCAAGCGGGTGTTGCCCGTGATGCGCGGCGAAAACGTCGCGAAACTGCCACCGCGTTCGTTGGCGCAGTTCGCACATTGTTACGCGGAGACATTGCTCGCAGATGAGCTTTCGCCGGGGCTGGCCGAGTTCTGGGTACCCGCGACGCGGCTGGCCGAACGTGCGCTGTCCGTCGCAATAGAAATCGACGATCGCATCGCCGCCGAGCAAGTTGGCGAACTCGGACCGCGACTTGCCGATGGCCTCAATCGACTGCACACTGCCAAACAAATCGACGCCGATCAGAAGAATGAACTGGCCGCAGAAATCGAAGATCGCACCGTGCGGGCGTGGCAATTCGTGTTGGTAAAGCAGCCGAAATCGGCATCCGCCTACGCGGGCCTCGCACTCTCCGCCGCTCGCACAGGCAAGCACGATGAGGTGCGCGAACAAATCGCACGCGGCCTCGAAATTTGCGGCGACGACCCACAATTATTGTCGTTATTCTTGCGCGTGTGCATTGCGCAAAATCGCCCCGCCGATGCCATGCAACGATGTTTCACCGCGGCAGAACAGAAGCCTACGGACCTCGCGAGTTGGTTGCTGGCGGCCGATGCCGCACTCGCCGCTGGGCAGCGAGATAAGGCACTCGTCGCCTGCCGAAACGCCCGCGACCTCGCACCGAATAAACTGCTCGTCGCGCGAGTAGAAACCCGCATGTGGTGCGAAGCGGGCTTCCCGAACGAGGCGTGGAAAGTCATCTCGATCTACCCGCAAATCGATGTCGCACGCGACCCGATTGCACTCCGCTACTACACCCGCGCCGCGATCGAACTCGGCGAGGAAGCGAAGTTCGCGACCGTGCAAACACTAGCAAACGAGACGAACGACCCCACGTTACCACTCGCCATCGCGCAAGGATTTGCCGACACGCCCGACGATGCCGAACGCCTCGTTCGCACGGCAAAACTCGCGTCAGCGATATTCGACCGTTGGCCGAGCGCGACGGCGGCGGCGAAAATTCGCGCGAATGTCCTGATGCGCAAACTCGAACTTGGGCCGACGCCGTGGGATCGGAAAGCGGTCGATGAAGCCGTGAAAGCGTGCGAGTTTGCACTCGCAGCCGAACCGTTGGAATCGACCATCACGGGCCATCTTGCATGGTTGAAACTACGCGGGCAAGACGATGCCGCTGCGGCCATTCGCATCGTCGCGCCGCTACGTGCCAACCCCAACCGATTGTCATCCGATCAGATCGAAATCGTCGGCGCGGTGTTACTCGCGAACGGCCAACCGGAGGAAGCCACACGCATACTCGAACTCGGCTCGCAGTTGTCGCAGCGTAAGGTAGGCACACTGATACAATTGTCTCGGGCGTATCGCACACTCGGACGGATGTCCGATGCCGAGTCGATCTTGACCGTTGCGGCGACGATTCCCCAAACGGCTCGCGAACGAACCGACTATCGCAACGCGGTGAACGACTTGCAAGGAAAACCTCGATGATGCGTACTCTCTCGACGTTATGTTTCACACTGATGTTAGTAGGAACCGGCACCAGCCAGACACCGCCGCCCGCAGCCAACGAAAACGAGCAAAAAGGCCGCGAATTGTTTCGCGCGGGTAAGGTTGCCGAGTCGCTGGCGCAGTTACAGCTTGCGGTGAAAGCAAACCCGCAACTGCCGCCGGCTAAGGTGATGTTGGCCGATTTATTTTTGAAAGCAGGCAACGGCCCCCAGGCGCGCATTCAACTCGAACAAGCCGCCGCCGAAGACCCTGAGAACCCGGAAGTGTTGGCGTTCAACGGCCAAATCGCGTTGGCCGAAGGTCGCGTGACCGATGCCATTTTGAACTGCCAAGCCGCACTCCAAGCCGCCCAGTCGCCGCGTTGGGATGCGGCCCAACGGAAGAAATTCGCGCGCGTCGCACACCTCGGGCTGGCGACGGGCTACCAGACGCGCAGAGACTACAAGAGCGCCCGAACTCACGTGCAAGCGGTACTGATCGACGACCCGAAGAACGGCCCGATCCGCCAACAGGCCGCCGCAATTCGCTTCTTTTTGGATCAACCCGAAGAGGCATATAAGGAGTTCCTCGAATCGTTCGCGGACGACCCAACGCTCGACCCGCCCGAACTCAGTCTCGCGTCGTTGTGGGATGGAAAAGGGAAACACGAGGAAGCCGAGAAGTGGTTCAAAAAAGGCGCGGAATTGCGTGCGAATAGCGAGAAAATTGCACGCGGATACGCGCGATGGTTGATGGATCGCGGACGAGTCGCCGATGCGAAACCGTACTTGGACTCCGCCGCAAAGCTCGACCCGAGTAGCCGCGAAACGACCGCGCTCCTCGGTTTGGCCGCACGGTATCGGAAGGACTTCGTCGCCGCCGAAAAGATCTTCGAAGAGATGTCCCGCAACGCACCTGCCGATGCATTCGCCGCCTGGAACCTCGCGATCTCACTTGCAGAATCCGACGATGCGAAGAAACGACAACGTGCCATCGATGTCGCAGAAGTTGCGTTTAAGCAGAACTCGCGGTCGGCGGAAGGCGTCGCGGTGCTCGGCTGGTGCTACTTCAAAGCCGGGCGTATCGACGAAGCGGACAAAGCGCTGCGTGCGGCCGCAGGTGCCGGTCCTGTTGCACGCGATACGGCGTACTACCTATCCAAGGTACTCGCGGAGAAAGGCAATAACATCGACGCCAAACGTGCGTTGAAAGACGCGATCGTTGCGACGGGACCGTTCGTTTACAAAGCCGATGCGGAGAAATTGTTGTCCGATCTGGAGAAGAAGCCGTGAGCGCCCGACCCGCTTGGGCGATGCTAGCCGTGGCGTTTGGTGCCGTGCTAAACGGCCTCATTCGGTTCTGGCTCGGCGACCTCCGCGAGACGACGGGAGAATCGTTTAGCCGGCTGCTTTTCTTCGCCGCCGCCATCTGGGCGGCGAATCGTATCGAATGCCCCACCCACGACAAACCGATTCCATTACTCGGCGTCTGCCTCGTCGTCGCGGGCGGAGTCGTCTTCCTGCCCGGTTGGTTCGTGTTGCTGCAAGTCGGCCCTCGTCAGATATTACTTTGGTGGGAACTTCTCAGCGTCATCGTGGCGACTTCCGGCTTAATTCTCGTGTTGCACGGCGCTCAGACACTTCGAGCCTTTCGCTTCCCGCTGTTGTTTCCACTGTTCGCATTGCCGGTACCTGGCCGCATCATGGCACCGGTGCAAATCGTGCTGCAAGATGCGACAACGTGGCTCGCTGCCAATGGGCTGTCACTATGCGGCGTGTCGGTCGAGCGAAGCGGTTTCGTACTCGCGCTACCGTCGGGCGTCCTCGGTGTCGTCGAGGCGTGTAGCGGCATTCGTTCCGTGTCGGCACTCGTGGCGATTGCCGTTTTCATGAGTCACGTACGCGGATTCGGCTTCTTCCGGGGGGTTTTCACCGTTGCACTCAGCATGCCAATCATCGTGTTCGTCAACGGTCTCCGCGTCATCGGCACGGGGCTGACGCAGGAGTGGATCGGTAAAGACTATATCGACGGCGCGTGGCACGACACGCTCGGAATCGCGATGGTGCTACTCGGACTCGCGTTAGTCAGCGGGTTAACCGCGATACTTGCACCGAAGCGCAACGAAGCTGTCCCGGCCACAATTGCCATTCGTCCCACGACCGCACGACGAACGCTCGCGATCGCGACCATCGTACTCGGTGTGACAATCGGTATCGGTATCGCACTCTGTTTCGTGCCGAGTTACGCGAAATCTGCCGGTGGTGGCTTACCGCTTGCAACAGTTCCGCCAGCAATCGAGCGATGGACGGGAAAGGCCAAAGCAATCGATCCGGCGGTAACGACGGCGCTCGATTGCGATACCGTCATATATCGTCTCTACACCGATGGGATCGGTAACGAAGCACATGTCTGGATCGTCTATTGGTCGTCCGCGAATGCGGTGCGCGACTACCACCACCCCGATGTCTGTTGGCCAAATCGGGGATTCAATCAGGCGAGTCGTTGGCTGGAAGCCGTCCATTCGCCAGCCGGCCGCATGGTGCCGGTCACCTTCCGCGAATTCACTCGCGGCACCGACTCGCAGATCGTCGGTTATTGGACGCAAGAAGGGCGGCGCTTCTGGACGGATGACGATGAAGCCGAGGCGCGTAGCCCGTTCTTCCCGATCCGATGGATAATCGGCCGCGCGAACGGAGATCGCCCCGGCGGCACTGACGACCGGCTGACAGTACTCGTCGCAATGCCCGCATTCGGCACGAGCCGTTTGACGCGAGCCAAGACGCAAGACGTGATGCGGTACCTGATGGACGAAGTTTACAACGCCTGCCCCTGGGCCGACCCGCGATAAATCACAGATTTTGTGCAGAAAGGTATGCGATGTTCGTAACGGACGAGCGACTGCGGCGGATCGGTTGGGGAAGCTTAATCGTCGTGACCGCGTTGATGTTAACCGAATACAACGGAGTCTCGCTACCACCCGAACGTGTTTTGTTTCCCGATGCCGCATTCACAAAACCGACGCGAGGATCCGGGTCATCGGCGGATGCGGAGTCGTCGTAGCCGTTCTCACCGCAGCCGTTCGTGTATTTACTAGAAGCCGACGTACGATGCACTGAACGTCACTTTCACTCTTCCGTCTCGGCCAGAATCTTGTTGAGTTCCACGATCAGTTCGGGCAAATCGGCGAGCGTATCCATCGCGCCATCCGCGCCCGCGGCGAAGAACGTTTCGCGAATCGCTTCGCGGCGCTGTTCGCGATCCGCTTCCGATAAGGCTGCAAACTCCTTCGGAGAAAGGCCCATTTCGCTACTGCTGTCGGTAATGCCGACCGACCACGCCGCCGCGTTCACGCCATCTTCGATGTCGATTCGCGTGTCGCCGATCTTCACGACCGTCGTCGGCGGGTACACGTTCAGCGCTTCCATCACGCGGTAAATCATCCACGGCGCGGGGCGACCCGCTGGCACATCGTCCGCACAAACCGTGAAGTCCGGCACGAAGCCTTGCTCGCGCCCCGCCGCGTAACAAACCTCGGCGACCTCGCGCGAGTAATCGGTCGTCGCACCGATTTTAATACCGAGCGATCGCAAGTGTGCGACGCATTCCAAGACACCCGGAATGAGTGTGCGACACGCCTTTGCGGCTTCGACTTGCAGCGGTAAGACGATTCGAACCATTTCTTCGACGTCTGCCTCCGCCCAGTCGCGTCCGTACACCGCATGCCACTGCTGCCCCATGCGTTCGCCCCTTAGCATCTCGCGGATGTGATCCTTCGTATTCAAGCCCATCGGCGTGCGGATTTCGGCCGGCGTCGCTTCGACGCCTTTTGCGTGGAATGCTTTTAAGTAGGCATCGGCTGGCGCACACGCACCGAAATCGATGACCGTCCCGACCCAGTCGAAGATCACCAATTGAATATCTGACACATTCGGCTCCTGCTAGTTATGAATGAGGTCTTCTCAGCATTCCGACATGCCTGCGTACGTCTCTGCCGGGGTTCGTTATTCTTTCTTCAACGTCATCGCATCGAACAGTCGCCCTTCTTGGTCGAATGCTTTGAGGTGGAAGGTACCGCGGTGTACGGTCACGTAGCAAAAGTGGAAGTCGGAACGGCACTCGGCTTTGAAGAACGTGGGCGTGCGGCCGAAGTCTTCGAGACCACCGCCACCGCCGCCGGAGGTGATGTGAACGACGCCGTTTTTCTGATCGACTTTGCCACCGCGTATCGGCCACGAGCGTTCGTAGAGGTGGATGTGCCCATTGAACACGACGTCGACATTATGCTTCTCGTAAAGGGTTTGCAATGCCTTCACGCGAACGTCGCCGTCGGTCGATTTCCCTTTGGCCGTGTTGCCGTAATCGTCGCTGTCCGACGAAAATACCGGGTGATGGTGGTAGCAAATTTTCCATTTCGCATCGGATGCGGCGAGCGCCTTGTCGAGCCATTCGTACTGTACGCCACCCGGTTGAAGGTCTGCCGTGCGAATGCCGTTGGTGTCGAGACTGAAGAACGCCGCGTTGCCATACTGGTAACTGTAGTAATATTCCGGCTTCGGCAGGCTGAAGTATTTGTAGTAGTGCGGGTGGTTCTTTTCGTGATTGCCGATGCACGGGAAGACCGGTACGCGGCCGAAGAGTTCGCTGCACGGCTTGAACAAATCGCCCGTCCACTGCGCTTTCGATGCCCCATCGTCGACGACGTCGCCGCAGTGTAACACGAAGTGCGGACGGCGTTCCCACATCAGTTTCGCAACCTTGCCCGTAACCGTCGGATTTCGCTGCGTATCGCCGATGACCGTGAAACTCCACGCATCGTCGGCATCGACGCCGGTCATGAACGTCAGCGGGCGGCTATCGACTGTCTTACCGTCGGCATCGGTGCAGCGCATTCGGTAGAAGTACTTCGTTTTCGGCACGAGGTTCGCCAGTGGCATTTCGTGCATCGTGTCGGCTTTTGCAGATTTTAAAGTGAGTTTCGGTGGGTATGTGTCGCCATATTGAAGTTCGCAAGTCGTTGGGGTGTCGGTCTCGCACATGACTGTCATTGCGGTCCGCGTCGCGTTTTGCAGGTATGGTTCGACGACGAATTTCGGGCCAACGGCTTCCGGTGGTGCGCTGGCGAGTTTTGCGTCGGATTGAAAGTGTGCGACGAGTTGTTCCGCAGTGACAGCCCGGTGACACCAAAGGATTTCGCGGAGGCCGCCGACCATCGGATAGTCTTCGTCGTCGTCTCGGTAGCGGCCGATGATGAGCGGCGCTTTGGCGGCGTATCTCACAGCGCCGGATTGCTCGATCGATTCGCCATCGAGCTTGCCATTCACGTAGAGTTGCATCCGCTTGCCGTCGTATACGGCGGCCACGTGATACCAGCGTCGCGGTTCGTATTTCGTCGTGCCGTTCAGGTAGGTAATTATCCCTTCGCCACGTTCTCCGCCCTTGGTGGCAAGCCCGAAATAGAAGTTGGCTTTGTTGAAACCGACGACGAAGCCTTTCTCCTTCGGTCCGTTATCTTGGATGCAACCGAGGAACGCACCCCACTCGGCAGGCTCGTCGACCCGAACCCACGCGACGATTGAGAACGCCTCTTTGGGCAGAAAGTCTGCATCGGGTGTCACGGCGGCGCGAATGATGACGCCGTCGTTCGGGTTGCTCAGTTCGAGGCAGGAGGCATCTTTGTTCAGCGTAGGCTCGCCGAGAATTGTGCCGTGTAGCACACCCATACGATCGATGACTTTTCGCGACGAGACGCCTTCGCTATCGAAGACCCAATGTGCGTTGGGTTTGAGGTCGATTCGAGGTGCCGCTGAGGTTTCGGGCTGTGTGGCCAGTGCCACGGCGAGCGCAACCACCGCGCAGCCGATTCCGAGTAGCGATTTTTTGACTGTGCGATTCACCGTACGGCCTCCGTTCGCGAAGCGAGTGTGACTTTGGCCAATGTAATGACCGGCACCGCAAAAATGCCCACGGGTAACGTCCCCGTGGGCCAAATCACACCGAATGTACTTCGGTTCTTTCCATTCCGGCTGGCTCTATCGCAACAAGCCGAAGTTGCGTGAGAAGCCGGACATCAGCTTGAGGTTGATGCCGTAGGTGATCTTCAGTGCGTCGCCGCCGCTGACCGAAAAATAGAGTGCGGATGTGGCCTTGTCTTCCGTTCCCAGCATAAGCGTTGCCATCCCGCCGACCTGCTCGTTGCCCGTCGTAATGAGTTGCCCGAGTCGCTTCGGATTGACGACGATATCGAACGCCTTCGCTTCGGCGGGCTTCGCGACCAGCATCTTCTTCAGCATCGGATTCGCTTCGGTGCCCAATGACACGTAGATCGCTTTTGGGCCGAATGCGAACTGGGATGTGTTCGATCCGAAGATCTTTTCGACTGTGTCGTCTTTTTCCGGTGATGTGAACTGGTGAATGTTCACGTCGCCGATTTTGTCGGTGTCGAACTTGATCCCGTCTTTGATGTTTTTCGGAACCTTATCGCCTTTCATCGTGGTTTTCAGAACCTTCTCCAGTGCGGCCCCGCCATCGTAGGACATCGCAACAAGGCTCGTGAAGTGGCCGTCTTTATCCGGTCCGTTTACGACCACTGCAAGGTCCATTTCGCCGGTCTTTACGGTGCGAATCAGGCCGTCCAGCAGTTCGATGGTAGGTTCCTTCGGTACTTCGGTTTCGTTCTCTTCGTTCTTCTTTTTCAGTTCTTCGAGGCCGACGACGGCGGCATCGCGAAGTTCCTTGGCGAACAGCGGCATACTGACTTTCAAGCCGGCGGCGGTTTTGTCGTCGAAGGCAGCGGCGAATTGGTTCGTCGTCGGTTTGCGGTCGGTGAGATCTTGCGCGAGGCTCGTACCCTTTTTCGGGGTCATCGAGGTTTCCATCTGCACGAAGCCGGTCGCCTGATCGAAGACGAGGCGGAAGCCGGTGGAGGCGGTTTCCTTCTGCGATTGCTGGTTGAAGCGGTTAGCCATGCCGATGAGGCTCGTCAGGACTTTCTCTTTCGCGCCATCGTTCGCACCGAGGAGGCCCTTGAGCATCTCAATCGACTGTTCGGTCTGCTTTGCACTTTCCTTGAGCAACTCTTCGGGGTAACGATCGTTATAAATCTTGAATGCCATCAAGGCGGTTTCTTTCGGGTCGTACAGCTTTTCGACGGCAACGAGCTTCGCCGGGTCGAGGTCGGCGGCGCTGCCGTTCAGGCCGAAGTAAGCGTGTTTCGCATGGAACCGCATCAGCACGGGCTTCGCGGGCTTTTCTTCCTCGGCCTTCGGGTTCAGTTTCAGGCCGGGTAACTCGCCGAGTTGGTACAGGCCCTTGTCGCCCTTGACGGTTTCCAGCGGCGTTTCGAGGCGTTCGAGGAGTTTCAGGAATTCCTCTTCGCTCGTAATCGGGACGGCAATCACGCCGGCCGAGTCGTCGATCTTCTTCGCGTCGAGGTTCACGTAACCGGCGATTGGCCGGGTGAGGTCGAGGCCCGCAAGACCTTTCTCGCCGAGCTTCTCCTTCATCGTTTCGTTCATTTTTTCGACGGCCATTTCGCCGCCGAACATTTTCGCGATGGCGCGGGCATCGTCGAGCAACTTGCTCGCGTTTGCCAACTGGAACGTGATGGCGGGGCCATCGGCGGACTTGCCCGACGGTGCGGGGGCGGCCCGCAACGCGAGTGGGGCGAACGCAAGAACATACGCTGCGACGGTCCATCGAAACTTCATGGCAAACCTCCGATAAGATTGCGGGCGGTTGCAATACTCACGGCATCTTATGCTGATCCGTAACGATTGCAACCGATCCCAAGTTGGCGTAAACCTAAGATACGACTTCGATTGTCCCCACAGGCCCTGCTATGCATCCGCTTGCCGTGACGTACTTCCGCGAGTTGCAAGATCGCATTTGCGCGAGCATCGAGCGCGTCGATGGCGGCACGCGCTTCCGCGAAGATTCGTGGGATCGCGAGGGCGGCGGCGGTGGGCGGAGCCGCATTCTCGAGAACAGCACGGTCTTCGAGAAGGCTGGTGTGAACTTCTCCGAGGTATTCGGCGAAATGGACGCCGCATTTGCAAATCACCTGCCCGGCGAGGGGACGCGCTTCACCGCCACCGGCATTTCGCTCGTCTTGCACCCACGTAGTCCGCACATCCCCACGGTTCACGCGAATTTCCGGTTCCTCACGCGCGGCTCGGCTTCGTGGTTCGGCGGCGGTGCGGACCTTACGCCGTATTATCCGGTGCTCGAAGATGTGACGCACTTTCACCGAACGTGGAAGACGGTATGCGAACGGCACGCGGAGTTGGCGAATTACGACAAAATGAAGCACGATTGCGACGAGTATTTCCACCTGAAGCACCGCAATGAAGCGCGGGGCGTCGGTGGCTTCTTCTTCGATTACACCGGTGCGGATCGCCTCGATGCGACGTTCGCGTTCGTGAAGGATGCGGGCGAAGCGTTCGTCAGCAGTTACGTGCCGATCGTCGAACGGCGTAAATCCCTCGTGTGGACGGCGGAGCAGCGGCTGTTTCAGGAGTATCGCCGCGGGCGATATGTGGAGTTCAACCTCGTGTACGATCGTGGCACGATCTTCGGCTTGAAAACCAACGGCCGCACCGAGAGCATCCTGATGAGTTTGCCCCCGGTCGTGCGCTACATCTACGACTATCAGCCCGTCGTCGGTAGCCCGGAAGCCGCACTCACCGACTACTGGCTGAAGCCAAAAGACTGGGCGAACATGTGATCGAGGCTCGCGGAATCGACGTAAGTCACAATTGCGGACGCTCAAAAACCGGTTTTTTGCCATTTTCGCGTCCCAAAATGCCACTTTTCGATCGCAAATCGCCGATCCGAAAACGGCGGTTTTGCCGCATCTCGAACTCGAATAGCGGGTTATGTCGCGGGTGATCGATTCGAGACTCGGCGCAAGTGGCGACACAAAATCGACCGAGTGCGACACAAAATCGACCGAGCACGACATAAAATCGACCGCGCACGACATTCTCACGACACTTGGAGACACTTTCACGACACGTCGAAAAGTCGACTTACGTCGAATCGCCTCCGATTTTTTGACTTCTGGCTTTCGTATGGGTACACCAACCCAATGCCCACGAACGACCGTCCGTGGGGAGTTCCCGACTTTGTGAGAGTTCACACCCCACGCGCTCCGCTACGCCTGCGCGTCGCGGCGAATTCTGGAATCGCGGCGAGAATGCAAAGTACCGACATGGCATCGCTGCACGTTTTCGGCTAAGACTAACAAACAATCTTGTACAGGCACCAGGCGGCAGTAACTTTGGGATGCGAACCATGAGCCTACTCAGTTTCATCGGCCTGCCAGAAATCAAGGCCCGATTAAAGCCACTACGCCCAGTTTTTCCACGCAAACTAAAAGTGAATCTCAAAGCCGCACCACAGAGTAAACGGCACACGCTCGTTGGCACCGCTTTCGATTATTTACTGAGATTTGAACTACAACGTCGTGCGCCACATGCCATCTCCCAACGCTGGGTAGCGGAGTCTGCACCGGATGTGATCGGTCGCATGACAGATTCAGGATTTATCAGATTGGATCGCAATGCTGACGATGCTCCAAACCAGCACCTGCCGCCAGAAATTATCGCCGCGCGAATGCGGATTTTGTTGAAAAACGCCAAGTCAGCATTTGAAACGTACGTGAAACTGAAGGCACCCAACACTGCCGATCAAGCCGAATTAGCGGCGCATGCAATACGATTAGCAAAGCTCGATTCTGTCTGTCGGGCAATGCGATTAGAACCGAGTTTTGAAGAGGCAAGTTCGGAAGATATCCAAGACTTGGTCAATCTATTAGCAATCGTCCCATTCGATGAGTTGTTGCACGACAAACTAATGTTATTAAATCCGAATTTTAGTCAGTCTTCACGCTTGGTGGGCGGTGCGGATGCGGATTTGATCGCTGGCGACTTGCTTGTAGACTTCAAGACAACAACAAAAGATGAGATCGCTGCGGATAGTCTCGATCAGATTCTCGGTTACCTGTTGCTCTCTCGAAAACAACGTTTAGTCGATCCGACTTTCCCGATCATCAACCGACTTGGGTTGTACTATTGCCGTCACGGTTACTTGTGGACTGAAGATGCATCCGCGTGGACAAATCATCCTGAGTTCATGGGAATTGAGCAATGGTTTTTCGAGCGTGCTAAGGAAGTGATTTAGTTCACCCCACGCGCTCCGCTACGCAAAGCCTGCGCGTCGCGGCTAATTCTGGAATCGCGTCGCGGCGAGAATGTGGAATCGCTGCATGGATTGGCCTAAGACTGACAGCAGACAAACGCACTCGTACCGGGTTCCCGCATGGATTTCACGCAAACGCCTTCGGCCGATCAACTCGATACGTTCCCGAATCCGAGCATTGGCCGCGATTACACGATCGAGATCATCTGCCCGGAGTTCACCAGCGTCTGCCCGCTGACTGGCCAGCCGGACTACGGCACGATCGTTTACACGTACACGCCCGGCAACGTCTGCGTGGAACTCAAATCGCTGAAGCTATATCTGCAACGGTTCCGCAATCAGGGCATTTACTACGAACAAGTCACCAACCGATTGCTCGACGATTTCGTGACGGCAGCGAAGCCGGTACGCTGTACTGTGGTAACGAAGTGGACGCCGCGCGGCGGCATTAGCACCAACGTGACGTGTACCCATGACGCGAGCAAAAACTGACATGGTGGTGTCATCGGTCACGAGATTTTCGTTCGCGCTGATGACCGTCATCGCGATGGCAATGCCTGCCGTTGCGGGACTGTATTCGCCGTTTGAAAAGTGCCCGTTCGCCATCAAGGCCGACGGCACGGCTCAGGAACTTTCGTACAACGCCGACAACAGCGGGCAGTTCGCAACGATCTTCTTCGGCCAACTCGCGAACGTCGGCGACCCGAACCCGAATCGCAAAAATCCCGACCGCGAAACGACACTCCTTCGACTACATCAACCGGCGATGACGCCCGGCGCAATTGCGGGCCGCGCGGCCGACCAGATGCGCGCCCGGCTCTACGACGACGCCCGTACGACGCTCGCGCCACTGGCCCGCGAACGTGTGCCCGATACTCGCATCGTGGCGAACTTCGCACACCTATTTGCGATTCGCGGCGAATGGGCCGAAGCCATAAATTGGCACGAAATTCAGTTGGAATTGACTCTGCCGAGCGATCTGGCGGGCACGACGGCGGAGCAACGCCAGTGGTTGGCGAAACTGGAACGGACGTACTATCGCGACTGGTTGCGGATCCATCGCCGCGAAGCCGAAGCGAAAACGCCGGCTGCCGACGAAGTGGTTTTCCCACTGTTCACCGAGCCGCCACCCGATGCAATTGCGATCGTGCAACAGCTTCTGTTGTGGCACCCGGACGATAACCGTTTGTTCTGGTTGCTGGCAGAATTATACGCGAGGGAAGGGCGGTATCGCGAAGCGGAACGGCTGTTCGATAGCCTCGTCGAATCGCGTCAGCAATCGAATCGCACGCGGCTCGTCGAACGTCGTGCGGACATCAAACGCCGCGTGGCTGGGCTACCTGCGGTGGTCCCGCATGAAGATGTTGCGTTAGCGATTCCCGACGAACCGAAGAAAGAACAGACGCTCGCCGATCTCGGCCTCACGCAGACCCAATTGATCGCCGTCAGCATCGCGTTCGCCGTCGCCATCATCGGGTTGATCGCGCTGCAATTACGCTCGATGCGAAGGCGGTAATTATCGCTCCCAGGGTTAGACGCTTCGTCGTACCCCTGGGTCCACTTTAAGGCTTCATTCGTTGCTGATAAATGAACACGCCGAGCAACACGAGCAGCGAAATTCCGAGTGCGAGTAGCGATAATCGGATCACCCAGACTTGCGCATTTCCTAGCCCTGCTTCGCGGTTGATCGCGATTTTGCCCGTCTCCAATTCAAAAAATAATTGTCGCGAATCTTGCGTGGTCAGGCCGAACTGTTTGTCGTCGACGGTGATGACGGCACCGGCCATCCAGAGCACGTCTTCGATCGAGTGCGGCAGAGCATCGGGGTTGCCGACGATCTCGCGAACCGAGTACGTGCGGATCAATTTTCCGGAATCGTAGAAGCTCACCGCCGGTGCCGCAATTTGCTCGGCGACCTTTTCATCGGGCAGGCGTCGACCGCCGATGAAGTGGCGTGACAATAGGCTGTCACCGTGGATGCGAACGACGTGAATCGCGTCGTTCGCAGGGAAGGCATCGTAGGCGTACCAATCGACGGTCCAGAGCGGTTTCTCGACGTTCGGCGCGTACATCCCACTCGTCGGATATTTCTCGCGAAGGGCTTGCTGTTGAGCATTTTCGCGACGTTTCGGATTCGTCGACACTGGCGGAATCAGCACGAATGTGTGCTTGCCATCGGGCGTAGGGTACACGGCGGGAACGGGGTAGCCGAGCGGCTTATCGTCGTCGGCACGCAGCGCGGGGGCAAACGAAACGAGAGCAATGGCGATCGCGAGAATTCGCATGGTAGTCCTCCGCAGTCATGATAGTCATCGCGCGAAACGGTGGCTGGTTAGCGACAATCCGGCGCGATTTGGGAGGAAATCTGCGCGTTTTTGGCGCATTTGCTTGACGACTTCATCGTTTACTCTAAAACCATACCTTCCTGTACCGTACTTTACGGTGGGATGACGGACACTACGCGAGCGAAGCAGGAAGGTCGGCATGGCGGGCACCGGCAACGAACGAATCCGCATCCGGATGGAAGGTTACGACCACGAAGTCCTCGATCGGACGGCGGCGGAGATCGTACAAACGGCCACGCAAACCGGGGCCGAAGTCCACGGGCCGATCCCACTCCCGACCCGGATCGAACGGTATACGGTTCTCCGTAGCCCGCACATCGACCGGAAATCGCGCGAGCAGTTCGAGATCCGAACGCACAAGCGGTTGATCGACATCCTCCAGCCAACGGGGAAGACGATCGAGGCTTTGAACAAAGGCCTGAGTTTGCCGCCCGGAGTGGACATCAAGATCCGCGTTATCGGCGCGGGGAATTGACGGAGTGAACGCCGCGCCATATAAAGCGCGGTTCGACTGCCCGCAAGGGCCCGGCCATCTTCGGATGATCGCACGATGGATCGTCCTCGAGGATGAATAACGCCGAGACCCATGCGGGTCGTTTCGTCTCAAACGACGAAGCCAGTTACGGAATATTAGAAGCGACTCACCGGCTACGAAGGCAAGAGCAATGTCCACCGAATACGCAACGACCGAACAGCCTGCCGACCTGCCACTCATGTACGAGGCGGTGGGCAAGCTCGTCGTGCCAGTCGTCGATAAGCTCGGTAATCAAGTCGGCACGGTCGAAATCGATCCTTCCGAGTTCTCGAAGGGCGGCAAGATTAGCCGCCAGTTGCTGCACGATGTGTGCCTGATGTATCAGGCCAACCAACGAGCCGGTACTCACCACACGCTACGCCGCGGTGAAGTCGCCGGTAGCAGTAAGAAGATTTTCCGCCAGAAGGGTACGGGCAATGCCCGCGCCGGTACGAAGCGAACGAACAAGCGACGAGGTGGCGGTACCGCGAAAGGCCCGAAGCCACGCGACTACGAATACCACCTGCCGAAGCAAGCCGTCCGCGCCGCCACCCGCATGGCGATCCTCAGCAAGTTCATGGACAAAGAAGCAATCATCGTCGACGAGTTCGCAGTCGCCGCCCCGAAGACCAAAGTCGTCACGGGATTCCTCAAGTCGGTAAAGATCGGCAAGCAGACCGACAAGGCCGGCGTGGAACGCGAACTGACGCTCCTCGATACGACGGTGCTGATCGGCACCGATAAACTCGACCAAAACGTATACAAGTCGGCCCGGAACATCGAAGGCGTGGAAGTACTTCCTGCCAGCGAGTTCAACGCCTACACCGTACTCAAGCAGAAGCGGTTGATTCTGACGAAGTCGGCACTCGAAAGCCTTCGGAAACCCGCAGCTAAGTAATCGATCGGCGAATCAAGGATAAGTCATGCAAACGCGACCTAGGCCGAAGAAATATGTTCGCAAGCTGGAGATGCGTCAACCGTGCGAACACGGTACGCCCGGCATCGAACTGCGCCCGTACCAGATCGTGCTTCGGCCGCTGGTGACGGAAAAGGGTACGCACCAAAGCACCCGCTATAACTCGTACACGTTCATGGTGAATCCGCTCGCTTCCAAGCAGCAGATCGCTTCGGCCGTGAAAGAGTTGTTCAACGTTCGCGTCGAAAAAGTTCGCACGCAAACGCGACAAGGCAAGAAGACGAGCGCCCGTGCCAAGCCCGGCAAACAGTCGGACTGGAAGAAGGCGATCGTCACGCTGAACGTCGAAGACAAGATTGACTTCTTCTAACGAGTAGTTGGCAGTTGATAGTTAAGAGTCGATCGCATGTATGGATCCTCTTCTAACTGCAAACTAATAACTGATAACTGCGAACTACTAGCTAAGAGCGAATTTCAATGGGCATCAAGTATTACAAACCGACATCCGCAGGCCGCCGGGGCGGCTCCGTGTCGGACTTCGCCGAGTGTACGAACCCCGGCGTGAACGCACCCGAAAAGACCCTGCTGAAGCCGATCAAGAAAAAGGGCGGACGCAACAACCAGGGAATCGTGACCGTACGATTCCGGGGTGGCGGTCACAAGCGGATGTACCGCATCATCGACTTCAAGCGGAAGAAGGACGGCATCGAAGCCACCGTCATCACCGTCGAGTACGATCCTTGCCGGTCCGCACGTATCGCACTCATCCAGTACGCGGATGAGACGAAGACCAAAGCCTACATCCTTGCTCCCGACGGCCTCAAGGCTGGCGACAAGGTGATGTCGGGCGATACCGCAGAACCGAAGATCGGCAACTGTATGCCGCTCTCGAAGATTCCGCTCGGTATGACGATTCACAACATCGAACTGATGCCCGGTAAGGGCGGTCAGGTCTGTCGGTCCGCCGGTTGTGCGGCCGTCCTCGGTGCCCGCGATAAAGGGTTGGCACTCATCACGATGCCGAGCGGAGAAGTCCGCCGCGTGTCCGACAAGTGCCGAGCGACGATGGGCAGCGTGTCGAACCCCGACCACATGAACGTCAGCCTGGGTAAAGCCGGTCGTAAGCGATGGTTAGGCCGCAAGCCCCACCAACGCGGTACGTCGCAGAACCCAGTCGACCACCCGATGGGTGGGGGCGAAGGTCGCTCGAAGGGTGGACGCCATCCGACGTCGCCGAGTGGCGTGCTTGCCAAGGGTGGTAAGACCCGCGATAAGCGGAAGCCATCGAACAAGGCCATCGTTCGTCGCCGACCTGCTGGCCCGTTCCAGAAGAGTAGCTAATCATTCGTGGCAACATGGGATTCTTACGAGAATCCCTGGCCATGCTGCGAGCGTGTTTCTACATTAATCCGTTCGATACTGGTACGCCAGTGGACGCGGATGCACAGTTGTCGTGGGAGACTGGGGATGAGTCGGTCGCTGAAAAAAGGTCCGTACATCGATGTGCGACTCTTCGCCAAAGTTGTGAAGCAAGGTCAAAATCGCGAACCGATTAAGACTTGGGCACGCGACTGTACGATCGTTCCCGAGTTCATCGGCTCGACGTTCCTCGTTCACAACGGCCGATCGTACTTAAAAGTCTACGTGACCGAAGACATGGTCGGGCACAAGCTCGGCGAGTTCTCGCAAACGCGAACGTTCAAGGGCCACGGCGGTGGCAAAGCGAAGGCGGCACCCGGTAAGTAACACGTCGTTACCCAGTCGACCGACCCGCGTACCGCAAGCACACGATCAGTAGCAAAGTTATGAAGTACAAAGCCATACACCGATTTGCCGACGTCACCGCACGCAAGATGCGGCCATTCTCTCAGCTCGTTCGCGGGTTGAATGTGGACGTCGCACTCGAGCAACTGAAGTTCCGACCGAACCGCGGTGCCCGGCTCATCGAAGCCGTCATCAAGAGTGCGGTCGGCAACGCCGAAGACCAAGGCTGCCGCAACGTCGAAGACCTCGTCATCTCCGAATGCCGGATCGACGATGGCCCGATGTACAAGCGGATCCAACCGCGTGCCCGCGGCACCGCATTCTCGATCTTCAAGCGTCTGGCACACATTCACGTGACCGTGATGGAACCGGAAGACGCAGATGCAGAAGAAACAACGACGGAAGTCGCGAAGAGCTAAATAAAATTCATTGGCTCGCGGGGCTGGTCTCCGAGCTTGTTTATAGGGACCACCCGGACGACGCGACGGTTCGACCCGTTCGCACGATGAGGGATCAGAATGGGCCAGAAAGTCCGACCGACCGGTTTCCGCGTAGGCGTCATGACGCCGTGGCGCAGTGCATGGTACGCGGGCAAACACGATTTCTCCGAACTTCTCGTCGAAGATCAGAGAATTCGTTTGTTCATCCCGAAGTACCTCTCGCGCAGCAAAGAACGCAAAGAACAGCGTCCGATGATCTCCGACATCCGCATCGAGCGGACCCGCGAACGAGTGACGATCAACGTCTATTCGAGCCGCGTCGGAGCGATCATCGGCAAGAAGGGCGAGAAGATCGACAAGTTGACGAAGGCGCTCGAGAAGCTCATTCGTCGGCACATCGAAATCAAGACGATTGAAATTACGCGACCGGAAATCGACCCGCAGATCATTGCTCACGATATCGCCGAGCAGTTGGAGAAGCGTACGAGTTTCCGCCGGACGATCAAGAACGCGATCGGTCGGGCGATGGAAAACGGAGCGAAGGGCATCAAGGTCCAACTGTCCGGCCGACTCGGCGGGGCAGAAATGGCGCGATGCGAAAAGGGTATGGATGGCAGCGTGCCGCTGTCGACCATCCGCTGCAAGATCGATTACGGATTTACCGAGGCCGTGACCCCTCAAGGCAACATTGGCATAAAAGTCTGGGTCAATAACGGCGACTTCTTGACTGGAGAGATCAACGATGTCACTGATGCCCAAGCGAGTCAAGTTCAGAAAAAACCAACGCGGCGTCGCAAGGGGTAAGCTCGCGCAGATCAAGTATAGCGGTGCCATCAAAGGCAACGCGCACCGCGGCAACTACGTTGCCTACGGCGATTACGGTCTGCAAGCTCTCGAAGGCGGCTGGCTCTCGGCCGAATCGATCGAGTCTGGCCGCGTGACGGTGACCCGGTTCGTATCGGCCGAAGGTCGATACTACATCCGCGTGTTCCCGCACAAGTCGGTGACCGCGATCCCTGCCGAAACCCGTATGGGTAAGGGCAAGGGCGAACCGGAATACTGGGCCGCCGTCGTGAAGGCTGGCCACATTCTGTTCGAGGTCGGCGGACTTCCCGAAGCCGCAGCCCGCGATTGTCTGGCTCGCGTCGCATACAAGATGCCGTTCAAGTGTCGCTTTGTGGCACGTCGGCCGAGTATTTGATTCTTTTGACATACTTTCACACAACCCCCCGGCGTATGCCGGGATAACCTCTCGTAGCGCGGTACGGATCGCAAGATTCGACCGAAGCACGATGAGGGTTGGGAGACGAGTTCATGAAGCCTGCCGATATTCGTAAGGAAAGCGACGAGCAACTCGCGCTGACCTTGAAAGACTCCGAGAAGCACCTGTTCAACTTGCGCTTCCAGTCGGCCACGGATCGCCTCGAGACGCCGAGCGAAATTCGCAAAGCCCGTCGCGATATCGCTCGCGTCAAGACCGAACAGCGCGGTCGCGAACTGAAGATCGAAGCCGCTCTGGGCGATGCCGCCATCGAAGCGAATCTCGCCTTGGCGAACATCAACGAGACGTCCCCTGGGAAAGCATTCCTCGGTCGCCGTAAAGCCCGTCGCGTCGTGATTCGTCTCACCGCCATCCAAACCCAACGAGCCGAACTCAACGCGAAGGCCGCCGCCAAAACGGCCGCCAAGGGGAAGTAACGCATGTCTGACGTGACCACTGTTGCAGCCGAACCGAAGTCGACCGGTACCGGACCGCGTACCCTGACTGGCGTCGTGACGCGCGACAAGATGAATAAGTCCCGCCGCGTCGAACTGTCGCGTCGGGTCCAGCACCCGAAGTACGGCAAGTTCATGAAGAAGCGAACGGTATGTTACGTTCACGACGAAGCGAATGAGTCGCACCTCGGCGACACGGTGGAGATCGTCGAATCCCGCCCGCTGTCGAAGACGAAGCGCTGGAACCTCGTCCGAATCGTGACCAAAGCCCCGAGCCGAACGCTCGCAGGCCTCGAAGGGGCCGTTGCGGGGAGTGCCGTTCCTGCTGCCGCCCCAGCCGTGACACCCGCAGCCAAGAAGTAATCACGCATAGCGGGCGAAAGCCCACACGAGAACGTTGCCATGATTCAGATGTATACCTTCCTCGACGTTGCCGACAACACCGGTGCCAAGGAAGTGATGTGTATCCAGGTACTCGGCGGCTCGAAGCGCCGCGTCGCGTACCTCGGCGACATCATCAAGGCCAGCGTCAAAAAGGCGCTCCCCGGTGGCGAAGTCAAGCCCGGCGACGTCATTCGCGGCGTGATCGTTCGCACCCGTGTGGCCACTCGTCGCGAAGACGGTAGCTACGTGCGATTCGACCGCAACGCACTCGTTCTCGTCGATAACGACGACAACCCTCGCGGCACCCGGATCTTCGGTGCCGTCCCCCGCGAGCTTCGCGGGCAGTTCAGCAAGATTCTCAGCCTCGCTGCCGAAGTGGTCTAACCCGACGAGAGTTTCGCTCTCGAGACGCCAACCGCGACTTCGAGCGACATAGGACGATAGCAATGTACATTCGCAAAGACGACATCGTGGAAGTGCTCGCGGGAGACGACAAGGGCAAGCGCGGCAAGGTCGTGCGCCTCCTTACGGAAAAGGGCAAAGTCGTCGTCGAAGGCATGAACCGGGTCTACAAGCACCTGAAGCCATCGCGCGGCAACCCGCAAGGCGGACGCCTCTCGAAAGAGATGCCGATCGCCCTCTCGAACGTCGCACTGATCGACCCGACGACGAACAAAGCGACCCGCGTCGGGATCAAGTATCTCGAAGACGGCTCGAAAGTGCTCGTCTCGAAGAAGAGCGGCGTCACCATACGCAGCTTGTCGAAGGCGAACGTGAAGTACGCACCGAAGCCCGCAACCGTTGCTAAACAGTAATTTAACCAAGTCATTTGCGTTCGGGGTGAGTTTTCACACTCGAACGCCGACCGATGACGCGATGAAAGCGAATACGGATCATGGCAAATAGCAAGGCACACGCCGTTGCACCGACGCGACTGCAAGAGAAATTCGCGAAGGAAATCCTTCCCGCACTTATGGAAAAGTTCGGTCGCACCAACGTGCATAGTATGCCGAAGTTGCAAAAGATCGTCTTGAACATGGGTGTCGGCAAGGCACTGCAAGACAAAGAAAAGATGAAGATCGCTGCCGATCAAATGGGTCAGATCGCCGGTCAACGCCCGCAGATCACCAAGGCCAAAGCGGCTATCAGCACGTTTCGACTGCGTCAGGGCAACGAAATCGGCTGTCGCGTGACGATTCGCGGCCGTCGCATGTTCGAATTCCTCGATCGCCTCGTCAACGTCGCCTTGCCTCGGATCCGCGACTTTCGCGGCATCAATCCGAAGAGCTTCGACGGTAACGGCAACTACAGCATGGGTATCAACGAACAACTCATCTTCCCGGAAATCGACCCGGACAAGGTGAACTTCACACAGGGCATGGATATTACGTTCGTCACCAGCACGCGCAACGACGACGAATCTCGCGAAATGCTGCGATTGTTCGGAATGCCTTTCCGCGAAGCATAAAACGACCGCATCTGCCCCGTTTCGTATGGGGCGGATGTGGGTTTCTCGCAATATCGTTGTTGAAGTTGGCAAGCGTTCATACAACTTGTAATTCACGGAACGGCCGGTTCACCGTAGGTTTGTCGCCTGCGACCCCGAACTGGTACGCCGAATCTGAGGCCGAAATGTCTACGACCGCAAAGATGGTACGCCATCGCCAGCAGATGGCTGCCATGGCGTTGCACCGAGCCGAACTCGCGAAACCCGAAGAACAACGCGATAAAACCAAAATGTTGCGCCCGCGCGACATCATTCGCATCCGCAATCGCTGCCAACTGACGGGTCGTGCCCGTGCGGTGTACCGGAAGTTCGGCGTCTGCCGGATTATCTTCCGCGACCTCGCGAGCAGTGGGTTGATTCCCGGCGTCCGCAAGGCGTCTTGGTAACAACCCCAACGGAGAACCCCAGCCATGATGACCGACCCCATTGCGGACATGCTGACACGCATCCGCAACGCCAATAATATCGAACGTCCTTCCGTAGACATGCCTGCGACGAAGATGAAAATCGCGATCGCCAAGGTGCTCGTCGACGAAGGCTTCGTAATCGGTTTCCGTACCGGGAAACACGTCAAGAACGCCGAAGGCGTCGACGAGTTTCACGAAGAGTCCGACATCAGCCAAGCGCACGTCGTGCTTCAGGTGTACCTGAAATACGGCCCCGATGGCGAGAAAGTTATTCGCTTCATCGGTCGCGCCAGCAAGCCCGGTCGTCGCTTGTACCAAGGCTACAAAGAAGTTCGTCGCGTACTCGATGGCCTCGGTATCGCCATCCTCAGCACCAGCAAGGGTATCCTCAGCGACCGCCAAGCCCGCAAGGCGAAGGTCGGCGGCGAGTTACTTTGCACCGTCTGGTGAGCCTCGCTCATCGTCGCACGATTCCTACAAGATTGAGGCTGCATCCCGGTGATTCACCGGTTTAAGCCTTCGGAGAATTCGGACAATGTCACGTATTGGTAAGCAACCGATCGCAATCCCGGCGGGTGTGAAAGTCAGCATGTCGAGCCGCACCATCAAGGTGGAAGGCCCGAAAGGCAAGCTGGAATTCACGCACCATCCGTTGATTAAGGTCGAACTCGAAGGGACGACGATCACCGTCACCCGCCCCGACGATGCGAAAATGTCGCGTGCCTTGCACGGTACGACTCGCGCACTCGTGAATAACTTAATCATCGGCGTCAGCAAGGGTTACGAAAAACGCCTGAAGATCGAAGGCGTCGGTTACCAGGCCGCCCTCAAAGGCAAGGGCGTGGAACTGACCGTCGGCTTCGCGAACCGGATTTTGCACACGCCAGAAGTGACCGATCAGATCACGGTGACGGTGCCCGATCCAACCACGATTGTGGTATCTGGCCCCGATAAGCAGAAGGTCGGCCAGTTCGCCGCCGAAGTGCGTTCGAGCAAGAAGCCGGAGCCGTATAAGGGCAAGGGCGTCCGCTACGAAAAGGAAACCGTCCGCCGCAAGGAAGGCAAGTCCTTCTCGGCTGGCAAGTAACGAATTCAATATCCGCGAGAATGCCATCTGGCGCAAGCCGATGGCCGATAAGGCAGAACAATGGACGCTCAGAAAAGCAAAGCGATTCGTGCGTTGCGACGCAAGCGACACGTCCGGAAGACGATTCGCGGCACCGCGACGAAGCCACGGCTTTCGGTACACCGCAGCAACCAGCACATTTACGCCCAACTCATCGACGACGAGAAGGGTGTCACCCTGGCCGCCGTGTCGAGCAACGACAAGGGCAGCGATGTGACGTACGGCGGCAACATCGACGCCGCCACGATCATCGGCAAGAAACTCGCCGAGAAGGCCAAAGCGGTCAACATCGCCGAAGCTGCGTTCGATCGCGGGGCGTACCGCTTCCACGGCCGCGTCAAGGCGCTGGCCCGTGCGGCCACCGATGCGGGCCTGAAGTGTACCGGCCCCGAAGAGACGACGAAAAAAGTGAAAGCCCCGGCGGCCGCAGCGGCACCGAAGGTCAAGGGCGAGTCGAAAAAGCCCGCGAAGGCGTAACCCGCAACAATATTCTTCCATTCAAAATGCGATAATCCCGGGATCGATCGTCCCGTGCTTCGAGGTAAGTCATGGCAAAAGAGCGAGGGGACCGGAACCGCGACGATCGCGACTCCCGCGACCAGGGGATGGTCGATTTCGTCGTCAAAATCAAGCGTTCGGCCTGCGTGGTCAAGGGCGGTCGACGCTTCAGCTTCAACGCGCTCGTCGTCGTCGGCGACAAGAACGGCCGAGCCTCGTTCGGCTACGGCAAGGCGAACGAAGTTCCGCCCGCCGTCGAAAAGGCAATCAAGGAAGGCGAGCAAAGCGCACGCCGTTCCAAGAAGGTGCAGATGCGGGGTGACAGCATCCCGCACCGAGTCATCGGTAAGTACGGCGCGAGCAAAGTGATTCTGGTTCCGGCCGGTCCGGGTACGGGGATCAAAGCCGGGCCGGGCGTGCGCGAAGTGCTGCAAGCCTGCGGTATCCAAAACATCCTGACCAAGGTTCACGGGAGCACGAACCCGATCAACCTGGTCAAGGCCACGCTCGCCGGTCTGCAACAACTGCGGACCAAAGAAGATGTGGCCCGATTGCGGGGAGTGGCGCTCTAATGGACCTGACGAATTTATCTAAAGGCGTGCAGAAGCGAAAGCTCAAGAAGCGCGTCGGACGCGGTATCGGCTCGGGCCACGGCAAGACGTCGAGCCGCGGTCACAAGGGCCAATACGCGAGCGCCGGTGCGGGCTTGCCGGGCGCGATCTTCATCGGCGGTACGTCGCCGATGCACCGTCGCCTGCCCAAGCGCGGCTTCACGAACGGCATGTTCCGCAAGGACTTTGCCATCGCGAACGTCGGCGACTTCAACGTCTTCGAGAACGGTACCACCGTCGATGCGGCGGCCCTGAAGAAGAGCCGCATCGTAGTCGGAACCTTCGATGGCATTCGCATCCTCGCGGAAGGCGAACTGACGAAGAAGCTGACGGTTGTGGCCGGTCACTTCTCTGCCGGTGCCCGTGCGAAGATCGAAGCCGCCGGTGGCACGTGTACGCTGATCGCGCCACCGCGACCGCCACTGCGATCCAAGATGGGCCAAGGCAAGAACTCGGCCAAGAAGAAAACGACGAACTGAGCACGGTCTCCCCGACTCATCGGATGACCCAGGCGGGCGGGAAACGGCCGACTGTGGCTGGTTCCCGCCCGCTTTTTGATTCTCCAGTACGGACTTTCACTGCCAAGGATCGCACCTATGAACCTGCGACGTGTCGGCCTCGGACTCGGTACACTGCTGATCGTCGCTGGCATTGGCTTGCTCATAGCCGGTGTCTCGTCGTCGGCGAGTTGGGCCGTCCTCATCGTCGGCATCGCGCTCGCGATCGTCGGCTTGGCCCCCGAACAGCTTCTGATGATCTTCCGCATCCCGGAACTGCGCCGGAAGATCTTCATCACGCTCATGTTCCTCGCCGCATACCGCATCGGTTACTACGTTCCACTGCCGATGGTCGATACGGTCAAAATGGCCGAGAAAATGAGCGATGCCGCCGGCGGCACGCTCGGCCGCGTCTTCGGTTTCGTGTCGATGTTCTCCGGCGGTAACCTCTCGAACGCCTGTATCTTCGCGCTCGGCATCATGCCGTACATCTCCGCGTCGATCATCATGCAGTTGCTGTCGTCGGGCGTCGTGCCTTCGCTGGAAAAGCTGCGAAAAGAAGGCCAATCGGGGCAGAAGAAGATCAACGAATACACGCGCTACCTGACGGTGCCGATCTGCGTGGCGCAGTCGATCATGTTCATTCGCTTCCTCATTTCGGGCGATGGCAGCGGGAAGGAAGGCGGGCTGCTCATTCCGGGCTACGATCCGCTCTTCTTCGGTATGGCGGGTGTCGCCATCATGACCGCCGGTTGCTTGTTCCTGATGTGGATCGGCGAGCAAATCGACGAATACGGCATCGGTAACGGCATCTCGCTCATCATTATGTCGGGCATCATCGCACGCATCCCCGAGGCCACCGGAACGCTGTTGTTCGAACCCGGTACCACGAAGCTGAAAGAGTCGCTCCTGACGCTCGGCAGCGCGACGGGCGATGTGAGTTTCGAGAAATTACTCGTGCTAATCTTCCTGTTCCTCGCGGTCGTCATCGGCGTGATTGCCATGACGAAGGCGAAGCGCTCGATCCCCACGCAGTCGGCGAAACACGTTCGCGGTCGTCGCCAAGTCGGTGGCGGTCGTTCGAGCCTGCCGATGAAGGTCAACGCCGCCGGTGTGATGCCCGTGATCTTTGCCAGCACGTTGCTCATCATCCCCGGCTTCTTGTTCAACATCATCGGCTCGCTGACCGATGCATCGTGGGCATTCACGCTGCAAGGGATCTTCCAACGCGGTAGCGGCTGGGTCTACAACATGGCCTACATCGTGCTGATTTACCTGTTCTGTTACTTCTGGGTGGCGATCACGTTCAACCCGAAAGAAGTGGCCGACAACCTCAAAGAGTACGGCAGTTTCATCCCCGGCTATCGTCCGGGCAAGTCGACCGCCGATTACCTCGAAAAGGTACTGCTGCGAATCACCTTCGTCGGTGCCGCTTTCTTGGCCATTATCGCGATCATCCCGAGTATCATGACCAGCGAACTGGAAATCGACGCCCGCATCGCCAGCTTCTACGGTGGTACCGGCTTGCTCATCGTCATCAGCGTCGCCTTGGACCTCGTGACGAAGATCAACAGCCACCTCGTGATGCGCAACTATCCGGGCCTGACGGAAGAATAGGAAGGGACACATGGCTGGTCACAGTCACTCCGCGAATATCGCCGTCCGCAAAGGCAAGCAAGACGCGGTCCGCGCCAAGCTCTTCAGCAAGCTCACCCGGTACATCATGATCGCCGCCCGCAACGGTGGCGGCGACCCCGACACGAACTTGCGACTGCGCTACGCGATCCTGAAAGCCCGCAGCGTCTCGATGCCCAAAGACATCATCGAGCGCGGCATCAAGAAGGGCACCGGCGATCTCGAAGGCGTCAGCTACGAAGAAATCACCTACGAAGGTTACGGCCCCGGCGGCGTCGCGATCATGGTCGAGACGCTCACAGACAACCGCAACCGCACTGGCGGCGAAATCCGCAGCACGTTCGAGAAGCTCGGTGGCAACATGGGTTTGCCCGGTTGCGTTAGCTATCTCTTCGAGCGAAAGGGCCTGATCGTCCTTTCCGCAAAGGCGTATCCGAACGAAGACAAAGTGATCGAAGCCGCACTCGAAGCGGGTGCGGAGGATGTCGCCAACATCGACGGCGTCTACGAAATCACAACCGACCCGACCGCGTTCGGTGCCGTCCTCGAAGCCTTGCAAGCCGCCGGTTTCGAGCCGACGGTGTCCGAAGTGAAGAACCTCGCCAAAACGCTCGCCACCGTCGACGTCGAAACCGGCAAGAAAGTCCTTCGGCTCATCCAAGTCCTCGACGACAACGACGACTCGCAAAACGTCTACACAAACGCCAATTTAACCGAAGAGATGGCGGGATAAACAAAGCCGCCCACGGTCGAATGTCCGTGGGCTTTGCATATCGTCCACGATGCGGGAAGAATCGGGGAGCCGACAGCGCTTCCCGCTCGCCAAAATCGACTCGCCTTATCGCGTGCCCCCCGTGCCGAACCACGTGCGAAGGCTCTGGACCTGATAGGCGATGTCCGCATGAAGCGACTTTTTGTCGAGGTTCCCTTCGCCATTTCCCGTGTCGTAAAACCGGTTGCGAATCGTTTGCGCATCGCGTTTGGGCAAGGTCCAACTCAGCGCAGCGGGCTGATTGCACTCGAACACCACTGTGGTGAAAAACTTCAATGTCGGAGGAGTCGCCGCGACCGTGGCCGATCCGTTGATGGCGGCCAAGCCGACCGAGCCAATGTTGAACTCCTTATCCAGCACGTCCAAAAGTTGATCGTTGCGGAAGTACGCCGACCGCGAATAAAGGTTGATGACCGCCTCGGCGGGGGTGCTCAATTCGGACATCGCCCAGCTAATGAGTTCCTCTTTGGATTGCGATTTCGTCGCAAAATTTAACTTCTCGTCGCGCCGTGGGTAGGCGCGGATTTCGACGATAACCACTCCGGACGTGTGTTCGAGGATTGCGGCTTTGTTCCGGTACAACCAGAGCGCGGCGACGTTGATCCCGAAGTTGTCGAAGTACCCTGCGTCCACAACGCGGCGGGTCGGTTCGGTCGGTAGACTGACGGCCGGCCCCACGAACGGGAACGTGGCCGACATCCGCGCTGCGGTCGCGAGTTTGAACGCCGGATGCGCCTGCGGGAACAGCCTCCAGAACTCGATGGCTGGTACGGATAGCCGATCCGGCGGTACGTCCGGCACCCCAGTGATCGGGCGATTCAGGTTGGAACCGTTCGCCGTTGTGAACCACGACATTTCCAAGTTGCTAATGACGACGCGGCGACAATCTTCGACGAGCATTGGGGCGAAAATCAGGCTCGGTCGGTCGCACGTCGCTTCTTTGGCTTTGAGGTCGGCAAAAGTCTTGGATAATGGTGACCTGAACGCGCCGTTCTGGTCCTTGCGTTGAGTACTGAGCTCCCAAGCCGCTTCCAGTGTCCGCCCCCGGTCCGAGTCGTGTTTCATCGGTACGAAGAAGCCCGGCATGTCGTGAAACAACATCGTTTGTACGGTCGGCCAGAGACTATCGCGTGCGAGTTGATCGGATTGTTGGTTCGCCGACTCCTTTTTGGTTTCAAAGTCGGCCGCGTATAGTGCGGCGGCCTGCATCCCGCCACTGGCTCCCGTGAAGATCCGGATGTGGTCGCGAAACGCAGCTCCGCCCGTCTTCTCCTTGGATAATTCTTTCTCTAGCCCTTCGAGTACGACAGCCGTCCAAACGGCCGCCTGAATGCCGCCACCAGTCGTTGCCACGATCACCAGTTTTGGTTTCTGCTTCGTTCGATCGCCTTCGGTCTTTCCTTTCATCCATTTGTCGTGGTGGAACGTTTTCAGAAGGTCGTCGGTCTTGAGGAGGCCAATCGCTTTGTATGCATCATTCCACGAATCACGACCCGTCGGACCGCCCGGATCGTCGGGATTGACATTCCCCCACTTTTCCCCCCGTCTGTAGACTTCGAGACCGGGAAAGCTCATCTTGTCGGGGTGCTGGGTGTTGCACACAACGACGATGAGAACGGCGAGCACGGCCAAAACGTATTGCAAACCGCTGAAGTGAAACGTCACGAACCCATACAGCGATGTAAACAGCCCGACCCCGAGGCAGATCAGCCAGACCGGCGACCAGACCGCGCCCGATAGGGCATGTTCGAGCGTTAGTAATACGAAAAATGCAGCGGGAATGGCGGTAAATAACCCTGCCAGCGCATGCAGATGTCGATCCGTCTCGGGGATCTGATCTTCGAGAGGTCCATTGAACCCAGGTAAAAGTTTGAAAAGCCAGTTGCCTTGCCATCTGGCCCGATACCACCTCTCGTACATCCAGACGAGCCCGATTGTCGCGCCAACGGCAACGACGAGACCCACGAACATCGCCATTGGCTCGCCGAGCGCACACCATTCTTTGGAGAAGAGTTTCGGCAAATAGAATATGGCCAGCGTCGAGGGCCACATCCAGAAGAGGAATGCGCCGAGTCGGCGGATTTTTTTCTTACCCGCAATTTCGTCCGTATCATCGCCCTTTTTTGCATTCACGAACCAGAACAGCGACCAGCGTTCGCCGAATATCTGCGACGGCGTCGATCCGCGACGTTCGTCGAGCAGATACCGTACGAACAAGAGATTTCCGAACAGCAGCGCCACGCCAACTCCAGACCAGAACCGAATCCACCACGTCTCGTACCAGACCAAGTCGGGGAAACCGAAGCCGTCGCCCAGCCCGCCCCACGAGACGAGCCAGAAGAACACAATCGGTAGCGGGAACAACGGATAGGCGACCAACCAGGTGAAAACCGGCTCGGCATATGACGACAAAAAGCGAGTCACTCGGGTGCCTTGCGTCGAGTTTTGCTCGAGCGATTTTCCTAGCGACGTTCGCCGCCCCGCCGCATCCGGTGTCGCCGCTGGTGGCGGCGACGATTTGCACCACCCGAGGAATGTGAGACCAGTAAACGCGACGAGGCCACCCCACGTCACCCATCGCCACTCCGGGCGATCGCTCCACGATACGATTTGTGACGACACGCCCCCCGCAATACCGATGAGTACTGCCATAATGAGTAGGGGATAATACGCACGAACGAGAAATTCCCCGATACGTCGAACTGTCATCGCATGACTCCATAGGTGAGGATTTCCACCGGAGTGTAACACGATCATTCGTTGATGCAACAACATTCTCGATGGTAATTTCGGGATGGTTCAAACCGCAGCGATTTTAGGTAGCACATCCACCGAAAGTCTCGATTATGTGGGGCACGTTTTTTACGTGCCATGATTGATAATGGCACGTAAAAAACGTGCCCCACATTCTCACATCGCGTCGCTTGTTTTTACGGCGATCCGAACAAAAAATGGCGAGTCGTATTACGACTCGCCATTCTTGCGTTTCAACTCATTTGCCGTTACTTCTTCTCGTCCTTTTTCGGCTCGGCTGGCTTCGGTGCGATGGGTGCGATTCCCGTGGCTCCTGCGGCCCCTCTCAATTCCGTATCTAACGCCTTCGGTGAAACGACGAGTGGGGCCGTCTGATCGAGGTTGCCGAGGCTTTCGCCACCCGCACGGGTGACCATCGCCTTGAAGACTTCTGGCCGCATCGATTCGGTGACGTAACGTACGGAACCGTCTGCCATCAGGGCATACGTGCCACGTTTCTTATCTGGGCCAACGCTGGCAAAATCCGAAACGGGATTGGCTGCGTTTTCATCGACGCCTTGCAGCGTGGCTCCGCCACCCGCGATCCAGGGGCGTTGATGGCCGGGTGGCACTTGTAGCATGTAAATCGTGTTCGACATCCCGTCGGTGATTTCGCCGGGCTTCGATCCCCAACCGTAACCCGTGATGCCGACCTTTTTCGCGAGTACCGGATCGTTCGGATCGTAACGCGCGGAATCGAGACCCAACCCAGAGATGCCGACGTAGTTCGTCGCACCGAATGACTTGTTCGGAACGAGTGGCGAAGTCGCGCGCCACGACGATTGTGGGTAGTACGGTACCAAGAACTCTGGCACCCATGTCGTTGCGGCCAAATCGTTTTCCTTGGCGTACCAAGAAAACTTCTGATCCTGAATCGACTGGCGAAGTGCCCCTCGCCCGAGGTGAGGCAAGAGGTTCACCATGAAACTCACGCGGTGATCGGGCGAGTAAGGCAGCCCGTATCGCTCCGGTCGGCTATCGCGTGGCAAGGCACCGACCGGGAACATTTTCTTGTCGGTGGCCATCGCTGGGATCGTACTGGCCAGATTGTGCCAGGTCGTTGCCCCAGACAATACCGACATTCGCCCTTTCATGTGCGAGGCACCCACGACGACTGCGGGTTGAATCGAGTCGTTATACAGCGATTCCTTCCACAAAATGTCGAGATCGATGACAGCGAGGGTGTCGGTCACGGTGATGTCGATGTGCGAGTTTGTGGCCGCACCGGGACCACTTGGACCCGACCCCGACATCGGCCCTGGCCCCATTGGATTACCGGGGCCTTCCTCGACACCGCCGATGCCGCTTTTACCACCTGGCCGCCCCCCCGGCCCCATAGGGCCACTTCGTCCCATTGGGCCCATCGGCCCCATTGGGCCCATCGGACCGCCTTCCGCCCCAAATCCGCCCGAGTTCGATCCGCCCGAGCCGCCGTCGCTGCTCGCGTTATTTCGGACGTCGATCGGCGAGCCGAGTAACAAGCCCAACGGCGACTTCAAGATGTTCAATATCGGTGCGAGTTGCTCGTTCGCGACGGTTTTTGCGTCTTCTGCGGAGACGAAATCGAAGGCTAACATGCCCGAGACTTTGTCTTTCTGGAACTTCGTGATCGCGATACCCATGACCTTCGTTTTGTCGACGATTTGGGTGACAATGGCACCGATACTGTCGTAAACGGAGCGGAAGTCGCGGTTGTAAACTCGCTGATCGAGCATGTCGGCATACAGCACCGCGGGCGGATTCGCATCGTCTTCTTCGAGTCGATTCAACATCCGTTTCAGTTCGGGTTTAACCGTCCGATAGGTGGGGATCGAGGTAAATAGCTTCACTTTCGGCTTCGGTGCCGCCGCGCCCGGTTGCCCTTCCATTGGCCCCATTGGCCTCACTCCCATCGGAGGGCCCATTGGCCTCGTTCCCATTGGCCCCATCGGCCCCATCGGTCCCATCGGAGGCCCCACTGGCCCCATCGGCGCGCCATCGGCGGCCATCGGTGGGGCGGCGGCGGGTGGTGGCTCGTTCGGTGTCAGTTCGGATAGAAATGGCGGCAATCCACCGTCTTTGCTGAGGTCGCTCAACCAACGTTCGAGGTTTTTGACTTCGCCGATGATAATCGTCTGGCTGTCGTAGATGTTGAGCGCGATGGGCTTCTCTTGCCAACGTTTTTTGTCTTCGTCGGTAACGGGCATACCCGTTTGGCCGAGTAGGCTTTCGCTCGAAAGTGTGCGGCTAATTGCCGAGATAAAGGCGTTCGATTTGATGATCGAATACGACCGCCCGTTCATCGGCGATTGCGGGCCGAGTTCGAGGTCCATTCGGTCCATCATCGTGCGGGTGGAAACCGGAGCTTTCGTGCGAATCAACACGAATGGGTCGCGGTCGGGCCCGACCAGTGCCAGTAGCACCGTGGAAATATCTCCCGCTTCAAATTGCATCGATTTGCGGAAGAAATCGCGGGTTTGATTGTCGAAGAACGTCGCGTAAAACGGCGTATTCGTGAGCCGATCCATGTTGAAACGCAACAGCGCCTGCGTCTCGTTCGGCAGCATGTTCGTCGGATCTTTGAGCTGACCGGCCGCCACGGCAACGGGAACTTCGACCTTGTTGGGAACTTGGGGATCGACCGGCTTGCCGACAACGCCATCGAGCATCGGCTTGCCAACCTTCATCGGGTCGGCAGGATCGGGGTCGCCCATCGGATCGGGGGTTGTGGGAGCGGGCTGCGGAATGACGGGTGGCGTAATCGCTCGCGCTTGTTGCCCTTTTGCAGGAGCCGGCTTGTCGTCGCCGCTGAATACGGCCATCGCGCCGTAACCGAGCAGGCCGACGGCGAGGACGCCGAGCACGACGCCGACGAGCAGCATGGGGCTGCCCTTCTTTTTCTTTTTGCCGCCCGTTTCCTCATCCGCAACGGCGGCGATGTCGGTGGCGGCTTCGTCCGGATCGCTGACGGTAAAGCGATATTTGCACTTCGTGCAGTCGATTTTCTTGCCGATCATGCCGGAGTTTTTAACGAGGACGTTTGCCTCGCAACTCGGACACGGAACGTGAAAGCTGCTGGCCATGGAATTACTCCCCGTGATGCGGACGGAGCCTGACGGACGAATTCAAACGAATACTCAGAATCTACCAGATTTAATCTTAACCTGCCAACGACGGTTCTGGCAAAGTTAATTTCACGATCTTCGATAGTTGTTACGAATCGGTTGCAGGAATCGTTGGCGCGACGGTTACGAACGGACGAAAAATCGTCGAACGCATAAATAGATCGCTTCCGGAATTCGGAACGTGGCGCTCTGAATTCGCCGCGACGCGGAGGCTTTGCGTAGCGGAGCGCGTGCGCGTGAATGGTGATTCGCACGCGCTCCGCTGACTGCGCGTCGCGGCAGAAACGGACACTTTGTACGAAGGCGAAAATCTCTTGTTCTGGTAGCCGCAGTTCTTTAGCCTGCGTTTTCCACCGGCAACGACTGAGGGTCGTGTCTTCGAAACACGACGGTTCGTGCGCATGGAATGACCGTTGTGGCTTTCGCGTCGCGTCTCGAAGACTCGCCACGACTGGTTTTCGAGGGGAATTGCCCCCGCGCAGACTAACGACCTGAGGCTACCGGAGAAAGAAGAACGCACCTGCTACCCATAACCAACGTGATTTGAACCATCCCGATTGAAGAGTTACTGCTTTTCATTAAGTGGTTGCATTCCGAGTAGACGGCGTTAAGATGCGATCGTGTTCGCAACCATCCAGTTCTCAATTTCACTCGCAGGAGATTCCTCCGATGAGCTTCAAGATGCAGCGCGTTCACGTCTACTATGCGGAAGTCGAAGACAAGCCGGGCGGCATTGCCGCGAAGCTGAAAACCCTCGCCGAGGCGGGGGCGCACCTGGAGTACGTGTACAGTCAGCGGTCGGCGACGAAGGCGGGCATCGGTGAGTTGTACGTCGCGCCGCTATCGAGCACGAACGAACTGAAGGCCGCGAAAGATGCGGGCCTGCGCGAGGTGCAAGAGCCGGTCGTGATGCGGGTCGAAGGCGACGATACCGCGGGTCTCAGCGGGAAGCTGACGCAGGCGTGGGAGTTGGCCGGGCTGAACCTGCACGGCCTCGTGATGTCGGTGCTGAACGGGCGATTCGTCGGGTACATTACCTTCGACACGCCGATCGACGGTAACAAAGCCGCCACGATCTTGGCCGAACTCGGCACCTCCGAGGAAATGTCGCGACCGATGAAAATGAACGGGAACGGCGCGGCAAAAACGTTGGCGTAAGTTCGACCGACCAACGAGGCACCCGCGAAAATCGCGCGCGGGTGGCCCCGTCGTTTGCGTATCCGGTATACTCAGAGGAACCACTTATACCGGATGCCGTCATGCCGCCAATCACGCGAGAAATGCTCCGCGACTACATTCACGAAGCCTTGCCGGACGACCAGCAAGCGAGGGTGGAGAAGGCGCTGCGCGATCAACCCGCCGTACAGGCGCTGTTCAACCAAGTCCGTCAGCAGGAAGATCGCGGCGAGCATTCGATCGGTGCCATCTGGCGACGCGAGCGATTGTCGTGCCCGACGCGCGAGCAACTCGGCGGGTTCCTGTTGCAGGCCATCGACCCCGATCAATCCGACTACATCGAATTTCACCTCAAAACCATCGGCTGCCCGAGTTGCACGGCCAACCTCGAAGACCTCGCGAAGAAGCAAGTCGAAACCGACGAGCCGAAGAAACGCCACAAACGCATCGTGCAGTCGAGCGCCGGCATTTTGAAAACCGCAGCGGGAACGTGATCCGTGCGCGCTTCACGAACAACGATCCACTTTTCACTCCAAACGATTGGTTTTAAACCGCATCTCGAATTCCGTTCGATTCGCGCTTGCGATGGGCGCGGGTAGTTGTTATGTGGCCCCTTCATAAACGCGAGTGGGACCGAGATGACTTGGGGATGGGGACCGGTGCGGCGGCCTGTTGGGGGATAGGCCGCCCGCCGACCCTGAGTCGTTCGGTTGAAGGCGTTGGGGGATACGGAATGACTGTCGACTGCGATCCGCTCATCCGCGAAATAGCGCGCGATGAGTCGTTGACACGGGACTTGGGCGACGAAGAAGCCCGAATGCTCGTCGATTGGGTGACCGACTGGGCAGGGCTTCTGACGGAGGCCGCACAGGACGAAGACGATGCCCGCAAGCTCATCCGTCGGCTCAGTCGGCGCGGCAAGGCAATCGGGCGGTTCGTCAAACTCTGGTGCGATCCGGGCCACAAAGAACGCGGCGGCGCGTCGCAGTTGGCCGCCGCCGAGCGGTTCGCGTGGCCACTGCCGAACGATGCCATCGACCCGCCGGACCTGATGCACCACATCTTGACGTGGGAAAATCAACACCCGAACGAGTGACGGTTTTCGCGATTCGTTCAATCTGTCGGGTTTCGGAACCCGTCGGAATGGTTAGGGATCCGAACGGACGCTGCGTACCATAAAGTTAAGATAGAACGAGCGTGCGGTCGGCGCTGGCACGTCGCACGCTGTCTGCAAAAAAATGTCGAGTTCGACTATAGCGATGAGCGTCGGGGGCGTCATCATGTAGATGGCTCAGCGAATGTGCTTGTAACCGCGTCGCCGTAAGGGTATGATAATTCGGCCCTTGCCGTTTGGGCCGACTTTACCGATTCACCCGAGAGTTGCCGTGAGCACCAATCCGCCGAGCGATAAAAACCGGTTCAGCCAGCAAATCGACGAGGCGTTCTCGGAGGCGTCCAAGTTGGCCGGCTCGACGCTCGCACCGACGGACTTCTACGAACGCTTTCTGAATAGCGCCCTCACCGCGATCAATGCACCGGCGGGGGCGGTTTGGCTGCGGACGCCGCAAGGCTTCCTACAAGTCGCTTGCCAACTCAATTTAGATAAAGTCGGCCTCGATACGAAGCGCGGTGGGCGGCAGTGCCACAACGAAGTGCTGCGGCAGATCTTCCAGGCGCAACCGCCGCGACCGGTGATGATCGAACCGCAAGGGCAGATCTCCGGCCTCGCCGAACCGGGACCGGTGCCCGCGCGAAACCTCACCGAATTCTTCACGCTGTTCGCACCGATCGTACAGCAAGACAAGTCGCCACTCGGTCTGCTCGAGATCTTCCAAGAATCGACGCACGACCCGCGGATGTACCCGACGTTCCTGAACTACACGGTGCAGATGGCGGGTTACGCCAGCCAGTACCACACGTTCTCGAACACGCGACAAGCCGCTGGCCTCGATAAAGTATTTGCCCAGGTCGAGGGGTTCGCACGGCTGATTCACGGCACGCTGAACACGACCGAGTGCGCGTATCACGTGGCCAACGAAGGCCGCAAGCTCATCGAGTGCGATCGCCTGTGCGTCGGCGTGCGGCACGGCAAACACGTCACCGTCGAGTCCGTGTCGGGCGCGGATGTCGTCGAGAAGGCCGCCACGCACGTTCGCCGGATGCGTCAGCTATTCGACAGCGTGCTCGCCTGGGGCGACAAACTGGTGTTCAAAGGCGAGAAGGACGAGAGTCTGCCGCCATCGGTGATTGCGGCACTGGACGATTACCTCGCCGAAAGTCAGCCGAAGTTACTGGTGGTGATGCCGATCCGCGACGAGCGCGAAAAGGACGAGAAGAAGCCCGCACGTTCGGTGCTGCTGCTCGAAAGCTTCAACCCGCCGGAGAACGTCGAGCCACTGATTAGCAAACTCGAAATCGTCGGCAAACATGCGGCCCCCGCGTTGTACAACGCCGCCGAGATGAAATCGATTCCGCTCAAAATGCTCTGGTGGCCGATCAAGAAAGTCCAAGACGGCATCGGTGGCCGCGGTCGGTTAATCGGTTCCGCGATTGCTGCGGGCGTTGCGATTCTGGCTGTGGCGATGGTGTGCATTCCTTCGCCGCTGAAGATGGACGCGAAGGGACAGATCGAGCCGGTCGAGATCAGCTTCGTCTATCCGTTCGATGCGGGCCAAATTCGCTCGCTGCTCTACAAGCCGGGCGACCGCGTCGATCCCGGTGCGGAAATTGCCACACTTTACAGCGAAGAACTCGGCAAGCGACATCGGGATCTCGTCTCCGACATCGAGAACCGCAAAGCGAAACTCGAACTCGTACGGTCGTTCGACCGGTCGAAGTTCCCGCCATCGGACCTCGCGAACAGCGAGCGAGACATGGCTTCCGATGCCGCATCGATCGAATCGAGTTCGCGGCACCTGAAGCAACTCGTCGAGTTGTACAACTTGGACACGACGCGACCGGGTATGTTCCGCGCCTTGGCCCCGAAGCTCGACCCGAGCAAGGTGCCACCGGGCGCGAAGTACACGATCATGAGCGCGGACAATCGCGAACAGCTTCTGAACCGCACCGTGAAGCCGAGCGAGCCGATCCAGCGCCTGGGTTATTGGGAAGGCGATTGGCACGTGACGGTGAAGATCCCGCAGAGGAACATCGGGCACATCCTGAAAGCGTTCGCCGACGAGAACCTGCACAAGTTGGAAGGCAAGAAGCGGAAGTTCCTCGATGTGGACTTGTTGCTGACGAGCGAATCGGACAAGAAATACTACGGGCGGTTGTACGAAGATCAGATTGCCCGCGAAGCGGTGCCGAACCGCGACGACCACAATGAATCGGAACCGATCGTACTCGGGTTCATCAAGATCAACCTCGCGGATTTCCCCGAGGACAAGAAGATTCCGCGGGCGCTATTCGCGTCCGGTCAGGAAGCGCATATCCGCATCAAGTGCGGGGACCGCGCGCTCGGCTACTCGCTGTTCCACGGCGTCTGGGAATGGTTCTACGAGAAGGTCGTGTTCCAGTTTTAATCGTGCCTCATGGCCGACGGTTCTCCTAACCGTCCGGTCCCCCGTCGATCCGGCCAACGGTCCGCACTTGCGGGTTCCACTCACCGCCGGCCACCACTACTACTTCGCCTACGGGCGTTTTCTCCTTCGTGAGGGGTTCGCACATGGTTCGCAAATGGGTCGTGAAGTCGCTGGTCGGTGTCGTCTGTCTGTCTGCGGCCGCCTGTAACCAGGCAGGTAGCGGGGGCGCGCCGGGCGTTCAACCAAATCCGGACGGCACCGCCGTTGCGGTCGACATCGGTTCGGATCTCTTCAAGGCGGTTCCGCCCGAAAAGATCGAGTTCGGCAGCGGCCCCGAAGCCGCCGTCGTCATCCCGAACGCGATCGTTCGCCTCGACAAGAAACAACTCGTACCCGCCGAAGTCGACGGCAAGATCGAAGTGATCGGCACGCCGCTCGCCATCGGTACCCCGTACGATGCGAAAGCCACGAACCTCGTTTACGAACAGCGCGATACCGGAAAGGTCGCCCCGTACCGACGCCTGCGCGAAGGCGACCGCGTCGTGGCCGACGCCATCGTCTGCATGTTGAACGACCTCGACGTGCAAGTGCAACTCGAATCGAGCGTGTTGTTGAAGAAGTCTAGCGACGACGTGATCGCCGCCGCCAACGAAGCGACTGCGGCCATGGCAGAACAGCTCACGACGATGAAGGCCATCAAGAGTGCCACATCCCAACTCGAAATTTTGAACCTCGTCGCGCAACATGCTCGCTACAAGGAAAACGCGATCCAAGCGATGAAGGAAAAAGTCAAGGCGACGGGCGATGAGAAACGCGCACAAGTCCTCGTCGCGAAGCACCGTTCCACGAGCAAAGTCAACGGCATCATCACCAAGATTCTCCGCGAACCGGGCGAGTACGTCCGAGCGGGCGATCCGATTATGGAAGTGCTTTCGACCGAAGATGTTCGCGTCGAAGGTACGCTCGAATCGCAGTTCGCGGACAAAGTCGTGCCCGGTATCAAGGTGCTGGTCGAACCGACGATGCCCGTCGGCCCCGACTTGAAGTTCGGCCGAATCGATCACCGCCTCGAAGTAACCGGCGTGGCCGTCACGGGGCACAAAGACCGACCGATGATCGTGAGCGCCAGCCTCGATGGCACTGCCGCCGTGTGGGATGCGTTCGCCCCGACGGGCAAGCCCCGCACGCAAGTTCGCCTGCCGCACCCTTCCGGCGTTCGTTCGGTGGCCGCCACGGGGGCGAAAGCCGCGAAGCAAATCGTTGCGACGGGCTGCAACGATGGCAAACTGCGCGTCTGGGACGTATCGAATCCGGACAAGATCTCCGACAAGCCGATGAGCGGCTTCGACGATACGCACTTGGCCGGGATTACCTCGGTAGCGTTCAGCCACGACGGCAAGTACCTCGCCACGGCCGCGGGCCGCGAGGTATTCCTGTGGGATGTCGCCACCGCGAAGAAGCTGTACGCCTTCCCCGCAGATCACAAAGACGCCGTAACTTCGATCAGTTTCACCCCGCAAGCCACGCTCGTTACGGCGGCCCGCGATAAGTCGTTGCGGGTCTGGAAGCTCGGCACGACGGGGGCCTCGATGGTGCGTGCGGTCGATCACCGTAAGGGCAACGTCGACATCCTCGGCGTGTCTTCGGGCGGTGGCCGTGCGCTGTTCGACCAAGACGATGGCCGCATGGAAATCGTGAACCTCGCCGACGGTCAAGCGATCGGCGGGATGCAGAACTCCGGCCCCGCGGCCCGCTTTGCCGGCATGGCGATGTTCTCCCCCGACGATGCGTACGTTCTCACCGCGGGTGGCGACGGCGACATGAAGGGCGAGTTGCAAGTGTGGTCGGCCCCGCAGGCGGGTGGCCGTGGCTCCGAACGCCGTCGGCTCGTCACGCCGTATCGCGCCACACCGACCTGTGCCGCATTCGGCCCCGACGGCAAACAGTGGTTCGTCGCCATCGGCACGCAGAGCGGCGGAGTGCAAGTCTGGACGGCAGCGACACTCGCCGAGCAATCGAAAGTCCGCACCGGTCGCGTCACCTCGGTGATTCGCCTCGACCCGAAGACGGTCAAAATTCGCGTCGAAACCGATGCCGTCCCCGGCGAACTCGTCGATCTGCTGCAAGATAAAGCGACGGCGACGATCATCATTCGCCCCGGCGAAATGGCCGCGCCACCCGCTCCCGCTCCCGGCAGTGCTGCAATCGTACCGGCCCCATCGGGTATCATTCCCGCAGGCGGTATCGTGGTGGGGTCGCCGACGTCGCTCGTCGTACCGGCGGTCGCAACGATCCCCGTCGGCCCTATCGTGATCCCAATGCCGCCACTGCTCCCGCTCGCGAAGATGTAGTCGGCATAAAACGAGGTGTTAACGTGAGGCACGTTTTGAACGTGCCATTTCAACGAAGGCACGTTAAAAACGTGCCCCACATCTTCTCATGCTCGCCAAGGGTGGCACGGATTTCATGGATACCGCCTTACTCAACAACCCGGCCGAACGACGCAAGTCCGTGCGATTGAGTACGCGCCCGGACTTGCAGATCTCCGAACAGAAGTACGAAGGCAAGACGTACCACGTCGTCAAAGACCCCGTCTGCCTGCGCTACTACCGCTTCAACAAGCAAGAGTATTTCGTCTTCGACTTGTTCAACGGTCAGTTCACCATGGAAGAGGTGAAGGACAAGTTCGAGGACGAATTCAAGCCGCACCGCCTCGAATACAACGACCTCGAAGGTTTCGCGCGGCAACTGATTACTGCGGGACTCGTCCAGAGCGAAACGGCGGGCACGGGCAAGCACCTGTTCCAGCGCCGCGCCAAACAGCGCCGCATGAAGCGGTTCGCGGCGATCTCCAGCATCATGTACTGGAAGATTCCCGTTTTCGATCCGGACCGCATCCTCACCTGGATGTTCGGGTATCTGTGGTGGATTTTCACGCTGCCGTTCTTCGCGCTGTCGGTCAGCCTCATGCTCGCTGCGGTCTTGCACGTGATGGTCCACTTCCAGACCTTCTACGACAAACTCCCCGCGTATCACGAGTTCTTCGCCTTCAACACGGTGCTGTATCTCTGGCTCTCGCTCGGGGTGGTGAAGATCATCCACGAGTTCGGGCACGGCCTCAGTTGCAAGGCGTTTGGAGGGGAATGCCACGAGATGGGCTTGCTGCTCATGTGCTTCTCGCCTGCGCTCTATTGCAACGTCACCGATGCCTGGACGATCTCGGACAAGTGGAAGCGAATCATCATCAGCTTCGCGGGCATTTACGTCGAACTCATCATTGCGGCGATCTCGACGTTCGTTTGGTGGTACACGCCGCACATGCCGATCGTGAACAACATCGCGCTCTGCCTCATGACGCTCTGTAGCGTCAGTACGTTCGTCTTTAACGCGAACCCGCTGATGCGGTTCGACGGCTATTACATGATGGCCGACTGGTTGGAAATCCCCAACCTGCGCGATCGCTCGAACAAGTTCATCACGAACTCGTTCTTGGACAAAGCGCTCGGTATCGAAGTGCCACCGGAGCCGTACATGGCCACGGGGCGGAAGATGCTGTTCATCGGCTACGCGATTGCGAGTTGGGTGTACCGCTGGGTCGTCACGTTCAGCATCATCTGGATGCTCGCGGACTTCCTCGGGCCGAAGCTCAAAGTGTTAAGCCACATGTTGGCCATCATGTCGCTGGGGTCGATGTTCATCTGGCCGGCGTATCGCATGATCAAAAACGTACGTCAACGGGGGCGCTTGCCGGATATGAAAACGAAACGGGTCTACATCACGCTGGCGATCTTCACCGGGTTGTTGATTGCCTTCTTCACACTGCCGCTGCCGATCAGTCGCGTTCGCGACACGGGCTTGGTTTCGGTCAGCCCGGATCACACGTTGTCGATCGGGTTGCTCGAACCCGCCATTTTACAAAAGATGGAAGTCGAAGAAGGCCAAACGGTGTTAGCGGGGCAGGTGATCGCACGTTGTTTCAGCCCGCAACTGATCGAAGAACAGAACAAGGCCGAAGTGCAGATGCACGAAGCGCTGACGCTCGCCGACTCGTTGCGCAGCCAACAACAAGGCGAACGCGACTTGCCACCGGCATCGTTGGCGCAACTGCAAACGACCGAAGCGGGACACCGCCAACAAGCCGAAAAGTTCGGTCGCGAATTGAAGGAACTCAAACGCCGCTCGGACGACTTATTCGAACTGAAAGCGCCCCGCGATGGCGTCGTGATGGGGTTGCCGCGCAAGACCGAAATCGGGAAGATGTTCGACCGCAACTTCCAAGATCAGAAAGCACTCTGCACGATCGGCAACCCGACGAAACTGCTCGTGAAAGTGCCGGTGTCCGCGAGCGACTTCAAGCTCTTGCGCGAAGATCTGCCGGTATCGGGTGGGTTGGAAGTATCGATTTACGTTCACGGCCGTACGGATCGCATCTTTAAGGGGCGCATTAACCGGCTGCCCGAAGCCGACGCAAAACAAGTCCCCATTGGCCTGACGCAACGCGGCGGCGGCCCACTCGCCGTGAAGCAAGCGGGCGAAGGCGGCCAGGAAACCGTGCCGTTGGCGCAGACGTACCTCGTCGATGTCGAACTCACCGACCCCGATGCGACCCTCCGCGCGGGCGCACTCGTCAGCGTGAAAATCCACTGCAACTGGCGCACGGGATACTGGTGGGTCGGTCGCTTCATCTCGAACGCCATCGACGTGGGATTGTTCTAAAGCATTCGGTACGACGCATAGGCGAGCGGTGGGTGTAAGCCCACTGATTCTGCCACAGTCGTGCGCAGAAGGAATGGGTAGAGATTGTCTCATCGAAATCGAGGCAAAGTTCGCGGTGAAAATAATCAGTGTGCAGCAGGAATGGACCGAGATTGCCTCATCGAAATCGAGGTTGTCTGCGACTCAGGAAGGATCAGTGGGCTTACACCCACCGCTCGCCAAGAATGAGACAACGCGGCAACCCGAACGGAGAAGGACGCCGATGAGCACTGCCGAGGCCGAAGAGCTTGTGGAACTGGTTCCGGAATCGCGGCAGCCGAAGAAGCCGCCGATTGCGAACGTGCCGGGACGTCTCGGCACGCTCGTGACGAACCGCATTCGCGCCGTCGCCGACCCGCGACCATGGAAGCGTCGCCTCGCCAAAGCCACGCTCGTCATCCCGAAGATTCGCTACTGGGAAGCGCAGTTTTTCAACCTCAACGACGACGACATTCGCAAAAAGAGCATGAACTTGCGCGGTCGTGCGCGGGGCGGGGCGAACCTCGATAAGCTCATCCCGGAGGCGTTCGGGCTCTGCGCGATCGCCATCCGACGCATCTTCGGCTACCAGCTATTCGACGTGCAACTCGCCGCCGGCATCGTCATGCATTACGGCGGCCTCGTGCAGTTAGCCACCGGCGAAGGTAAAACGCTCTGCGCGATCTCCCCCGCCTACGTCAACGCGCTCATCGGCAAGGGCGTTCACATCACGACCGTCAACGATTACCTCGCCAAGCGCGACGCCGCCGAAACCAGCCCCGTCTTTCACGTTCTCGGCCTCACCGTCGGCTGCATTCAGCAAAAGATGGAAGACCAGGAACGGATGACGATGTACCGCAGCGACATCACCTACGGCACTGCTGCCGAGTTCGGGTTCGACTTCCTGCGCGACCGGTTGAAACTGCGTGGCGGGCAGGCCGGCGCGACGCCGTTCTGGACGCCGTGGGTGGGTGGGCAGGCAAAGGTCGACCCGCGGGTACAACGCGACCTTTACTACGCCATAGTCGATGAAGCCGACAGCATTTTCGTCGATGAAGCTCGCACGCCACTGATTATCGCGAACCCGACCCGCGATGCCACGACCGAAGAGCAAATCGTGTACAAGTGGGCCGACGACCTCGGGCGAACGCTCAACCGCGACGACGATTTTCGCCTCGATATCAAGAAGGACAAGATCGAGATCACCGACGCGGGGCGGCAGAAAGTACGCTACGCCAACCCGCCGACGGGCAAGCACGCGCAGGCGATGGACAAGTTGCTGGAGCAAGTCGAAAAGTCGCTGCACGCCTACCATCGGTTCTCCAAAGATCAGCATTACATGATCAATAAGGAAAACAAGATCGTCATCATAGACGAAGGCACTGGTCGGCCGATGCCCGACCGCCACTGGCGCGATGGACTGCACCAAGCCGTCGAAGCGAAGGAAGGCGTGACGATCACGATGGCTTCCGAACACGCGGCGCAGGTGACGTTCCAGAACTTCTACCGCATCTACAAAAAGCTCGCCGGAATGAGCGGTACGCTGATGCCGAACTTCTCCGAAATGCGTCGCGTGTATCGCCGTTGGGTCACGAGCATTCCGACGAATCGCCCCGTGAAACGCCGACAGAGTTCGGACAATGTGTTCCCCACCGAAGGCGCGAAATTCGACGCCGTCGTGAAGCAGATTCAAGAGATGATCGCATTGGGGCGGCCCGTGCTGATCGGCACGAGAACGGTCGACAAATCCGAACGGCTATCGAGTTTGCTATCGTTGGTGGGGGTCGATCACCGCGTGTTGAACGCGCGACAAGATGCCAACGAAGCTGAGATTATCGCCGAAGCGGGGCAACTCGGCCGCGTAACGGTGGCCACGAACATGGCCGGTCGCGGGACCGACATCAAGCTCGGCGTGGGCGTCGCCAAGAACGGCGGCCTGCACGTCATCGGTACCGAACGCCACGAAGCCGAACGCATCGACCGCCAACTCGCAGGCCGTGCCGGGCGTCAGGGCGACCCCGGCAGCGCTCAGTTCTTTCTGTCCTTGGACGACCAACTCCTCGAAGGCCTCGGCGTCGCGAAACAGCGTTCGCTCGAAGCACTCGGTCGCTCCGGTGCCAACCGACCGTGGGCGATGTTCCGCAGCCTCTTCCGCAAAGCCCAACGCCGCGTCGAAAAGAAACACTACAAGCAACGTCTCGACCTCATGAACTACGACAAGAACCGCCAGGAAATGATGCAAGACCTCGGTGCCGATCCGTACGTGGATTAGACGAGCGGTGCGGAAATTGCTACTATGTTGATGTCGCTTTCATCGCATCGTGTGAGGGTTATGCTCGTGAAAAACACCATGCTGTCGAAGTTGTTCGGCGCTCTACTGTTGGGCGGCCTGATCGCGACTGTGACCGCGTTCGCCTCGGATAGTTCGTACGCCGATCCATCGGTACCCGCGGCCGAATACGCCGAGGAAACGTACAGTAGTGCCGATTTCACCGGCGAAGCGGTCGATATGCACGACTGGCAAGAAGTGGCCGCGAAAAAGAGCGGTTCGGTCGTCACGACGATCGTTTACAATCCAATCGTGAAGGTGATCGTCAAGGGTAAGGTCACATTCGTTACGAAGCCCGCCGTTAAAGGCCGCCGCTAACGTCACGCGAATATGGCGACGCCACCGAACGTAGACAATCTCCGCCGCCTCCCCATCGCTCGACGCATTCGAGTTGCGGGCGAGGCGGTTCTGCTATTCCTCGTCGCGTTTTCCCCCTGGCCGTTCGCGTCTGCCGACCCGTTCTGGGAATACGTCGCCACCTGCGGCATCGGCCTGCTCGTTTTGCTCTGGGCCACTTACATCGTCGTCGTGCGGCAATTCTCGTTGCGGCCCGACGTCGTCTCGATCGGCCTCGCGGGGTTGATGTTACTCTCCGCATTTCAGATGGTGCCGCTGCCCGAATCGCTCGTCGGTACGATCTCGCCGAAGGCCCTCGAATGGTACCGCAACTTCCGCCCCGACCGTGACGAACGCCTACCGGGCGAAGCGACTTCGGCCGACCGCCCCGCGTCGCTGTCGCTCAGTACGGATCGCTATCTCACGCGCACTTTCCTTGGCCGCATCGCTGCCGTGGCGCTGGTTTACCTCGTCGTGCGTAACTGGCTGGCATCGCGCGAAGCCTTCCGCCGTATGGCCTGGGTCGTCGCCGCGAACGGCGTGTTGTTGGCCGCGATTGCGATCGCGCAATTCACTTCGTCGCCGAACAATGTCATCTTCTGGCGCACGCCGACCGATGGTGCGGTCTTCGGCCCGTTCGTTTGCAAAAATCACTACCCGGACTATGCCACGATCGCGCTCGGCATGGGCGGCGCGCTGCTGATGTTGGGCCGTCGCAGTGCGGTCACGGGTCGCTTCGTCTGGAACTCGGAAACGATCTGCATCGCGCTCGGTCTCACGATGATCGCCGCGAGTATCCCGCTCAGCCTGTCGCGTGGCGGGCTGATGGCCGCCGTCTTCGCCGCATGTGCGACAGTGTACGTGATCTATCGCAACCGCAAAAATCAGCAATCGTCGGGGCTGTTGCTCGTGGGGATGCTGGCGCTCGGCGCGATGATCGTCGTCGGTTGGTTCAGCAGTACGCTCGTCGAAGCGCGACTCAAAACGGTGCTGTCCGGGCAGGCGTTCGATGGCCGGTGGCCGTTGTGGAAAGATGCCGCCACACTCGTGCCGTCGTTCCTCATCACCGGCACCGGGAACGGCACGTTCGGCCGCGTCGAATTACCCGTTCGCACGCAACCGTTCGCGAATGTGTACTTCGATAATGCGCACAACGAGTATCTCGAAGCGGTCCTCGAAGGCGGCGTGTTGCGCTTGGTGTTCACGCTCGCCATCGTCGTCGCCGTGCTGGTTGCGGGCGTTCGCGGCTATCGCAAACTGCGACTGCGTTCGTCCGGGCCGTTGATCCTCGGCGGGTTGTTCGGCTTGCTCGCGCTCATCCTGCACAGTGTCGTCGATTTCGGCATCCACATTCCCGCCATCGCGATCTTGGCCGCGACCGTGGCCGCACATCTTTCTGCCGCCGCAACCGACAAAGGTTACTTGCCACAAGCTGAGGGCGACCCAGCGACACCCGACCCGCTCCGGCTCGAAATTCGCGGCCTGTTGGCGATTCCAATCGCGCTCGCCATCGCGATTGTGCCTGCGTTCCTGATGCTCGATGCGCGTTCGCGTTCGCGGGTGAACGACTATCGCGAGATCGGCGCGAGCCTGGCTGCGGGTAGCGAATCGGAGATCGCGTACCGCACGGCAGCGGCCAAAATTGCACCCGCGAACGCCGATGTGCAGATGGAATTGGCGCAGGCACATTTCGATGCGGCCCGTTTACAGGGACGCGCCGCCCATGCCGCGATCGTGGGGCCGATCACCGTCATGTTGTTACCGAATGATGCCCTGTCGCCGAGCGGGTCGCACATTGTCGCAGGGTTGAAAGCCGCGCAGGCGGCACGCGCTGCCTGTTTGCTCGCACCGCAACCGCACGCCCGATTTGGCCTTTACGCGAAGCAATATCTCGAAGGCGAACCGGCACTCGTCCACTGGCAGCGCGCCCAACGGATACTGCCCGTCGATCCGTACATCGGCTATGCGTGCGGCGTCGCGCAGAAGGCCGCCGGCGACGAACCCGCCGCCTGGAACAGTTGGCGCGCGGCCATCGCCCGTTCGCCCAAACTCGTTCGCCCCGTGCTCATCGCCGCTGGCCCCGCCCCCACCGAACGCCTGCTCCGCGACCTCATCCCCGCCGATGCCACCGCGATTCAACTCGCCGTCGATTCGTTGTACCCAGACCGCGTGGCTTCAAAAGATCTGCGACGTCCGTTCCTGCAAACGATCGTCGCGCTGGCCCAACGCGACGACTCCGCATGGGGGTACGCCGCCAACGCCTATCTCGAATTCGGTCAACCCGTAGAAGCCATCGCCGCCTGGGAACGCGCCCTCGCACGGACCCCGAACGATGCCCCGACCCGCGACGCCTTCGCCCGCTACCTCGAAAGCGACGAGCGCTACGACGAGGCGATTCCGCACCTCGAATATCTGCTATCGAAAACCCCCGGACTCACTTCGCTCCGCGACCGCCTCGACGCCGCCAAACACGCCGTAAAACTGCAACGCGAAATTCAGTCGCAATAGTCGCACGACCCCGTTTCCCATTCGTGACAGGGTAATCGCATGAAGAAAATGCTGAAGCATTTGTATCGTACATTCGTGCCGGAACCGATTCCTTCTTGCGATGCGGATACGATTGCGGTGCTGACGGCGAGACTGCAACGCGACTCGCGTGCAATCGATATTGGCTGTAACCGCGGTTCGATTTTACGCGAGATCGTGCGGCTCGCGCCGGACGGGAACCATTTCGCCTTCGAGCCGATCCCGAGGTTGTTTCGGCTTCTTTGCAAGCGATTTCCGATGGTCGATTGCCGTCGAATCGCACTCAGCGATGGGAAAGGGACGGTCACTTTCAATCATTTCACGCAGATGGATGGGTTCAGCGGCATGGTCCGTCGCGATGTCGGCGCGAATCCGGGGCGGGTCGAAGAAATCACGGTCGAGACGGAACGGCTCGACGCGATCGTGCCCGAAGGCGCGACAATTACGCTGATCAAAATCGACGTTGAGGGTGCGGAATATCGCGTGTTGCGCGGCGCAGAAAACCTACTCCGGCGTTGCCGCCCCACGGTCATTTTCGAGTGCGGCAAAGGCGGGTTGGACATCTACGGCCACACGCCGGAGCAGGTATACGACTTGCTAACCGATTGCGGTCTGTCCATATCGAGGCTCGCCGAGTGGTCGCAATCCAGTATGCCGATCTCACGGCAAGCGTTCGTCGACGCATTTTGGGGCGGTGTCGAGTACATGTTCGTGGCGGGGCCGTGAAGCGCAAACAGTGCCTACCCGATTCGCACGCGCAGTATCTTGCGTCCCAGACGAATAACCGTGCCATTTCCGATCGGTACGACGGCTTTCTCGTCGGCCGGTTTCGTGCGGTCGGGGCCGTAGTTGAATGCGCCTTCTTTCAACTTCTGGCGGGCTTCGCCGTTGCTTTTGCACAGCCCCGCGGCCACGATCAACTTCATCGCAGGGATCGTGCCATCGGCGAACTCGGACGATGCGATTTTGACCTCGTCGATCTGGTCGGGATCGCCCTTTTGCGCGAACTGCTTCGCCCACTCGGCACGCATCGCCTCGGCCACATTTGCGCCGTGATAGAACGTCACAATCTCGGCGGCGAGCGTCTTCTTGGCATCGCCCAAATGGCCCGCCAACAGCGCATCGATTTCCGCTGTCGGACGGTCCGTCAGTAGCTCGAACCACTCGCGGAGAAGCGGATCGGGGATGCTCATCGTTTTGCCGAACTGCTCTTTGGCCGCTTCGCCGACGCCGATGTAGTTGCCGATGCTTTTGCCCATCTTTTTGACGCCATCGGTGCCGCGCAAGATCGGCAGTGTCAGGCAGATTTGCGGTGGCAGCCCCGCATCGCGTTGGAGGTCGCGGCCGACCATCAGGTTGAACAATTGCTCGGTGCCGCCGAGTTCGACATCGGCTTGAATTTCCACGCTGTCCCAGCCCTGCATCAGCGGGTACAGGCACTCGTGCAAGACGATCGGCACCGAAGGCACCGAGTGGAAGCGGTTCGAGAAATCCTCCCGCGCGAGGATCTGCTGCACCGTGGTTTTCGCCAGCAATTTCAGCATATCGCTGAAGCCCCACTTGCCGAACCAGTCGCCGTTGGGCCGGACTTCGGCCAGCGTGACATCGACGACTTTCGCGATCTGAATCAGGTAGCTTTCGGCATTCTTCGCGATCTGTTCCGTGGTCAGACCCATACGGGAACTATCGCGGCCAGACGGGTCGCCGACTTGTGCCGTGGCCGTGCCGATGATGAGCACCGCCTTGTGGCCGAGTTCCTGGAACTGCCGCAGTTTCCGCAGCGGGACGGTATGCCCGAGGTGAACGTCGAAGCCCGTAGGGTCGATGCCATACTTCACGCGAAGTGGCTTGCCGGAAGTGCGGCTGCGTTCGAGTTTCTGGCGAAACTCATCGACTTTCTCGACGTGTGCGGCCCCGCGAAGCAGGATCGCGAGTTGTTCGTCGGCGGGGAGGAAGGCGTGCGACATGATTCGACCTTTTCAAGAGAACATCTGGTGTCGGCCGACGGCTTCGAAGGCATTCGGGATATGCCGAATGACGGGCACGCGGGCGTTGGCGGGCCAACTGATTGCGATGATATCGAAGCGGAATGCCTGGTCGAGCACGCGGCGACGGGTGAGGTAGCGGATGGCGGCCTGCGTGAGTTTGCGTTGCTTGCGGAGATCGACCGATTCGATGGTGCGTAACAGATCGTCGGAGGAAGTGGAGCGAACCTCGACGATGACAATCGTTCGTCCGTCGATGGCAATGAGATCGATTTCGCCGGTCGCATCTTCGACGTTGCTGGCCACGATGCGGTAGCCGATTTTGCGGAGGAATTGGGCCGCAGATCGTTCGGATCGGCGGCCGAACCAGCGACGCCACCACGGCCAGCGGGAGAAGCTGACATCGGGTGGCGGGGTCATTTGCTATCCCGGAAATCCCAGGGTTATTTTAGAACTTACCACGAATTACACGAAACAATACGCTTGAAATACCGAGTGTGGTGAAGAGATTGCATCGGGAGCGATGCATCTGATTTCCATTCGTGTATTTCGTGTGATTCGTGGTTCCCTTCAGAATTTACTTCTTCTTCGTGGCGGCTTCGGCAGCTTTGAGTGCCTTCTTTGCGGACCGCTTGCTGGTTCCGCCTTCGGCCTTCGCTTTGGCGGCGGCGTCTTGGGCGGCGCGGGTACCGGCTTCGGCAGCGGCTTTCAGTGCCTTGTCGATAATGCCTTGGCGCTTGACGTCGTTCTTGATCTTCGTCTTTTTGCCGACGCGTTTCCGGAGGTAGTACAGTTTCGCACGGCGAACCATACCGGCCTTCTTGATTTCGATCCTCGCGATCCGAGGCGAGTGAATCGGGAAGATCCGTTCGACGCCTTCGCCCTGGACGAGGTGACGAACGGTGACCATTTCGCGGACGCCGGTGCCGCTACGGGCGATCACGGTGCCGCTAAATACTTGCGTCCGCTCCTTTTGGCCGTCGAGGAGCTTTTGATGAACATCGATCGTGTCGCCGATGCGAAAATCGGGCACGTCGGATTTTTTATTCGAGGTCTCAATGATCTCGAGTAGGCGGTTTTGCATCGTTATCTCCCGTACGCGGGTGCGAAATTCGTTCGCTCCGCCGTTTCGATTGTTCGGCCCGCCATGCGGCGATAGCCTGGTGGTTTCCGTTAAGCAGTACCTCGGGCACATCTCGCCCGCGGTACACTCGGGGCCTTGTAAACTGAGGGTATTCGATACGCCCCGGCTCACTGTGGCTCTCATCGACCGCGCTGCATTCGTCTCCCAGTACGCCGGGAATCAGGCGAATCACGCTGTCGATCACGACCATTGCCGGGACTTCCCCACCGTTGCAGATGAAGTCGCCGACGGATATTTCAATGGGGTCGAGTTCTTGCCGGATGCGATCGTCGAAGCCTTCGTATCGCCCACACAACAACAACAACCGCGGTTCCTTGGCCAATTCGGCCACGAACCGTTGATCGAGCCTTCGACCGGCCGGCGTGAGCATAATCACGCGGCCAGGTGGCTCGGCTTTTCCGCGAACCGCCTCGACGCAATCGACGACCGGATCGGGCATCAGGACCATTCCCGGCCCGCCTCCGAATGGCCGATCGTCGACCGACTTATGCTTACCTGCCGCCCAATCGCGGATGTTCCATAGGTGAATCTGCACGAGACCGGCGGCGATCGCCAGTTTCAGCAGGCTCTGCGTCAGATACCCTTGGAAGAGATCCGGGAAGAGGGTCAGCACGTCGAACCGGATGGCCCCAGGTGCGGGGCATTCAGTGCCGTTCACCGGTGGTTACTTCACGGCGGCGGTTTCCGCCGTCGCTTTCGCTTTGGCTGCGACGGCCATGGCCGCCTCATCCGTTTCGATCTTTTCCCACTTCGCGTTGAACTTCTTGAAGATCGCGAGGCACGTTTCGGAGGCAATCGCCCCGACGCTCTGCCAGTACTTGATCCGCGAGGGGATCAAAGTGACGCGACGCTCCTTGTCCGCTACGTGCGGGTCGTAGGTGCCGAGTTCTTCGATCACCTTCCCGTCGCGCGGTTGACGCTTGTCAATCGCCACAATGCGGTAGTAATGTCGGTGCGTCCGACCCATTTGTTTCATGCGAATGACTACGGCCACAATCAATATCCTCGACGGATCTCTAACGATTTCGAGAACGACTAACCTAGCAACCGAAGCGGAGCGCGGCTACAGCGCGCGAAGGGAATTGCCGCGAGTTTGTCGGATGTGCTCGTTCGGAATCGACGTAAGTCACAATTGCGGAGGCTCCAAAACCGTTTTTTGGGGTCATTTTCGGTCTCAAAACGCCACTTTTGATCGCAAATCGCCGATCGGTTTCGCTGGTTTTTGCTGCATCTCGAACGGATGTTGTGGGTTACGTCGATGGTCATTCGATTCGCACTCGCCGTAAATACCGACCAAAAATCGACCGAGTGCGACACAAAATCGACCGAGCACGACATGAAATCGACCGCGCACGACATTCTCACGACACTTGGAGACACTTTCACGACACTTCGCGACACCGTGCAAAAGTCGACTTACGGCAGATCGCGTTGGATTTTTTGACTGTTCGCATTCGTGTGGGTGAGGCCGAATCGGGATGAATTCGCCGCGCCGCGAAGGCTTTGCGCAGCGATAAGTAGCGCACGCGGCTCGCGTGTGGTCTGACTGCCCTGCACGCGAGCCGCGTGCTCCACGTAAGTAGCTCACGCGCTTCGCTCCGAAGACTACGCGGCGCGGCGAAACGGGAACGAGAATTGGCCGGATGTCCAAATCTGTAATGTTATCGAATTGCAAAAATCCTTGACACGACGTTCGGAAGCTCGATATTATCTCATCTATGGATTCAGACTAAATTGTTTAACCCACGTAGAGATTGGGATAAACACCTGTTAGCTGGCTTGATTCGCTGCAATCGATATGGGCAACAAACGATCTCGTGACGTGACGCGACCAAAGGAACGCGGCAAGCCTTGCACTTGCGACGTTTTCGATTTGACTGTTGGCTGCGAGAGCAATGTGCTCGTCGTTTCGCTGCTGACCGATCTTCCCGTAAAAACGAGGGTTGCCGTGGCCGCCCGCAGGCTGTTTAGTGAAAGTGACGGCCATCAATGGCTGTATGATGCATAAACTCGGGCTTGTTTGCGAACTGGTGCGGTATCCCGTCAAGTCGATGGCTGGTGCCGCGACAGAGTCGGCGTTTCTCGGGTGGCACGGACTTGATGGCGATCGGCGCTTCGCCTTCCGGCGCGTGGGGGACGACAGCGGTTTCCCCATTGGCATCAAGTTAAGCGGTTGTGGGCATTTCCACCTTGTACTTGAGCTGGCTCGGATCTGCGAGCAACTCGAAGGTACTGGACGACTT
>JAYVXI010000282.1:0-10226 GCA_043785305.1 Limnoglobus sp. | reverse complement strand
GTTCGTCCATGACGGACTCCCGTAAAACGCGAGCGAATGCAAACGATTATCCCACAATTCCTTGCGGCAAGAAAGCACGAAGATACAGTAGAATTAGAGGATTGCAAGACGTTTTCGGTTCGTCGGTACAATGACGGTTGCATCACCCCTGGAAACTATCATGCCCCGCGACCTGATTCTCGGCACCGCTGGCCACATCGATCATGGAAAGACATCGCTCGTGAAGGCGCTCACGGGGGTCGATTGCGACCGTTTGCCCGAAGAGAAAGCCCGCGGCATCACCATCGACATCGGTTTCGCAAGCCTGCCCCTCGGCGAGTTTCACCTCGGTATCGTCGATGTTCCCGGCCACGAGCGGTTCGTGAAAAACATGCTCGCGGGGGCAACCGGTATCGACCTCGTCGCGTTCATCGTTGCCGCCGACGATTCGATTATGCCGCAAACCCGCGAACACCTCGAAATCTTGCAACTGCTCGATATACAGCACGGCGTCGTCGTGCTCACGAAGGCCGACCTCGTCGACGACATTACCCGCGAAGTCGTCGAACTGGAAATCGAGGATTTGGTAAAAGGCACGTTCCTCGAAGGTGCGCCGATCCTTTCGACATCGGCGACGACGGGTGCGGGGATCGCGGAACTGAAGGTGACGCTCGAAGTGATTTGCCAGAAGATCATCCAACGCAGCGAGGCCGAGTGGTTTCGCATGGCGATCGATCGTTCGTTCATTTTGCAAGGGCATGGCACGATCGTTACGGGGACGGTTATTTCGGGCCAATTGTCGGTCGGTGACGAACTGACGTGGCACAAAACCGATGGCACCCTCGAACCGGTGCGGGTGCGTTCGCTCAACCATCACGGCACGGCGGTGACGACCGTGCATCGCGGTCAACGGGCTGCGATCAACCTACCCGGTGTGCCGCACGAAATGGTGGCGCGCGGCCAGGAAATCGCCGCGAACGGCTACCTCGAACCGAGCAAAGTCCTGACCGTGCAGTTGCGGGCGCTGTCCGGCCAACGGCGGGCGATCAAGCATCGGCTGCCCGTTCGCTTGCACATCGGCACGGCGGAAGTGATGGCGACGGTGTCCCTGCTCGATTGCGATCGCGTCGAACCCGGCTCGAGTGCGATGGCCCAACTCTTCCTCGAATCGCCCGTAACAGCGGTGTGGGGGCAGCCGTTCGTCGTGCGCGATTCGTCGGCGGAAAATACGCTCGGAGGTGGGCGGATCGTGCAGCCAAACGCGACGAAGTTGCGCCGGCGACATCTGGAATCGATGGAGTGGATCGAACGCCTCGGTTCGGACGACCTCGATACACGCGCCGTCGCTTCGGCTTGGTTTTCCGGCTTTCGTGGCTTCGCGCCGAACGATCTCGTTCGCGATGCCGGTTGGAAAACCGATGCCGTCGATACCGCGATTCAACAAATGATGGCAAAGGGCGACATCGTCGAACTCGTGTTGCCGCCCGCACGGAAAGTCTACGTTCACACGGATCGCGTGCAGGAACTCGGCGAACGCATCTTGCAATGTCTCGCCGCGTTGCACGAACAAACGCCGCTGATGACGAACCACGACCGCCAGAAAACGCTCGCCCGACTCGATTACATCGGCAACGAACCGATGTTACAAGTGATCGTCGACCGACTGATTAAAACGAAGCAACTCGTCGGCGACGCACGACGAATCGCACGCAGCGACTTCAAGCCGAAGCTGAGTGCGAACCAGCGCAAACTGAAAGATCGCATCGTCGAGGAGCACAAGAAAGCCGGGCTCGCACCGCCCGAACCGGCAAGCTTCGTCAATCTGGCGGCAGGAAATGCGGCTTCGTTGAAAGACATCTACGAAGTCGCGATTGCCGAAGGGCACATCGTTCGCGTCAACGACGAAATCTTCCTCGATGCCGAGGTCGATGCGCAAATGCAACGCAAAGTCACCGAGCGACTGACCCCCGGCCCCGGTGCCACGGTGGCAGAAATCCGCGACCTACTCGGCACGACGCGAAAATACGCAATCCCACTCTGCGAGTACCTCGACCGCATTGGATTAACTGCGAGGGAAGGCGACGTCCGTGTTTTAGCGAAAGCAAAAACTCAGAATTAGCTGTGAAATGTAGGCTCAGATGAAATCGGCGTATCTCCAGTCATAATTGTGTTGACATCCAAAACGCGATGCGACACAATTCTGCAAAGTGATAGAAATCCCGTGAATTCCTACACGGCTGGCATCTTCCATTTTAGACGAACAACTAGTAGAAATTGGCTGAAGCAATTTCATTTACTTGTTGTTAGGGAGTATGCATCACTTTTAAGCACTGTTGGGAGCAATCTGATGGCGATTCGCGTTACCTGCACGTGCGGCAAACAATTCCAAGTCAAAGAGGAACTTGCCGGAAAGCGGGGCAAGTGCGCTGCCTGTGGGCAGGTACTTTCCATACCGACTCTTGCATCATCGGCTGTCCAGGAGAAGGCGACCCCTGCTCCGCAGCGTGCCTGTCCGATTTGCTGGGAAACCTTACAGCCCAACGCGGTCATCTGCTTACTGCGAGACCGCACTAACGGAACCCAGGTGCTTCTCGAAGATCGACCACCGCGCCACTTCTCGACTCTATACTCCTACACCCCTCCAGGGCGTTCCGACCGCAATCAAGCTCGGTTTCGGCGTGAAGCATCATAGGTCTGAATGGTTACGTCTATGGTTTACCCGGCTTGGCCCGCTTGAGTGGGATCAACACCGCTTCGACTTGGGCCGCTTCTTTCGGCATGTTGTTCGACTTGAAGAATGCATGGGCTTGTTCGTGAACCTTGACGGCGTAATCGGTCACTTCGTCGCCGCGCGTTTTTGGGATTCGCGGTAGAAACTCCGTATAGAACTTCGCGAGTTTCTTCGTGCCATCCTTATAGTTCGCACACACTTCCGCAAGTTTATCGAGCACCTTCGGCACGTAACGCCCTTCGCCGGGAAACTTGCTGATCGTCTGTGCCAAACCCTCGGCGGCTTTCTTGTAATCTTTCGCATCTTCGATGTACTCTGACCACTTGATCCGGCACTCGCACGCCAAGTCCGGGCGACCGAGGGACTCGTACTTCAGCACTGCTTTCTCGAAGACCGACCCGCGTTGCGTTTTGTCCTTTTGGCTCGTTAAAATCGGGTCGAACAACGTCCAGCTAAAATCGGGGTAACCCGCGAAGCTGGTGAACGCCTTGTTCGCGAGGTTGACCGCATCGGGTGGGTCGATGGTTTTGCCGTCCTTCGCGACCTCCGCAAGTTCGGTCCAGGCTTTCTCGCAGTGCGGGAAAATCTCGAACACTTTCTTCAGGAACACGACTTGCTGTTTCGGCGTGAGTTCCTTTTTTTCCTTGTAATATGGGTACATTCGCATGAGAAGATCGGCATGACGTGCGTTTTGCGGTGCGACGCCGATCGTGGCGAGGCGTCGTTCCATGTCTCGATCCGTAATCGGGCGGCCGCTCTTCGGGTCGGTGAGGTGGCCGATGTAAAACTGATCGCCGAAGTAACGCCCCTCGGACGCCATGATGAAATCGATCTTCTCTTTCGTGATGTTTTTAATTTCGACCCACATCACCCAGGCGTGCAAACCGCCGCTGTTGCCTTCGCCCCAGACGTACTCCGCAGGCACCGCGATACTCTTCGCCACCCGTGCCGAAAAGTCCGCCTGTTGCGCGCAGACCCCACCGTATTTCTTGACGCCTTCGAGCGTGTAGTCGTTGCCCGTGAGTCTGCATTCGCCCTTGCCGCCGCCGTTTTTTTGCTCGGTGCGAAGCATCTCTTTGTCGTAGACGATTTCCTTATAGATGCCGCCAATGCCGGTGCGCTTCTTCATGTAGTTTTTGATCGCCCAATCGCGTTCCGTTCCGGGCGTGCGATTGTTGACCATATGTACGAGAAACTCCCAAGGTAGATTTTGCACCACACCTTTCAATTCGCCTTCACGCGAAATGAAATACTCGTAGTTCTCCTTCCAGCCGATCGTCATCGGATCGACGGGCAGGTTACTCCGCGTACGCCGCTGATGTTGGCGATAGTCGTAGATCGCCTTCGGATTGTCCCAGACGACGCAGATCGCAATCGCCAGATTCGCGTGCGCCTTCAGCTTGTCCGGTCCGAGTTTGTATAGCTCGCGGAATATTTTCAGGGCTTCCTCGAACTGATCGTCTTCGGGGTTGAGCGCCGTGAACAGCATGTCGCGGATCTCGGGATTGTCCTTGAGGAACTGGGTGATTGCTTCGTATTCTTTGTCGAAACCTGCGCGAATATCGGCATCGTACTTCTTCTCGAAATACGACGACATCACCGAGCGTACCGCTTTATATTCGCCTTTTGAGAGCATTTTGTTGCTATTCAGAGCGTCGACGAACACCTGTTCGAGTTCCGCCGGCTTGGCATCTTGTGCGAATGAGGGCGACGCGACGATGGCCACTGCGACAGTAAAGACAACGCGAGCGATGAGCGACATAAATCCTCCAAGAGAGAGATTGATAATATCTCACGTATTCATCGAATGTTCAACGGTAATGCGATAGAATTGTGTATTCTACCCAGTCACTGCACGGGGTCCGATCATGATTCGCTCGCAGATTCTCCGCACGCTCGCCATCGCTTTGCTCGTTACGACCGCGGCAACGGCAGGCGAATTCAACAAGAAACGCAGCATCGGCGATGCCGCGCCGGCATGGAAAGACCTCGAAGGTACCGATGGCAAGTTGCACGCGCTCGCAGACCTCAAAGACAAGGACGCGGTCGTGGTCGTCTTCACTTGCAACAGTTGTTTGATCGCGGTTGACTACGAAGATCGCATCATCGCCTTCGCGAAGAAGCACGCCGGGCCAGACAGCAAAATCGCCGTCGTGGCGATCAATGTGAACACCATCAAAGTCGATCAACTGCCGAAGATGAAGGAACGCGCGGAGAAAAAGAAGTTGCCATATGCGTATCTCTACGATCCGTCGCAAGAAATCGCGAAGGCATACGGCGCAATCTACACGCCGGAGTTTTTCGTGTTAAACGAGGAACGCAAGATCGTCTACATGGGTGCGTTCGACGATAAGACCAACGCCGAGGAAGCGAAAGTCAACCACGTCGAAGCCGCGTTGCTTGCGATTACCGCTGGTAAAACAGTCGAGAAAGCCGAAACCATCGCTCGCGGTTGCCAGATCCGATTCAATCGCGATGGGAAATGAAACTTAACTGTTCACGGGTACGAGTGGGTCGAAAAGGCATTGCGATGTGGCACCGACAGAACAACAACGACAAAACAATAAATGTTTGGAACTGTCGCGCGATGGCTTTAGGTCTCGCTGACTAATTCCATGAGCTTGAAGCCACTTCAAACACCACCGTCAACGCGAAAGAAGCCCTCTTTCCAGTTATCTTGGCCCACGATGTACCGGTCGAGTTCAAACCCTTCTGGTGAGTCACGAAATCCGGGCAGGCTCAATGCCCGCTGCTTGGCCCGATCCGCATCGTCGGCTGTCGCGTAAACGCCGATGAGCTTATCACCGTCCTCATCGTCAGGTAGCTTGCGAGCATGCCACAGCAAGAATACGTTCATCGGAAACCCTCGGTCCTTGTTGATTGCCAACGTGCCTGTTCGATAACACACGCCCTCTCAACCAACTCCCTCATCCGCTCAACCAACGATTGCATAAATGTGAAGTCTAAAGTTTCGTACGTTCCGATAGGATCGAACCTCTCGACCCCAATCAACAGTCCTGCATGCCACTGTAGCAACCGTGACCGAAGACTCTGTGGGTCGTCTACAACTTCAAAGTACCAGTCGTCGCGGAGGTAAACGTAATCACAGCCACCCGTGTCAGCGATGGCCGACAGAGGGCCGGCCATCGAATCCTGCCATCCCTCCAACTCAACCCAGTGCGACCTTCCACGGCGAGATGCCCAGTTGTGCGTCGAAAGCGGCGCGATGAAAAGATGGTCAAATACCTCCTGTAATTCCATCTTCGCTCGCGCCATTGACACACCCTCAGTCATCGAGCAATTCCTTCAAATTCCGATTATTCCGTTCCACACCACTATCGTTTTTGGGCGGCCTTGAGCATCTCGGCGGCTTCTTTTCGCGTGGTCTCGGAACGCGATTCGCCGCGCAACATCATTGCTAATTCTTCGACGCGGTCGTCGAGTGTTTCTAGTGGCGCGATTGTCGTCGAGGTGCGTTTGCCGGAAATCTGCTTGCGGATCGTCCACTGGTGTGCGGCGTAACTCGCGACTTGCGGCAGGTGCGTCACGCACAATACTTGGTGCGAAACCCCGAGGCCCGCAAGTTTCTGACCCAGCACGTCGCCGAGACGCCCGCCGACGTTCGCATCGATTTCATCGAACACGACGAGTGTGCGAACGGGGTCGTGCGCGGCCAGCACGGTCTTCAACGCGAGCATCGTTCGCGACAGTTCCCCGCCCGATGCGACTTTGCGTAACGGCCTCGCTGGCTCGCCGGGGTTCGCCGTCAGTAAAATTTCCATTTGATCGATACCGAACGCGGGGATGTCGCCGGTCATCGGGTCGTCGCCGAGCGGAATCGTTTCGAGCGTCACATCGAGTTTCGCCTTGGCCATCTGCAAATCGAACAAATGTTTCTGCGCTTCCGCCGCGAGTTTCTTCGCCACTTTCGCACGCTGTACGCTCAGCTTATCGGCGAGCGATTTCCACTCCTGAAACGCGGGCCGCAACTGCGATTCGACCCCTGCTAGGTCGTCTTCCTGTCGCTGGAGCGTCGTCGCTTTGCTTTCGAGCGACTCCTGATACGCGATCAATTCTTCGACCGATTGGCCGTATTTCGACGTGAGTTTCCCGAGGAACTGAATTCGTTGTTCGATTTCATCGAGGCGTTCGGGGTCGGCTTCAAATGTCTCCGAAAGATCGCGGCACGTTTCCGCAAGGTCTTGCACTTCGGGGCGTAACGCATCGAGCCGCTTCGCGACATCGGCGAGCGTGTCGCTGATCGCAGACCAGTGATGGGCCTCTTTGATGAGGCGGCCGAGCGTCTCGACGACCGAGCCTTCGTCGTCGTAAAGTCGGCTGGCCACGCTCGCGGTAAATTTGGTGAGCGACTGTGCGTGAATCCGCGTCTCACGCTCTTTTTGCAGCGATTGCCATTCGTTCGGCTGCAAGTTCGCCGCATCGAGTTCGTCGCGCTCGAACCGCAGTAGTGCCAGTTCGCGTTGCCGTGTCTGGCGCGCATCGGATAACGATTTGTGCATCTTGCGGAGTTCGCGAACCTTGTCGGCGGCGGCGATATACTTCGCACGCGGTTCGGCCAATCGTCCGAACGCATCGAGGACTTCGAGCTGATACGCGGGCTGAAGCAGCGAGTAACTTTCGCGCTGCCCGTGAACATCGACGAGAATTTCACCGAGCCGCTTGAGCGTGGTGACCGCCACCGGTTGCTCGTTGACGAGTGCGGTACTGCGGCCGGAGCGCGACAGTCGCCTCGTCACGATCAGTTCGTCTTCAGAGAGCGTGTCGTTGAGGATCGCTTCGACGGCTTGTTTTTGTTCGAGGCGAATGAAATCGAATCGCCCCGTGACGCGGAGTTCCTCGGCACCCGTGCGGATGAGATCGACCGAGCCGCGCTCGCCCAGGAGCAGCCCGAGCGCACCGAGAAGCAGCGATTTGCCCGCCCCGGTTTCGCCCGTCCAGGCGCAGAAGCCAGAGCGCAGCTCGACCCGAACATCTTCGATCACGGCGAGGTTTTGAACGGCCAGTTCGCGCAACATACGGCTATGGTACGCAAGTACACTGACGATGTGAAGTCACGCGCGACGAGAGTGCGCCTTTGTCGTACGATGTCGGTAATGTTCGTGCCAAGAATTGCCAAACACGAAAGCGATACAATGCCTGAGATCACCCGTCGTGCGTTACTTGCCGCGAGTGTGGCGGCCCTCAGCACCGCGTCCGCCCCTGCCGCGAACCGTGCGATTTCAATTGAGAACGCCAAACCGGGAACGACCGACTGGCAACTCACGTACGTCAAGTTCGACGGCAAGGCGAAGTTTCGGTCCTCGCTCATCGAAGGCTATTGTTCGCGCACGAGTGTGAAGGCGGGCGAGAAAATCGGCTTACATATCAGCACCAACCCCGCTTCGTCGTTCACGATCGACATCTATCGGCTCGGGTATTATCAGGGCCACGGTGGCCGACATATGACGACGCTCGGGCCGTTTGACGGGAAACCGCAGCCGACGCCGAAGATGGGCGAAAAGCGGCTCCACGAGTGCCAGTGGGACGCCAGTACGGAATTGACCATCCCCAGCGACTGGCCGAGCGGCGTTTACATCGGGAAACTCTCGGCGAAAAACCACCGGTACCAGAGCTACATCACGTTCATCGTCCGCGACGACCGCCCTGCCGATTTCCTCTTCCAGTGCAGCACGAACACCTGGCAGGCTTACAACAAGTGGCCCGATAACCACTCGCTTTACGACAACGACCGTGCCGACAAGAAACCGCTCGTTTCGGGCGTCCAAGTGAGTTTCGCAAGGCCGTACGCGAAGTACCCGCAAGTCGTCGATCACGCACTGTCGCTGGGTTCGGGCGAGTTCCTGTTGTGGGAGTTCCCGTTCGCGTACTGGATCGAGCAACAAGGTTACGACGTGACTTATTGCGCGAACGAAGACGTCGATGCGGGCGGCGTGGAGTACCTCACCCGAGCGAAGGCGTTTCTGTCGGTCGGGCACGACGAATACTGGACCCGCAAGCAATACGACAGTTGCCTCGAAGCGGTGAAACGCGGTGTCAACTTCGGTTTCTTTAGCGGGAACTCGGTCTGTTTCGTCATCGATCGCGAGGGGCGTTCTATTGAGCGAATGGGCCGATTCGGTGGCATCCGCAAGGGCGAAGATCCCTGGATGGCCGACCTGCCCCGCGAAGCGCCGAGCGAAGCGGCGTTGATCGGTGCGCAGACGGTTTCCCCGTTTAACGGCTCCGGCGACTGGATCGTGACGAAGCCCGATCACTGGCTATTCGCCGGCACCGGTATGAAGAAGGGCGACCGCATTCCGGGACTCGTCGGCTGGGAATTTCACGGCGACCCCGCGGCAATTCCTGGCCTCGAAGTGATTGCCGCCGGGAAGACGATCAATGGCGGCGAAGCCGAATCGCACTGGGAAGCGACGATCTACCCTGGGCCGAAGGGCAACACCGTGTTCAATGCGAGTACGATTTTCTGGGCGATGGGACTGAGTTCGCCACCGGGATTCATTCTGCCGTTCGTCCACAACGGCCGCCCGCACGGCGTCGATTCGCGAGTTCAGGCGATTACCAAGAATGCCTTCGAGAAATGGCGGAGTGGGTAAATCGCGAAACGTCTGCTACAGTTGTCGAATGAGAACGCTCGCTTTTGGCGATATTCACGGCTGTTCGGCGATGCTCGACGATCTGCTGGCGGCCGTACAGCCGACCCCCGATGACACACTGATTTTCCTCGGGGATTACGTCGATCGCGGTCCAGATTCGCGCGGCGTCATCGATCGCATCCTCGCGATTCGCAAAACTTGCCGAACGATTACCCTTCGCGGCAATCACGAAATGATGATGCTGCGTTCCCGGAACGATGCAGCGGAATTCAAAAGTTGGAGCCGATGCGGCGGGTTGCAGGCGCTCGGCTCGTACGGCCCGTCGCCCGGTCGCACGGGCACGCTCAACGATGTCCCCACCGACCACTGGCAGTTCCTCGAAAACGACTGCCTGGACTATTACGAAACCGACACGCACATTTTCGTCCACGCCGGGGTCGATCCGCAGTTGCCACTGAACGAACAGAAGGAACTGTGGCTGTTCTGGGAATTCCTGAACCCCGCACAACCGATTCGACACATCACCGGCAAGACCGTCATCGTCGGGCATTCTTCGCAAAAGTCCGGCGAAATTCTCGATCTCGGTAGCACGATCTGTATCGATACCAACGCCTACAACGGCGGCTGGCTCACCTGCCTCGATGTCATCAGCCGCCAATACTGGCAAGTGAATATCATGGGCAAAGTGCGAACGGGTGGGATTTAGTGGCGAGTGGCGATAGTTCCGAATTGTTAGCCCTAGCGAGGGAGTCGTGGCGAGTCTGCGAGACGCGACGCAAAACGATCATGCCCGGCGTACGGTATTGTTAGCCCGGATATTTCATCGCTTTTGCGAAAGTGGAGTAGCGCGGCGGCCTAAGATGTGGTATTGATTGGAGTTACAACAATCCGTCAATACTCGA
>JAYVXI010000281.1:0-10254 GCA_043785305.1 Limnoglobus sp. | reverse complement strand
GGATGGCCTGGAGTCGTTCGGGCGGGATGAGCTTCGCGAGTCCGCGAACAAACGGAATGGAATCGAGCGAGTCCGAGTGGGCAGAATCGGTGACGGTCGTAGCATCAATCATGAGAGCTTCCTTGCGATCTGAGGTCTTCGTAAACGTCAGAATAGCTTGGAAGCTCTCACTTTGCGCCTTAAGTCACCGGCATTGCTCGTAAGCGTGCCGCTCGCTGGGTTTTCGAAATGAAACGTTGCCAAAGCGGCTTGGAAGTCAATGCGCGAATCCACATCGCGTCTGATAGCGCCACTTCAAAAAGGCACGCCGTCGTGGAAACGATGATAATTCCTCGCTGGCGCGTCGGGCTAACAAAACCGTTCGGCAAAACGGCAATCCGCTTTTGAACCTTGCCCTTTAACTGACACGTTTGCGGGTGGCCAACGATACGCACACGAGCACGACGAAGCTGAGCGGGATCGTGACGATTCCCGGTTGACTGAACGGCACGATCGATTGCTCCGGCGATAGCCCGTAGACATCTTTGAACGTATCGCCGCTGAGCAAAATCCACGCGAGCGATGAGATCATGCCGAACAAAATCGAGGCGATCACGCCTTGTTTGGTCGTGCGTTTCCAAAATAGGATCATCACGAGTGCGGGGAGATTTGCGGAGGCAGCGACGCTGAACGCCCAACCGACGAGGAAGTTCACGTTCATTTTCTCGAACAAGATACCCAGCACGACCGCGATAATGCCGACGAAGATCGCTGCCAGTTTGCCCGCCCAGACCTTCTTCGCGTCGGCGAGTTCGATCTTCAGATAGCCGCCGATGACATCGTGAACGACGGCCCCACATGCCGCAACGATCAACCCGCTGACCGTGCCCAACACCGTCGTGAACGCGACCGCCGAGATAATCGCGAACGGCAACACGCCGAAACTCTTCGCCAGAAGCGGTGCGGACATGTTGCTGTTACTCGGGTCCAGTGCCCCGCCGGTCATGGCACCGAGGCCGAGGAATAACGTGAGCAAATAGAAGCAGCCGATCGCGGCGATGCCGACGATCGTGCTCTTCCGTGCGGCGGCGGCGTCTTTGACGGTGTAATAGCGGATGAGGATGTGCGGTAGCGACGCGGTACCGCAGAAGAGCGCCAACATGAGCGACACGAAGTTCCAGCGCGCCGCCGTCGAACTACCTGCCAAGCCTTGAAACGTCGGGCTGTTACCGGGGCGAAGGATCGCTTCACCAGACGTCGGCTTCGGCGAATAGACCGTCGTGCCATCGGGTTGTTTCTTCGTCGTCCAAAGTACGATTTCGCTTTCGCGAATGGTTTTCAGGAACTCGATCGGCCCGAGCGGCCCCGTCTCGCTTATTCCCCCCGGCAGTTTACTCACGTGCCCCACGGGTCGCAGTGGCCCCCCTTCGACGCCGTTGACGACCTTGCTGCCATCGCCGTTCACGACCACGGTTTGCGGCGAGTTCGCCTCCGGGCTGTTGTCGACTTTCAACCCGCGATTGAGGATCATCACCGTGAGAATTCCCGTGAACAACAACAACAACGAGCCTTTGAGAAACTGCACATACGTCGTCGAAGCCATCCCCGCCGTGGCGACGATGAACACGACCACCGCACCGACCATGACGACGCCTGCTGCGTGCGGCAACCCGAGCAACGGACGGACGAGTACGCCTGCGCCGACCATTTGCGGGATCAAGTAAAACAGGCTGACGACGAGCGTGCTGATCGCGGCGACGAGCTTGATGCCACGCGATTGGAACTCGCTATCGATGGCATCGGCGAAGGTATACTTCCCCCGGCGTTTGAGCGGTTCGGCAATCACCAAGAGCGCGACGATCCACCCGGCGAGGTAGCCAATCGAGTAGAGGAAACCATCGTAGCCGTAGAAGGCGATCATGCCGCAGATGCCGAGGAACGACGCAGCCGAGAGGTAGTCGCCCGCGAAGGCGATGCCGTTCACGAACCACGACACGCCACCGCCAGCGGCGTAGTAACTGGCTGCGGTTCGCGTTCGCCGTCCGAGGTATAAACTCAGCGCGAGCGTGGCCCCCACGAACAGTGCAAACACTACCACCGCCGTGGGAGAGGTTTCGTAGTTCACGACCGGCCCCCCGGCACGCGACAAATGAATGCGTAGACGAGCGAGATGACGAACGCCCCGACGATCAAGCCCAATCCGTAGATCGTGGCGACGTTCAGGCCGTCGAACGCAACCGCGTTCATCATCTGCGGCCAGAAGGCGTTGATTGCCACGAACGCCGCGTAAACGCTCGCATAGAGCGCGAACAGCCATAATCCGATGCGTGCATTATGGGCTTCGACGACCGCATCGCGCGGTTCGTCCGAAGGAGGAGGCGCGTGGAAACCAGCCATTTTCGATTGCCCGTCGTAGTATGTGGGGTGCAAGCAAACGATACCCGGCCACACGACGCACGGCAACCGTTTGCACTTCAAATCGAATCGGAGTCGCCGGTGGCAATCATTCGCGGGGTCACGATCGCGATCCTTTTCGTCGTACTGGTCAGTCCGATTGCGACTGTCAGTGCGGTGACAGTGCGCGATCCACACGGTTGGGCGGCATGGCGCGAAGTCGACCGTTTCGCGGCACTCGCCGGGAACACCCTCTGGCTCGCGTTACTCTCGGTTGCAGTCGCAATACCGATCGGTGCCATCGGTGGTGTAATCGTTGCGCGGTTCGCGGTACCGGGGCGAAATGCGCTCATCGGCTTAACGGCGCTCGGGCTGTTCGTGCCGTTGCCGGTGTATGCGGTGGCGTGGCAAATCGTCTTCGGTTCGTGGCTGCCCGCGCCGGGTGAAATCGCGTGGCGGCCTTGGTCGCAAGGGTTATTGCCCGCCGCATGGGTCCACGGCATGGCGGGCATCCCGTGGGCGATGGCGCTGGTGGCGCTCAGTTTGCACTCCGCCGATAACAGCGTCGAAGAAGAAGCGATGCAGAGCGGCGGCCCGCGTGCGGTTGCCCGTTACGCCATTGGCCCGCGACTGATACTCGGTGCGGTGGCGGCGACTGCGTGGGTGGCGGTACAGACCGCGACGGAGATCGCCGTCACCGATGCCATGATGGTTCGCACGTTCGCAGAGGAAGTGTACGCGCAACTCGTCGGCTTCCCCGCTGGCGTAAGTGCGGCCGTCGCGGTGGCATTGCCAGTGTGTGCGCTCGCCGCGTGTGCCGCATTCGTACTCTTACGGCGAATGGCAAACATCACCGGCGCGAATCTGGAACGGTCGCCGATGCGACCGTTCCAGGTCGGGCGATTGACTCGCATCAGTATGGGCATCACCGCTTGGGGTACGGCGGCGTTGTTCGTTGGGGTGCCGTGTTCGGCGCTGGTTTGGAAGGCGGGCGGCGGCGCGACGAACGCAGGATTTACGATAAAGTTCCTGCTCGAACAACTCGGCCGCACCGTGCAGTTGAACGGCATGATGTTCGTCGACAATACCCTGTCAGCGATTGTCACGGGCATGGCTGCCGCACTGTTGGCGACACTCGCGTGCTGGGTCGTTCGCGGTTCGCGTATCGGTTCCGGGCTGTTGATTGCGCTCGTTGCCGTCACCTGGGTTATGCCCGCGCCGCTGGTTGGCTTCGGGTTGAAGGAACTCATCGATTTGCTGATTTCCTTGGAAGAAATGCTGTTTCGCACGCTCGACATTCACCCGGCATTCCCGCCGATCCGTTCGGCACTCTACGATCAACCGTCGCCGGTGCCCGGTGCGTGGGCGGCGCTCGTACGGTTCTTCCCAGTCGCGATGCTCATCGTCTGGCCCGCGATCCGTGCGATTCCGAAGGAACTCATCGAAACGGCAATGCTCGACGGTCGCGGCCTCTACGGCCAGTGGTGCCTCGCCGGGTGGCCGTCGGCACGCCGTGCAATAATCGTCGCGACAATCGCGGTGGCCGTGTTGGCACTCGGAGAAGTCGGTGCGAGCAAATTGGTGGTACCGCCACAACGCCGCATGGCAATCCTCGAATTGTTCAACCAAATGCACTACGGCACCGAAGCGACCGTCGCCGCTATGGGGCTAGTGCAACTCGGGCTGACGGCGTTGTTCTGTTGTGCGTGGTTTTGTAGACCCGTTCAAAACTCGTAGTGGAGTCGTACGGTGCCGATGGCGACGGGGCCGCGATCGCGGTTGTAGCCGGGGTGGTTGACGCCGGTTAAGCCGAGGCCGAGCGTGAGGTTCTTCTTGAGTTGGCAGTTGTAATAGGTCTCGATGATCTGCTCGGTGCCGTAATTGAGTCGCCCGTCGCCGACGATGAAGCCAACGCCGCCGGCGGCGAGGTAATCGCGGTGTGCGGACGATAGGCCGTTGAACAGGATCGCCACGCCGAGCTTGTCGTCGGGCCGACGCCAACGCTTGCCCTTCACTTGCAGACCGATGCTCGCCGTGCTGTCGATTTCGGTGAATGCCCACGTTTCGGTTTGGCCGTCGTTCCAGCCGATGCGGCCGAACAACCCGAGGTCGTCGGTCAGTTCTTGCTCGGTATTCAGGCCAAAACCGTACTTGATGCGATAGTCGCGCGTCGAAATAATGTCCGGGGTGCCCGTCGTTTGCAACGCGAGCCGGTAACTGCCCATGCGGGCGTTGTTGAAGTATCCGAGGAGCGATGTCGAGCCGGGCCGGTCGGCGATTTTGTAGCGTCGCTCGGCCTCGAAGGTGTTGCCGTTCGCGCGCAAGATATGCGGATCGAACGCCGCCCCGTTGGCGGATGCGGGTTCGGCGAAGATACCGTAACGGAACGAATAATCCTTGAGGTTCCACTCGATGCCGCCGCCGTAGGTGTAGCCGCGGACGTTGGCGGGGTAGTCCCAGGCCCCGTTGTACATCAGGCCCCAGTTTAAGAACTGCGTACGCGGGTCGTGGCTGTAGGCGTTGTCGTCGAAGAGATCGCCCGTCGCCATTTTGCCGATCCGAATCGTGATCCGATTGACGTCGACCATCCCGCCGAGTGCGTTCGGGCCTTCGTCGATCTTCTCCTGTTCGCCACCGAGGCCGATCGTCTGCTTCCAAAGTAAACGGGCCACGTAAGGAGTCGGCTGCGGCGCGCCGGTTCGCGTCGCTTCGCCGTTCGGGAAACCGCCGAAACCGACCGTGCCATTCAAAGGGTTCCCGATACCGCCACCCGCCGCCATTTCGGGGTTGAAAATGATCTCGCTATTGGCGAACGGTCGTGCGGCCAAGAACAGTGTCGTCGTGGCCGTCGCACGATATTTCCGACTCGGGTCCAGGCTGAACGCACCCTGATACGGCGACCGAAATGGCAGATTCCCCTGCGGAATCAGCGTCGTCTGACCGTGGATGTTGTACCACGCCTCCGCCGAATCGGGCTTGTTGGCATCTCTGTCGGCGGGTTCGACGGCCGTCACCGGCGCTTGAGCCGATGCGAGCGACGCGAACAGTAAACTGCACGCGATGGCAGTGCGAAACAAGTGACCAAACACGTACGGCATCCCCCATGACCCGAGTCGAGGTAGCCGCTACGAGCCGAGATGTCAATCGGAAGCGGATGGAATGCGTTCCCAGGGCGCGCAAGCACGCGCAAGGGAGGACGTCATCACACTGGAAGTAAAATCGCGATTCGCGGGTTTTGCTTGCTGACTGCTGATCGCTGAAAGCTATTTCACCGGCGACATAATGACCCACACCTTCGAGCCGAGCGGGGGGATTTTCTTGTCGTTCGCCTCAAACACCAGCGAGCCATCGTCTTTGCCGATCTCGACCGGAATGTCGAGCATCGAATCGGGGAAGTTCGAGATGCCGATGACTTCGCCGTTGTTCGCACAGTAGTATTTTGGGCCTTTGTCGTCGTCGATGTTGTCCGCGAATCGGCTGCCGGCGAATACCCACGTGTAGGTCATCGTCTTTTTCGTTTTCAGGTCGTTGACCCAATCTTGTGCCGCGTGCGTGTGGAGCTTGCCATCTTTTTTATAATGAACCTGCACGTCGATCTTCGTGCCGCTCGCCGGTTTATACTGCGGTTCCAGCGTATCGGGCTTCACCCACTGCACCGGTTTGCCCGGCTTCGCCCCTGCGGCAATCAGCGTCGCGTGTAGAAATTGTGCGTCCATATCGACCCGCAAAATCGACTCGTGCTCCTTCGTTCGCTTCTTGCAAACGAACACCTCCAACGGCCCTTCGCGCAGACACACTTCGGCGACGAACAACACGCGATGCGTGCCATCGGGCTTCTTTTCGAGGTACAGCGTCTTCTCGGGTAGCAGTGCCTTCATCTCCGATTTCGGGTCGGCCTTCGGCAACTCCGGTAATGGTTCCGCATCCTTCGGCAGGTTCTTGTCGTCGAGGCGCGGGCGGGCACCGATCTGAGCGGACGCGAGAAGCGGCAGGCCGAACAACGCGGCGAGTAAGAACAACCGTGACAGTGCCAGCATGGCGATACTCCGGAATCGCAAAAGAAAGCCTCAGTGAATCGTATCCCACAACGGGCTAAGATGGCAAAGAGAATCTGGCGCACATCGCGCGCCAGGCGACGAAGGAAGCGTGAGGTTCGCATGAATTCGCAGGTATCGTGCCCGTATTGCAACGCGATCGTGACGGCGACGGAAGTCAAAACCGCCTGCCCACGTTGCGGGGAATCGTTCGCGACCGCCAACGCCGAAGTGGTCGATGGGACCGCAAATTCGAGTACGGCGACTGCCGTACGTCCGTCGGGTTTTCTGCAATCGCGTGCGGCCATCGTCGCTTCGATTGCCGTCGCCGTTGCGATTCTCGGCATCGGTTTGGCCGTGCTACGACCTTGGGCCGACGCGCCGAAGCCGACGAGCGCGACCGTCGAAGTGCGCCCCGCCGGGACCGCGCCGCCGCTCTCGCTCGTCGGGCTGACGTACCTTCCCGCAACGGTGAACATCGCGTTCGCGATCCAACCCGGCCCACTCGTCGCCTACGCCGAACGCACCGGCACGCCGCCCAAAGAGTGGCTCGCGAAGTCCGGCATCCCCGGCCCGATCCTCGCACTTTTGGACAAGCTCGGCATCCCCTTGGAACAGATCGATCACCTCGTCGGTGGCGTCTCGATCGGTGCGCAATCGGGCGACGTGCTGCCGGGGCTAACCGTGATGGTGCGGTTGCGAAAACCGATAGCCGACGAAGATCGTTTCCTGAAGCAACTCGGTGCGGATAAACCGAGGCCGAAAGCGGGGCGAACGACCTACGCGGTGAATGTCGGCGCGCCATTATTGATGACGAAACTCGACCCGCTCAGTTATCTGTTCGGTTTGAAGGAGGAAGATTTGTCAGCGGCTGATAAGCCGTTTGCCGAGGGTGGCGGGCAGTTGCCGAAGGAACTTCGCGACGCAATCACGAATCGCCTCAGCCCCGCGTCGTTCGTTTGGCTCGCGACCGACACCGACCGTTGGGGCGATAAGCCAATCGCGAAACTGCCCGCCACACTCGACCCGAAGAAATGGAAAGACCTTGCCACGAAGCTCAATCGCGGGCGGGCCGTGGTCGCGGGGCTATCGCTGGAACCGGAACCGATGTTGCGATTGGCGGTGCGATTGGCCGACATCAAGGACGCCGAGAACCTGCGTGCTCCGTTCCAGGACGCCTTCCCCGCAGCAGGCACCACCGTAGAAACCAACAGCGACTGGACGACACTCGCCACGCCATTCGACCCAAAAACCACCCCCGATTCGTGGAAGCGCCTGATGCCCGAATTGCCATTCGCGAAGTAAAACAGTCAGAATCCGGTTTTCAATCTTTAAGGAGACGACTTTGGCCAATGTGTTGATAACGGATCGAGAACTAGCAAATATGCGGTTCTCACTCACGCTCACGCTACCTCAGCGGCAAGCATTGGTCCGCAACGCGTACGTGGAGACCGAGTTTAAAACCAGAATGAAAGAAATGGGGAGACGCGAAAAAACGATACAAGTCGGATTGCGTACAGTCGATGAAATCAACGACTATCTGGACGATCTGAGGTACGATGTTTCCGATGATGACAAAGAATTACTAGCTCAGATTGAAGCGAAAATGGATGAAATTGCGGTAATAGCGAGAGCAAAAGCCGATAAAATCACAGCCAAGAAAATTCGAGCTTGCGACCCGGCTACACCAGTTCTCGTTTATGAATTTAAGATTTCATTTCGTCGCGAGCTACAGATCTGGCGACGAATACAAGTTCACGATTGCACGCTCGACTATCTTCACAAATACATCGCGGCGGCTTTCAACTTGCGCGACGATGTCGTGTACGAATTCGTGATTAAAAAAGCCTCTTATGGAACAGGCAGTATTCAAGTGTTAACGGAATGGGATGAGGTAGAAGAACAGGATGATGATGATGAAGTGGAATTGAGTCAACTTTTAACGAACCCAGCGAAACCCGCCAAGTGGGTGTACAAGTACGACTCCGACGATAGTTTGGCCTTTCAAGTACTGTTTGAAAAAACCTTGTCGTACGATCCGAAGTGTGTTTATCCACGATGCATTGTGGGAAGTCGCGCCGGCTCACTCAATGATGTATTTTTTAGTGGAGAAATCCCAAAAATGGTGTCGGCCGGTCGGGCACAAATCGAAGCTCTCGATGCCGTGGCCGCAACCGAACGGATGCGAACCGTGCTATGAGCGGAACGCGCTACGGTGGCTGGATTTGTGAGCTGACACTGCTCGCCAAGAATTGGAAAATCTACGACAAGTGCAATGGGTGGTTAGCAGCCAAGGAGAGTGTCGTACTCCGCATGTGACCCTACCCAGTGCCATACGTTTGTATCTCCTACGACACAATAGATCGCCCTGTACTGCATGTTGATGGATACAGAAAAACTGTCATCGACTACCCCAGAACGCGAAGTGTCTTGGAGTCGATGCACCCTCAAACTGCGGTGTGCGGGATTAGTCAAAAACAACTGAAATTTTTGCCTGGCTAAAACTTGGATTCGCGATGGAAGTCGCCCGAACAACTCGTGGAATTGTGCATTACGCTGGTTACGGCGAGTACCAGGGGCAGGGCTGCTCACGTGTCGAGACCCTTCAACAAATCGACCGTCTCGCCAGCCTGATGTTCTGCGATGGCTTCATCGCGGAAGGTCGTCATTTGACCACCGAGTTCCCACTTTGGATTCAGGATCGCCTTAGCCTCACGAATGTTGTCGTGAAGGCGCTTGATAGCTGGAAGAATCGGATTTGTGACAGGGAACAACCCTTCGCAGAATCGGAGCCATTTTTCAACCATCCCACCGATGCCAAGTTCCTCAGCGCGATACTCCGACCAATCCATCCCGTCTTTGTCTGCGGTTTGCAGATCCGTATCGATTTCCATGAGTCGGTTGAAAGTGGTGTTGTACTCCTCCGCTAATGAGGCGAGCATCCATCCGTCCGCTCCCTTAGGAAACGGGAGAGAATGAAGCCGGTGCTTGCTGCCCTCCAGATAGAAATCCACTGCGAGCAGGGCTTCACCAATCGCTCGATAGATGGGACTCTCGAGCGGCGGAGGTTCTTGAATGGTAGCAGGACCAATTGGCATACTCATAGGAGGCTTTCCTTTCGCTGTCATCGTCGTATTCAACCCCGCACACTCCGCGCAAGTCCAGCTGCAAATGGTGGAACCAGGCGGGCACCGCGACGATCGGGATAAACTACCAACTGCATTCACATCATGTCTGTTGTTCAAAACAAAGTCAAATCCAATGTCGGAACCCCGTCCCTCACCCGCCGTTGGCAGGGTCGAGGTGAACGTGCGTGGCGGCTCCGTTGCCGCGGAGTTCGATGACGCGGTCGGCCCTTCCTTGCGTCAGGAACGCCGTGAGGTCTACGCCCATTTCCTTCAGCGCGCCGAGGTGCTGTCGCGAGCGTTCTTCGGTCTGCCGGTGAATTTCTTGCTCGGTTTCGGCGTTTCGGCGGCGTTGTTCGCGGCCCGCAGTCCGTTCGGCTTCCGTATGCCGCGCGTCGGCTTCCTGACGCTTCTTCACCATCTCTAACTCGGCCTCGACTTCGATCGCCTGCTCCGTCCGTCGCTTCGTCGCGCGGTTCATTTGGGCCAGCAGTTTGTCGTCTTCCAGTTCTTGCGCTTGCTGTTCGGTGGCGCGTTCGAGTTGAAGCCGCGTCCGTGCTTCGATCGCTTGATCGTGCATCGCCTGCAACCGATCCTGTGCGCCATACCCGCGATACACAACCTTGTTAGCCCGGATATTTCATCGCTTTTGCGAAAGTGGAGTAGCGCGGCGGCCTAAGATGTGGTATTGATTGGAGTTACAACAATCCGTCAATACTCGA
>JAYVXI010000280.1:0-10341 GCA_043785305.1 Limnoglobus sp. | reverse complement strand
GCTCCAACGCCAAGCCTACGGCTACCGCGACCAGGAATTCTTCCAGCTACGCATTTACGCGATCCACCTGGCCGAGTACGCACTTGTCGGATGAACCTTACTTTCTTTTCTTGTAGCTGGGGTCTGTGACCCCGGAAGCCTGACAATTGAGGAGAGACTGCCTCTGCACCGGCCTCACAGAGGCCAGCTACATAAGAAAGCCCCTCTCAGGGTTCCACCCTCGGCTACGGGAGCCCGTCAGGACCGAAGAACCCGCGCCGACCCTGTAGGAAGCGCTCCGTTAGCCCACGGTGAAACCATGTTACGGGGGGCTACTCCGCAAACGAGGTCTACCCCCGAGCGTGATGCGAACTAGACTATCCACGGTTAGTTCATCAGGATGATGTGGCCGTTCGCTTCCGGGGGTAGTCCGATGTCTCGATTCGATTTGCGTGTTCTCGAAACTGCTCAGAAAGTTCCCGGTAAGCCGCGGCACAAGACGCGCGAAGTGAAAGTCGGCGAACTCGCCATCGGTGGCACCAACCCGATCTGGGTGCAGTCGATGACGACGACCGACACCTTCGATGTCGAAGGCACGATTAAGCAGATTCTGGCACTCGAAGAAGCCGGTTGCGAACTCGTCCGCGTCACGGTGCCGAAGCCCGAAGATGCCGGGGCACTCAGTGCGATTCGCGACAAAATCTCGATCCCGCTCATCTGCGATATTCACTTCGATTACAAAATGGCACTCGCGGCACTCGATCACCCGATCGACAAAATCCGCATCAATCCCGGCAACATCGGCGGTTACGACCGCTTCCGTCAAGTCGTTCGCAAAGCGAAAGACAAAGGCATCCCGATGCGCATCGGCGTCAACGCCGGTTCGCTCGAGCGCGAACTTGTCGAGAAATACGAGTTCCCTTGCCCGCCCGCCATCGTCGAAAGCGCACTGCGTTCGATCGAAGTCGCCGAGAGCGAAGGCTATCACGACATCATCGTGTCGCTGAAATCATCCGATGTGCTGGTGGCGGTGGAAGCGTATCGGCTGTTCGCGCAACTGTGCGATTACCCGACGCACATCGGTATCACCGAAGCGGGCAAAGCGCCGTACGCCGTCACGAAGTCTTCGGCGGGCCTGTCGCCGATCTTACTCGATGGCATCGGCGACACGATTCGCATCTCGTTGCTCGGCGACCCGATCCCGGAGATCCTGGCCGCGTTCGACATCTTGCAAGCCACACAACGCCGGGTGCGTCGCCCGGAAATCATCGCCTGCCCCACCTGCGGCCGACTCGCGATCGACCTCGAAAAGATCATCGCCGAACTCGAACAGCGTTTGCAGGGCCGTCGCTTACCGGTGAAAATCAGCGTGCTCGGTTGCGTCGTCAACGGTCCCGGCGAGGCGCGCGAAGCCGACATCGGCATCGCGGCCGGCAACGGCAAAGGCATGATCTTCCGCAACGGCGAGATCGTTCGCCGCGTCGATGAAAAAGACATCGTCGATGCACTGATGGAAGAAGTCGCCGACTGGGAAAAAACCAACGCGCATCGTCTGCCCAAGACGAAAGACGCCGAGGGTATCGGCCGTCGCAAGTTACCGGTCATTTCCGCGTAACGAATCGTTTCCTCACCCCGTATTTTGGAGAACATCGTGATCCGTTGGACCCTGTCCCTGCTGGCGTTGCTGTCGGTCGTTACCTCGGGAAATGCCGCCGATAAGGAGAATCAATTGTTCGAAATGCGAGTGTATTATGCCGCGAAGGGGAAACTCGACGCGCTGAACGCACGGTTCCGCGACCACACGCTGAAGCTGTTCGAGAAGCACGGCATCACGAACGTCGGCTACTGGGTGCCCGTCGAAAACCCCGACGAGCGACTGATCTACGTCATCTCGCACAAAAACAAAGAGGCCGCCGATCAATCGTGGAAGGATTTCATCGCCGACCCCGTCTGGAAGAAAGCCCACGCCGAGTCCGAGAAGGACGGCAAGCTCGTCGCCAAAATCGAACGATTCTGGATGTCGGCCACCGATTACTCGCACGCCACGAAGAGTAAAAAGTCCGACGGCAAAGGCGTGTACGAACTGCGAATGTACATTGCTACGCCGCACAACCTCGAACAACTCAACGCCCGCTTCCGCGATCACACCGTGAAACTGTTCGAGAAGCACGGAATGTCGAACGTCGCCTACTGGAATCTCGCCGCCGCCGACAAAACGACTTGCGGGCAAGTCATCACGGCGATGTCGCCGGCGGGAACGCCTGCCGTCGATGTCGATGAGAAATCGCCCGCAACGCCGCTCGCACTGATTTACGTCCTGCATCACGACAGCACTGATGCCGCCAAGAAATCGTTCGACACCTTCCGATTGGATGCCGACTGGGTGAAAGCCCGCGACGCCTCCGAGAAGAAAGCGGGCGGGTCGTTGACCGCAAAAAATGGCGTCAAGTCGCTCATGATGAAAGCCACCGACTACTCGCCGTTGAAATGATTCGAGATTTTTATGTCTCTGCTGCGAAGAAGTTGCGTTTAGTGATGTAGTGTCGGTGACTCTAGAACGCACACGTGGAGAATTTCATGACGAGGTTGCTGTTCGGTATGTTGGCGCTTTCGGTCGGAATGATGTTCGTTTCAACGGAAGCCGCCTCCCAACCGCCCGCCAGTAAAGGTGGTAAAGGTGGCGAGAAGGGGCCGCCACGATTCGAACTCGGGCAGGTGTTCCCGCCGCCGCTACTGGAAGAATTGAACCTGACACCGGCACAAGCCAAGGAACTCGACGCGATCAAGGCGGAACTCAAATCGAAGTTGGACAAGCTTCTGACGGATGAACAAAAGACGACGATCGAGAACTTCCGCCCACGCGGCGGCCCTGGTGGCCCCGGTGGCGCAGCAGGTGATAAAGGCGGTAAAGGTGGCAAGGGCGGCAAGGGTGGCCCCGGTGGTGATAAAGGCGGCAAAGGCGCACCCGGCGGTGATCGCCCCGAACGTCCACCCGTCGAGAAGCCACCCGTCAGTTGATTTTTGAACCGCTTCAAGAAATCATTTTTCACGCCGGTCGTACGACCGGCGCTTTTTATTTCACGCACTCATACGCAGGTTGCACAATGGCCCGTGCCGCATGTCTCCTTGGAATCGTGTTACTATTCGTTGCGGGCGGGGCCGATTGGCCACAATTTCGCGGCCCGACCGGCACCGGTTTCGTTGCGGGTACGCCACCGATCAAGTGGACCGACAGCGATGGCGTGAAATGGAAGACCGCGCTTCCCGGCCCTGGGTCATCCTCGCCGATCATCCTGGGCGATCGGGCATTCGTGACGTGTTACTCCGGCTATGGCGTCGATGCGGCCAACCCTGGTAACATCGCGAAGCTGACTCGACATCTGGTCTGCGTCGATCGGCTTTCGGGCAAGATTTTGTGGACGAAAGATGTTGCCGCAAGTGATGCAGAAGACAAATTCAGTGGCTACCTCAACGAACATGGTTACGCCAGTAACACGCCCGCCACCGATGGCGAAGCCGTCTACGCTTTCTTCAGCAAGGCGGGGATTGTTGCATTCGACTTGGACGGCAATACACTTTGGCAAACGAGTGTCGGCACCGAGTCGGACGAACGCCGTTGGGGATCGTCGGCCAGCGTCATCCTCCACAAAAACCTCGTCATTGTGAACGCGGCGAGTGAAGGCCGGGCGATCGTCGCTTTGGATAAAAAGACGGGAAAACAAGTCTGGAAAGCCGATGGGAAACGGTTGTCGCTGTCGTTCAGCACGCCGGCACTGGTCGAGTTCGGTGACCGTATCGATCTCGTCGTGGCAATGCCGAGCGAAGTCTGGGGCATCAACCCGGATACTGGTAAACTGCTTTGGTATGCCACGATCAAGCCGAGCGGCAACGTCTGCCCTGGGGTCATCGGTGCAGACGGTACGGCGTACATTACGGGCGGGTTCCAAACGAAGGGAACGCTCGCACTGAAGGTCGGTGGCAGTGGCGACGTGACCGAAAAAAATACGCTGTGGTCCGTCAACAAAAGCTCGTACGTTCCAACTCCAGTGCTGCACGATGGCCGGTTGATGAACGTGACCGAAGATGGTTTCGCAATCTGCATGAAAACGGAGAACGGCGCGGTCGTTTACGAAGAACGGCTCTCGGTAAAAGGCGTCGGTGGGCGTGGCAGTCGTCCGTTCTACGCCTCGCCGGTGGCCGCCGATGGCCATCTGTACGCCGTCAGCCGACGTTCGGGTGTGTACGTCCTGAAAGTCGGCGACAAGTTCGAACTCCTGCAACAGAATGCACCGCTCGACGACAGCGATTTCAACGCGACACCGGCCATCGTTGGCAAGCAGATGTTTCTTCGCTCCAACAAGTTTCTGTATTGCCTCGAAGCCCAATAAGCACCTGAAAACGCAGGCAAAACGAAGAAAAAAAGCATTAACCGCAGAGGGCGCAGAGTTCGCGGAGAAGAGAAATTCTGAGATGATTCAAACGCAAAACCACTGCGATTTGAACCGGCGCGTCATGAAATCATGAGGTTTGACTCTGCGCTCTCTGCGCCCTCAGCGGTTAAAAATTCTGCTTAGAATTACGCAACCCATGAGACATTCGATTTCGTACCCCAACGCGAGAAGCACCCGAATGCGATATGCCGTCTTACTAGCCGCCATCTTCCGGCGCCAAGCATTCCCGCTCGCGTTCGTGGTCATCGTTGCGTCGTTGACTGCGCTTGCGGCACCGGACGACAAGAAGAAGCCGCTCGCGCAGAAGCACTTCGAGTCGTTTAAGGACAAACTCGAACTGCGTGCGGACGATGATTTCGTCTACGTCGGGTCGAGCGGTTTTCCGGACCATCCGATGATGATCGGCATCAAATCGTGGCAACAACAAGTGCCGTTGCCGCAGCCGTACACCGGCAAGAACGCCTGGCAGATCCCGTTGAAGCCACGGCTCGCAGAAAAGCCGATCTCGGCGAAGACCCACTTGTATCGCGGCGCGATCGCACTGGCGGTGAACGGCGTGCCGATCTTCAATGCGTTGAACAACCGCGGCGAAGACGCCTTCCTCGCTGGCGAACTCGACGAATATGGCGGGCATTGCGGGCGTGGCGACGATTACCACTACCACATCGCTCCGGTGCATTTGGAAAAGATCGCTGGCAAAGGCAACCCGATCGGCTACGCGCTCGATGGCTACCCGCTTTACGGATATACCGACGCCGACGGCAAAGTGCCGACCGATCTCGACGAGTTCAACGGCCGTACCGAGAAGGATGGCTACCGCTATTATTCATCGAAAAAGTACCCGTATATCAACGGCGGAATCCGTGGCGTCGTCACGGTTCGCGGCGACGGGATCGAGCCGCAACCCCGCGATGCGCCAGTCCGACCGCCGGGACGCCCATTGCGCGGCGCGACGATCACCGATTTCACCCGCGACGACGAAAAGAAGGCGTACGCGATTACGTACGAAGTGCAAGGCAAGACGCTTTCAGTGAAATACACGATCGGCAAAGACGGTACCTACGACTTCGTATTCACCGACGGCGCGGGAAAAGAAACCAACGAAACGTACCGGCGGCGCGAGCGAAAAGATCCACCGCCACCCAAAGACGAGCCGAAGAAAGCTCAGCCAGCCGCGAAGCCCGCTAACAAATTCGCGCTCGCCAGCCCCGCCTTCGATGATGGCGGCAAGTACCCGGTGGAATACACGGGCGATGGCGACGGCGTGTCGCCGCCACTCGCATGGAGTGGGGCACCCGAAGGCACGAAATTCTACGCACTTCAATTGTGGCACAAACCGATGCCCAATCGGGACGAGGTAAAATCGTACTGGGTCATCACCAACATTCCGGCCACGATTTCGCAGTTGGAAAAGAACACGAAAGGCGTCGGCAAGGACGGCTACCACGACAAGAACCGGACGGGCTACGACCCGATGAAATCCAAGGGGCCTGGGCTGAAAGAGTATCACATCACGATGTACGCACTCTCGGCGGAACCCAAGTTCGACGCAGAGAAAGTCACGCGCACCGACCTGCTCGCGGCGATCAAAGACATCACGCTTGCGGAGAGTACGCTCAGCTACCAATACGAGCGGAGTGCGAAATGAATCGGGCCGTTCTGATCGTCGTGGCGGTCTGTTTGGCCACGTGTCACGCGCGTGCGGCGGAGGCGGTTCGACCGAATATTTTACTCGTCGTCGTCGATGATCTCGGCTGGGCGGGAGTCGGTTATCACGCGAAGGCGATGACGACCCCGAACCTCGACAAGTTGGCCAAAAGCGGCACAGAACTCAGCCGTTTCTACGTCTATCCTGTGTGCAGCCCGACTCGTGTGGCGCTCCTTACGGGCCAGATGCCACGCCGGTTTCACATCTTGTCCGCGCTCAACGGCATGGATCCCGGTATGCCGAAAGGGCTGCTGACGATTCCCTCGGTCTTCAAGGCGGCGGGCTATCAAACCACACTCATCGGCAAATGGCACGCTGGCAAAGCGACCACGCCGCAACAAAACGGCTTCGATCACTTCTACGGGTTCAACAATGCCGAAGTCGATTACTATAAACACACGGGTCGCAACGGGCGAATCGATTGGCAACGCGACGGCAAAACCGTAACCGAGGAAGGCTATTCGACCGACCTTTTAGCCGACGAAGCAGTCAAGAAGATCCAGTCTCGCGATAAGTCTGCGCCGTTCTACTTTCAGGTTTGCTTGAACGCGCCGCACGATCCACTGAGTGCGCCGCCCGAACTCATCGCGAAACACAAAGCGAAGGGCGAGCGGTTGGCACTTTACACTGCCGTGGTCGAGGCGATGGACATCGGGATCGGTCGGATACTGGATACGTTGGATGCCGAGAAAATCCGCGAAAACACGATCGTCGTGTTCTTCTCGGACAACGGCGCATCCCCACGCGACGGTGGCAGCAATGCCCCATTTCGATTCGGCAAGGGAACGGTCTACGAAGGCGGTATCCACACGCCGGCACTGATACGGTGGCCCGGCAAGATCGCAGCGGGTGGGGTTTTGTCGCAACCTGTGAGCGTGCAGGATCTCTTCCCAACGCTCGCGGCCGCGGCTGGCGTGCCGATGCCGAAGGCGGCGAAAATCGACGGCAGGAGTCAGTGGGATACCATCGCGAAGGGTGAGCGTAGCGATCGCGAACCGTTCCTCGTCGCCTCGTTCGACATCGCCATGATCGACGGCGATTGGAAGCTCATCGAGTTCCAAGACGGCAAACGCTCGCTATTCGACATGAAAGCCGACATCGCCGAACGAACCGATCAGTTCTCGAAACAACCCGAGATCGCCACGAAACTCGGTGCCAAGTTGGATGCGTTGAAGAAAGATCTTCCGCCAGTGACAGCCGAGCGCGACGGCCCATTCCGCCTGCGGCCAGGCAGCGGCGGTGGGCCGCCAGGCAGGTGATGCGTCCGCCTGCTGACACCCGCCGTTCGCCAGTACCCACACGATTGTCGTTCGGCAAAAAGTCGCAGGCGATCCGACGTAAATACGAATTCTGTAGTGTCGCAAAAGCAGGCCAAAAATCGGCTGCAATTCTGACTTACGTCGATTCTGAGAGCGTTTAGTCGTTCTTCTCGGGTCGCCCGTTGAACGTTCTCGCGCCGATTCTTGCGAGGAAGCGGATCTTCTGCGAGGGGGATAGTTCCTTCGTGTAGCGATCGCGTACCGCTTCGATCCAGCGAATCTTGCGGTTGCCGTAATCGGTGAGTACGCGAATCAGCACGGGGCCGCGATGGTCGAGTGCCGAGCGTAGGCAACCGTCGAGTTGGTCGCCGGTCGCGATCTCACGGTACGCCACCCCGACGGCTTGAGCAAACGCTTTGTAGTCGATTCGCGCCAGTTCCGTGGCCGTCGTTCGCCGATACGCGGGTTGCTGGAGCAGTTGCATGTAGTGGTAGGCGTGGTCGTCGAGGATCACGAACTTCACCGGCAGTCCTTCGCGGGCTGCCGTGCTCATTTCCATCGCGGACATCAGGAAACAACCATCGCCGGTGAGCGTGGCCACGACGCGATTCCCACACGCACGCTGGGCACCAATCGCGGCGGGGATCGACCAGCCCATCGATTGATTATCGACGGGGTTGAAGTACGTGCGGGGCTTCGTCGTGCGGAACGATTCGGCGGCCAAATGCTCGCTCGCGGTCACGTCGGTGAACAGCAGCGCCTCTTCGGGGAGGTTCCGTCGCAGTGCCGCAATCGTCGCCAGCGGATCGACGCCGCAGGTGCCCGATGGGATCGCCTTCAGCGTCGCTTCGTGCGATTTTTTCGCTTCGCGAATGCGGGCGTGCAGGTGCCCATCGGTCGGGCGACGAAGGCTCTCCGCACACGCGAGCAGCTTCGACAAAAACAGACCCGCATCGGCGTGAACGCAGACATCGGCGGGCATCACCTTGCCGAGGTTGTTCGCGTTCGCGTCGACGTGAATCACGTGTTTTGGGCGGGGATTGCCGTAGTAGCCGGTCGAAACTTCGCTGAACTTCACGCCGATGGCGAGCAGGCAATCGATGTGCGCAAATGCCCGTTCGGCCACGACGGATGCGTGTTTGCCGTAGCCCCAACCGACGCCGAGCGGGTGGTTGTCGGAGATCGCGCCTTTGCCGGAAACGCTCGTCGCAACGGGGGCTTGCAATACCTCGGCAATCGCGGTGAGTGCGGCGGAATCGTTCATGCAGCCGTAGCCCGCGTAGATGCCGATTCGCTGCGATTTCTGCGCGAGCATCGCCAGCGCTTTGGCGAACGCATCGTCGTCGAACGGCACACCTGCGGCCGCGAGTGGCGGGCAATGGAAGTCCGCCACTTCGATGAGCAAGTTGTAAGGAATGACGACCGCCGTCGGCCCCGGCTCGCCCGACATCGCGACTTGAAACGCGAGGCGAATCGTCGCCGGGATTTGCCGAACGTCGGTCACGGGATAGACGCTTTTGCACACGGGTTTGAGCAAATCGACTTGATTCAACGAGTGGACTTGGAACGGTTTCGCTTTGTCGCCGCACCCGACATCGCCGACGATGGCAACGACGGGCACCGAATCGAGTAGCGCCTCGCCGAGGCCCGTGAGCGCGTTGGTAATGCCCGGCCCCGGCACCACGCACAGCACGCCGGGCCGACCGGTAGCACGTGCGTAACCGTCCGCCATGCACGCCGCCGAGAACTCGTGCGTCACGAGCAGGTACGGCACTTCGCGCGCTTTGAGTTCATCCCAAAGCTCGTTCTCTTGTGCGCCGGGTATGCCGTACACGCAGCCAACACCCTCCGCGTTCAGCGTCTCGGCGATCGCTTGCGCGCCGGTCAGCGTGCCGATGACCCAGCCGGGATGCTGCTTCTGGCGCAGCCGATCCAGCGGCTTCGCCTCTGTGCGGCCCGCCAGTGCCAGCCCGCCGACGAGTGCGGCCCCTTCCAGCAATCCCCGTCGGGAGAACGGCCAATCCATGGCGCACCTTTCAAACGAAAACGGACAGCATCCCCTCTTCTATCGGTCATTCGTAGCCCGCGAGTTTGATCCGTTCGGGCAAGAAAGGCGATTTGCGCGGGAAATCGCGAAGTGGGTCGAACTTGGGAACCGACAATCACACGAAATTCCGCGCGAGTCGCCAGATGATGCTGGCCAAGACGCACATCATTCCGAACGCAATCACCAGATTCGGAAACGGTATCCGTTGCTCGCGTCGGAGGTGTCGCAGGATCTCTTTGTTGCGCATCTTGGAGTGGATACTAAAGTGGACGGGCACATTGTCAAAATCGACGACGACAAACTGACGATGGTCGGGGAGGACAAGAAGGAGGTCACCCACCCGGTGCCCAAGGAGGCGAAGATCACCCTCGACGGCAAGGAGGCCAAGCTCAAAGACCTCAAGCCGCATACCAAGGTCTATAGTTCTAGAAAGCACGAAGATACAGTAGAAGTATTGAGATCGGCAAGTTGGATTGCGAGGGTTGATCGGGAATGAGCAGTCGTGCAGATAAAACGGAATCGGCGATACAGAGAGTTCCGACTGTAGCGATTAGTAGGCCAATCTCGCGAGTAAAATTGGAATCGGCCCGTTCCGGCGAATTTGACCAGCGGTGAAGTTGGCCCCGTGTCGGTATCTTCACCGATACGACACCTTGGTGTAGAATTTACGAAGAAGCTCTTCGGCGAAGAATTGACCAGATTGGCCCGCCAGAACACGATGCCAGTGTAGTGGTCATTGGAGAACCCGCTTGTCCGACCTCGACGCCCTCGCCGACCGCTATCGCCGCGACCCCCAGTCGGCTATACCAATCGATCGTCGCCACTAAATACATGAACCCCGACGGCATCGGAACGTACGTGATGTCCGCACTCCACACCTGCCCCGGCCGCTCGATT
>JAYVXI010000279.1:0-10342 GCA_043785305.1 Limnoglobus sp. | reverse complement strand
TTTACCCGACCCCTTGCGGGGAATCGGCTCGGTAAGTCTCGCTTTGACAATGTTCATTCTCGAAAATCCGGCGAGCGGCACAGCGTGAGCGTGCCGTGGGAACCCTCTGCGGCTACCACGGCATGCTTACGCAATGCCGCACCCGACCGGGACCAACTGCGACGTGATCGCGCGGGCAATCGCGCTACCACGGCATGCTTACGCAATGCCGCTCGCCGGGCGCATGTCTGTGCGTGAAACGACTGCATTTCAAAATAGCGCAACTTCAAAACGCGCAAGCGAGGGGAACCATCCAAACGTGCCAACATTGGCAAGTAGCTGATTAAAACCGATACCAGCCAGTGCGAGGAACAAACCGATGGCACGAGACGACGAGCGATGCGGTGAGTGCCACAGCATGAACCTGAAAGTCGTGAACATACGGGATATTTTTCACCCATCGCACAAGGGCGAGCCAAAGAGCGAACAGCCAGTACTCGTGCGCAAGATCGAGGTCCAGTGCCGCCGTTGTGGGTGGTCGACATTTATTTTACGTCGCGTCGAGTGACGTTGTAAACGTGCCCCACAGTGTTACTCCGGTTTCCTGCAATAAGATACTGTCTGTCTTGCCCGTGGAAAATGGAGTTCCTTCGCATGTGTGGAATCATTGGGTTCACCGGTCGCACGGAAGCGTCGCCGATCTTGCTCGAGGGGTTGCGGCGTCTGGAGTATCGCGGCTACGACAGTGCGGGGATGGTCACGGGTACGGGGAAGACGCTGCACCTTCGTAAGAAGGCGGGGCGGATTGCCGAACTGACGAAGGCGGTTCATGCCGACCCGGCACCGGGCCACTTCGGCATCAGCCACACGCGCTGGGCCACGCACGGCGGCGCGACGGATCGGAACGCGCACCCGCACATCGACGCCACCGGCACGATTGCCGTCGTTCATAATGGCGTCATCGAAAATTACATGAGCCTGAAGCACAAACTCCAGGCCGACGGCATCGAGTTTCGCTCGGACACCGACACCGAAGTGCTCGCGCATCTCATCTCGCGGTATTACCAAGGCGACCTGATGCAAGCGGTGCGATTCGCACTCGACTTCGTCAAAGGAACCTACGGCATCGCGGTCATGGCACAGAACGAACCGGGCGTCATCGTCGGGGCGCGGCTCGGCAGTCCGCTCGTCATCGGCATCGGCCCCAACGGCCATTACCTCGCCTCCGATGCCAACGCCTTCGCCGGGTACGCGGACAAAGTCGTCTACCTCAACGACCGCCAGATTTGCCAACTCGATCAGGAATCGTGGGTCATTCGCAACCAGGATCTCGACACCGTCGACGCGCCGATTCAGGACATCAAGCACTTCCTCGGTGAAGGCGATGCCGAGATCGGCGACTACCCGCACTTCATGCTGAAGGAAATTTACGAGCAACCCGAGACGATCGCGAATGCGATGCGTGGCCGCCTCGACGAAAGCAACTGGACGGCACATTTCGGCGGTTTGAACCTGACGGCGAAGCAACTGCGCAGCATCGACCGCGTCGTGATGACGGCGTGCGGGACGAGCTATCACTCGTGCCTCGTCGGCGAATATCTCTTCGAGGAACTCGCACGGATTCCGGTCGAAGTCGAGTATGCCAGCGAACTGCGTTACCGCAACCCGCCGATGGACCGCAGCACCTTTACGCTCGCGGTCACGCAGTCTGGGGAAACCGCCGACACGCTCGCGGCGATGCGGGAATCGAAGCGGATGGGCCACCCGACGCTCGCGATTTGCAACGTCGTTGGCAGCACAATTGCCCGCGAAGCCGATGGCGGCGTGTACTTGCACGCAGGGCCGGAAATCGGCGTTGCCAGCACGAAGGCGTTCACGTCGCAGACGATCGTGCTGACGATGCTCGCATTATATTTTGGCCGAATGCGGCACCTGTCGAGCACGCAGGGGATGCGTATTATCGAGGAACTGCACGCGCTACCCGATGCCGTACGCAAGACCCTGAAGTGCCACGAACAAGTGAAGAAGATCGCGAAGAAATACGCGCACATGCGGAACTGCCTGTACCTCGGGCGGCAGTATCTTTACCCGGTGGCGCTCGAAGGCGCGTTGAAATTGAAGGAAATTAGCTACATCCACGCCGAGGGTTACCCCGCCGCCGAGATGAAGCACGGCCCGATCGCGCTCGTCGATGCGGACACGCCGAGCGTGTTCCTGGTGCCGCGCGGGAATGTCTTCGACAAGGTCATGTCGAACATGCAGGAGATCAAGGCGCGAGGCGGCCCAGTGATCGCGATTTGCAGCGAAGGCGATCGCGAAGTGGCCGAGATCGCCGACGATATGATTACAGTCCCCGATGTCGTCGAGTACCTGCAACCGATCATCGTGTCGATCCCGCTGCAACTGCTGGCGTACGAAATCGCCGTGTTGCGCGGCTGCGATGTGGACAAGCCGCGGAACCTGGCCAAGAGCGTTACGGTAGAGTAACACCTTAACGAGCACAACGAGCCTTAACGAGCCTTAACGAGCCACCGGGCTTGTCCCGGTGGGAGTGTTTGCGCGTGGACATTTTTAACGTGCTGAGTAGGAACTGGCACGTTAAAAACGTGCCCCACGCGCAAACCGCGAACGTCGAATTACGTGGTGCCTTCCTTCGCACGGCGGAGGTATTTACCGTCTTCGGTCTGCACGGTAATCAGTTCGTTCACGACGATGAACGAGGGCACTTGTAGAATCAGTCCGGTTTCGAGCGTGGCGGGTTTCGTTTGGGCGGCGGCGGTGGCCCCCTTGATGCCTGGCTCGGTCTCGATCACTTTCAACGTCACCGTTTGTGGCAGTTCCATGTCGAGCGCTTTGCCGTCGTAGAACGTGATTTTGCACGTATCGTTTTCGCGAAGGTACATGATCTTATCGCCGACCATGTTGCCGTTCAGCGTGACCTGCTCGAACGATTCGGAGTCCATGAAGACGTAGTCGTCGCCGTCTTTGTAGGAGTACTGGTACTCGCGCGTATCCAAGTACACGACGTCGACTTTATCGTCGGGGTGAACCCGCTCGTCGACGATCGAACCGGTTTTGAGGTTCTTCAGCTTCAAGTACAAAATCGCGCGCCAGTTACCGGGCGTGTTGAGGTCGCGCTCGAGGCAATGGAGCAGTTGCCCATTCATGTTGAGCACCATACCCCGGCGAATGTCGATCATTTTCGTCGATGCCACGAGACCGTCCTCCGATTGTGGGCGCGGTGCCCGAATTCCATTTAGCCAATCTTACCAGCTAAGTTATCAAGTCGGGTGCGCCGTGAGAAGGCCGCATCGTATCGCGATTTCGTTTGGTCGCACGTCGGTTCCGTCGTAAAGTTCACTGCAACCTGATCCTTGTGGAGATACTCATGGTCCTTCGCCGGTTCGTGCTTGCCGCCATTCCGTTCGCCATCGCCTTGCTGGTATTGCAACCGGCGAACTCCGCCGATGGCCCAAAGGATAATCAGTTCGAGAACGTGCGGCCCGTTCCGCCGAAAGGCGTTGCGGTACCGGCGGCCGACCGCGAGGAACTGAAAGCGGGGCAGGCGGCGTTGCAAGCCGGCATCGAACGGCTGAAATTGCGGAAAGATGTATTCGTGAGCGAGCGCATCCCCGACGTCGAGATTTACAGCAAGGCCGTGAAATACGCGCTCGAATACGACGAGTTCTTCAACGTGAAGGAAATCGCGGTGGCGAAGACGTTGCTCAAACAGGGCAACGAACGGCTTGCCGAACTTCAGAAGGGCGAAGCGAGTTGGGCGACGAAAACGGGCCTCGTCGTTCGCGGGTATCGCTCGAAGATCGACGGCAGCGTGCAACCGTACGGCCTCGTCGTTCCGAAGGAATACGACTTCGCGGCCAAGGCACCGCACCGGCTCGATTTCTGGTGGCACGGACGCGGCGAGAACCTCAGCGAAGTCAACTTCATCGACGGTCGGCAGAAGTCGCCCGGCGAGTTCACACCGGCCGGCGCATTCGTGTTGCACCCGTATGGCCGCTACTGCAACGCGAACAAATTCGCGGGCGAAATCGACACGCTCGAATGCCTCGAACACGTCAAGAAACATTACCGGATCGACGATTCGCGGGTCGTGGCACGCGGTTTCAGCATGGGCGGCGCGGCCTGCTGGCAGTACGCCGTCCACTACCCCACGCTGTTTTGCGCTGCCGCCCCCGGTGCCGGGTTCAGCGAGACGCCCGAGTTCCTCAAAGTGTTCCAGAACGAGAAGGTCGAACCGACGTGGTACGAGAAGAAACTCTGGGGAATGTACAACTGCACCGACGTGGCGCAAAACATCTTCAACATCCCGACGGTGGCTTACAGCGGCGAGAACGATAACCAGAAGCAAGCTGCCGACGTGATGGCCCGCGAGATGAAAAAGCTCGGCATGGAACTGAAGCACATCATCGGGCCAAAAACCGGCCACAGCTACGAGAAAAACGCGAAGATCGAACTGAACAAGCAGATCGATGCGATCGTCGCGAAGGGCAAGCCAGGAGTGCCTGCGGAGATCAAATTCACGACGTACACGCTGCGTTATAACCAATGCGACTGGCTGCGGATCGACGGTATGACGAAGCACTGGGAACCGGCGAGCGTGATTGGTACGATGGCTGATCGAACTTTTCGCATCCTCGAAACGAAGAATATAACAGGTATTACACTGACCAGCCCAGGTTCAGATGGTGCTGTCTTTTTTCCCGGACAATTGATGATTGGTTGGGGAGGCTTCCCCAAGAACTCTGAGCCAAAACAAGTCAGTTTCGCGTTTAACGGAAAAGAATGGACGGACGCGAAAGGCACAGGGGGCGCGACCAGCATCGCCAAAGTCCACGGGCTACAAGGCCCCATCGACGATGCCTTTATGGACTCATTCCTAATGGTCTCGCCGACCGGTACGCCGATGAACGAGAAGATCGGCACGTGGACCGCAACCGAGATGAAGCACGCCACCGAACACTGGCGCAAGCAGTTTCGCGGCGATGCCCCGATCAAAGCCGACAAAGACGTGACCGAACTCGACATTAAAAACAACAACCTCATCCTCTGGGGTGATCCGAAGAGTAACGCGATCCTCGCGAAGATCGTCGACAAACTGCCGCTGGCCGAATTCACTGACAACACGGTGACAGTGAGCATCTACCCGAACCCACTCAACCCGAAGAAGTACGTCGTCCTGAATAGCGGCTTCACCTTCCGCGAATACGACTATCTGAACAACGCGCGGCAAGTGTCGAAGATGCCCGATTACGCCATCATCGACATCAACATACCCGCGAACTCGCGTTACCCCGGCAAAGTCGTGCGTGCCGGATTCTTCGACGAAAGCTGGAAGTTGCAGCCGAACGACGGGAAGTAGTCGCCGGGTTTTATCAGATTTGTGATGTTATTTCCTCGGAGTTTCGCATGTCGCTTGGCCGTGTCGTTCGTTTGTTAGTCGTGCTGACTCCGGCGATTTTGCTCGTCGCGTCGGCGATCTGGTTCGTGTCGCGGTCGGCGATTCCGGCGAAGCACGATGTCGATACGACGTCCGAAGTCGGTACCGGCACGGGTAAGCTCGTCGTCGTCGTGACGTTCGACCAGATGCGCGGCGACTACCTCAGTCGTTGGGCGGCCGAGTTCGGCCCTGGCGGTTTCGAGCGAATGAAAACCGAAGGCATCTGGTATAGCAACGCGCATTTGCCGTACGCCTGTTCCTCGACGGCTCCCGGTCATGCGAGCATCGCCACGGGCGCGCCGCCTTCGGTCCACGGCATTATCGAGAATCGCTGGTACGACCGCGCGAAGGGCAAAGTCGTTTATGCGGCGTCTTCGGAAGAAACGTACGACCGCGTGCCGCCGAGCGAAGGCGTCGCGAAAAAGTGGCCCGGCATCGCCCCGACGCGGTTGCTCGCACCCACCGTCGGCGATAGTTTGCGCGAAGCCACCAACGGCAAAGGCCGCACCGTTAGCTTGTCGATGAAAGACCGTTCGGCGGTGCTCATGGGCGGAAAGGAACCGGTCGGCTGCTATTGCTTCGATAGTTCCGAAGGCGAATTTCACACGTCGAGTTTCTACCGTACGCGGCTGCCGGATTGGGTCGATCGCTTCAACCGCGATTCGGTGTATCGTTGGGCCGGCCGCTCGTGGGATCGGCTGAAACCGCAGGAAACTTACGACCGTCTGGCAGGGCCGGACAACATGAACGGCGAAGCCAAGAACCCCGGCGGCCTGCCGAGCATCTTCCCGCACGTGTTGCCGAAAGCCGACGACAAGACCGCGAATTACCTCACCGCCATCGAGGCTTCGCCGTTCGGAAACGAGCTACTTTGGGAGTTCGCCAAAACGGCCATCGACGCCGAAAAACTCGGCGACCGTGGCGCATCCGATTTACTCCTTATCAGCTTTTCGCCGAACGACATTGTCGGTCATGCATATGGCCCCGACTCGCACGAAGTGATGGACATCACGCTGCGTTCGGACAAGATTATCGCCGACATGATTGCCCACCTCGAACGCACGCTCGGCAAAGACCGCTTCGTGCTGATCGTCACTGCCGATCACGGCATTTGCCCGCTCCCGGAGATGGCGATTCGCACGCACCCCGAAGCAAAACGGATGTCGCTCGGCGAAAACGTCAACGGGCTGGATGCCGCACTCGATGCCGCATTCGGCCTGCCCGGAGGCGTCGCGGGTCGATGGGTCGATGGGCCGATCCGCGATACGCACCCGTGGGTTTACCTGAACCGGCGAACGATCGAATCGATCGGCGTACCGTACGAAAATGTCGAAAGTTACGCGCGAAACTGGCTCGAAGGGCGCGCGAATGTGCTGGTCGCGTTCAGCCGAACGCAGATCGAAAAGGGCGACTTCACCAGCGATTTGGCGAAGCAATTCGGCCCGATGGTCCGCCTATCGTATCACCCCGACCGCTGCGGCGACTTGTACATTCTCACGCCGCCGTACATGCAAGTTTCCGGTGCGCTCTCGACCGGAACCGACCACGGCACGCCGCACGAATACGATCGCCACGTGCCAATCTTGGTTTACGGTGCTGGCGTGGCGAAACGTGGTACCCGCGAAGAATCTGTCAGTTCGCTGATCGTCGCCCCCATCATCGCCGAAGCCCTCGGAGTACCCCCACCGGCGATGGCGGTGGAGAAAGCCCCCGAAGGCATTATGGTGGCGAAGTAAGCACCTGAATTGAATTCACTGTCCCATTTGGGCTGCGATCGAAAACGAAAATCAAAACATTAACCGCGGAGGGCGCTGAGTACGCAAAGGAGTATTTGAGATACGGAATCTATTTTTTCGATCTTTACTCTGCGTCTTTGCGGCTCTGCGTGAGAAGCGTTTTGAGTTGCAATTCATGCCAGTCGGGATGAAATCCTTACTCACGCAGAGGCGCAAAGTCGCAAAGCAGAGAAAAAGCAAATCGTGTGATGGTTCACGCTGCGTAGCAGTTCGCTTGAATTTGAACTGTGCGGAAATCATAAACTTTTACTCCGCGTTCTCTGCGCCCTCCGCGGTTAAAATTCTGCATGTGGTGACGCAGCCCATGTGCCATTCCAGTCAAATGGGACAGTGAATCCATTTCGTATCCTAAGCGACGATTACTTCGACTGGAAATCGAGCGCGAAAGCCTTCGCGCTCAGTTCCGCGCCGGTCGCGAACTTCATCAGGTCGCGCCAGTTCAACGTGCGGGCTGGCTCGAAAATCTTCGCTTTCATGAACCCGCCGACGCGCTTATCGCCGATGTAATTCACGCTGCTGGGTGCGGCACCGTCGTACAGTTCCTTCGCGATCGTGTGGTGAACCTGCGACGCGAACAGTTGGCCCATCATGTAGTTGTGATAATAAACGGGTGCGGAGCAAATGTGGATCTTGCTCGCGTAGTCCGGTTCGCTGCGGCCGACAGGGCGCTTCAAAAGTTGATACTTCTCGACGTAGTCCCACCACAGTTTGTTCAAGTCTTGGTCCGGGTTCTCGTACATCGCTTTTTCGAACCGCAACATCACCTGACACCAGCGGCTAAAAATCAGCAGTTCGTTGCGAAGCACCTTCGTGGAGGTCGCATCGAACGCGGCGGGGTTCTCGACCTTCACGCCCATTTTTTCGAGCCACGCGCGCGACTTCGAGAACTTCTGAAACTGCATCGCCACGCCTTCGGTGGTCAGAATGTGCGCCTCGCCGCGCAGCACGTACGGCACCGTTTGCGGGATGTTTTTGCTGCTGTACACCGCGTGCCCGAGTTCGTGGAGCATCGTGCTCGCCCAATATTCGGTGGCCGTAATGTTCGCCAACACGCGCACATCGCCTTCGCGGTCGATGTCCGTACAGAAGGCGTGCGGGGACTTCCCCTTCTTCTCGTACAGGTCGCTGCGTGCGATCACGTCGTCGATTGGCAGATCGATCCCCGCGTAAAATTTTCGGCACAGTTCGAGAATGTCCGCCGTCTTGAATGGCTGATCGAGATCGACGTCGAACACCGCTGGCGATTCCTGGAAGAAGCTATCGTGGTAGTGCCACGGCATTAAATCTGCGACTTTGACACCCGCGTTCGCGGCGAGTTTCTCGTCGATCTCGGCTTTCGCTTTCGCGTACGGTTCGCGCGTGAGATCGTCGAGTTCGTCGAATAGCTTGACGAGTTCGACGCCCTCTTGCTCGTTGATGAACAGCATCATCGCGTGGAAGTTCTTGAAGCCGAGTTGCGTCGCCGCCTGGTTCCGCAACTTCACGAGTTCCTTCAAGTCGGCTTCGACATCTTTGCCGACGCCTTTGCTCGCTTCCCACACAGTCTTACGCAAGTTCGAATCGGTTGAACTCTTCAGCAGTTCGCGCACCTTGCTATCGGCGAGTTCCTGGCCGTTGACCTTCGCACGGTAGACGTTGAATTTCGCCTCGACCGCGTTGGCCTTTGCCGTCATCTTTTTCAGAAGCGCCGGATCGACCTGGCTTTTCGAGGTACATCAGGTATAGCAGCTCGATTTGCCGCGACACGAGTTTGTCGTCGATCTTCGCCGAGGCATCTTTGAGTGCCTTTAATTCGGCGAAAGTCGCGGCGTTCGCGAGGGCGGCATCGAGCCGGTTTTGCGCATCTTCCTTCTTCTGGAACGCCGCCTTATCGCCGGTCGTATTCGCGTCCCACCAGGCTTTCCCCGACACAATTTCGAGCGGGCGAATCGCCTTCACGTGCGCATCGATAATCGCACGCGCCTTCGCGGTCGTTTCGGGGTCCGCAGTCGCAGAACCGGCGGTGATGGCCAAAGTGATGCCTCCGATTAACAGCATTCGGTACATATCGGGAACCTCAAAAGTCAGGTGGAATAGACCCATTTTCCGAGCCACAACGCCGGTGGCAACAGCAATAGTATGAGTAGCCCCGGCAGGCCGACGAAGGCGGTGGCGAGAATCGCATCGAGCACGATCAGGCCGAGGATGCAACGCTTGATCGCCGCTTGCACGGGCTTCGGGCCGGGTTGTTGTATTGCCGCAATCAGCTTGACGCCGACGAGGAAACTGAACGCCACCAACAGGTACGGAAAGAACACCGTGCCACGCCCCGCAATCAGGTGACTCGGCACCGTGACAGCCAGCACGATCGCGGCGAAAATGACGACGCTGGCCGCGATCAAACTCCGGCGGGCCGAGGTGCTTTCTTCGGTTCGCGCGAACCACGTCACGCCCACGATGTTTAGCCCCGTCGTCGCGGCGAGGTGTAAGTTTAAATCCGTCCAGACGTCCAAACCGCTTCCGGATAAGCCCATCAGCACGTTCAGGAACCGGCACGCGCCCATCGCCACGGGGCCGAACGGCGTGTGTTTCAGCCACGCATTGTAGAGCAGAATCATCGTCGGTAACGTGATGAGTATCTCCGGTGGCACATTCGCAATCGCACCGCAACCGATGCCCATCGCGAACGTCACCATGCCGATCCCCACCGCGTTTCGCAACGGTACGCGCCCCGACGGAATCGGCCGAAACGCCTGCGTTTTGCGATCCTCGCGGCGGTCGAAAATGTCGTTCCAAACCATCCCGCCGCAATAGAGACTGCCGGAGGCAATCAGCAACAGCGCGAACGTGTCGAACGCCGCCAGGACGTACCCCGCCGCACACGCGGACATCGCAATGTCCGCGAACGCCGTAAACACATTCGGCAACCGCAACAGTTGCGCATAAGCGAGCCAAGTCCGTTTCATCGCGTCTGTCTTACACTGGTTTATGAGTATTTACGAGCCGTCCGGGTTATAATCCCGGCGGGACACCCACCGGCATTAAGCCTATCGCGTTCGGCACGATATTTGCGCGTTGCGCGAGGGTGAGGCCTCCGTTTAATGTACGGCTTCTCTTACCGGGAGTGCCG
>JAYVXI010000278.1:0-10361 GCA_043785305.1 Limnoglobus sp. | reverse complement strand
GTATTTTCTGTGTATTCGTAGCGGAAGTCGTGAGACTTCTGACGCGGTGGCTTCCCGCTTCCCGAAGTCTCACGACTTCGACTACGTCCGAATCGCTTTGTAGCGGAAGTCGTGAGACTTCTGACGCCGTGACTTCCTGCGGATACCGTAAAATACAAGCGAAATAATCGTTCACGGCGTTGCCCGTTCGGGGTCGGGGGACCAGGGGGCTTCGTACCCCAGGTGCGCGAAACGCGACCTGGGGCTAATGGCCAACGGCACTGTGAGGCCGGTGCAGATGCAGTTTCTCCTCAAATGTCAGCCTTCCGGGGTCACAGACCCCAGCTACAAGAAGAGAAAGTAAGCGGCATTGGGCTAATGGCTGGAATCCCGTCGGGATAAAGACGATCCGAAGCATCCCGGAGGGATGCCAGCGATTAGCCTGGGTGCGCGGACGCGACTCAGGTGAGTTACCCGTATATCAGACACCGGCTTTCACCGTTGCCGGATTTGTAGTCGAGGCCGTCACTTGAAACAATCGGTTGTGGGTGCGATCTTGGGTTGTGCGGTGGGCGATGCGATTGGCTTGCCTTACGAAGGCGTGTCGAAGCGGCTTGGTGTACGGCTTTTGGGGCCACCCGACCGGCATCGATTCGTCTGGGGCTGCGGCATGGTCTCCGACGACACCGAACATACGTGCATGGTCGCGCAGGCATTGTGCGCTTCGCCGACCGATGCGGATTTGTTTGCGCGCCAACTCGGTCGGCGGCTGCGCTGGTGGCTGGTCGGGTTGCCCGCTGGCATCGGCTCCGCGACTTTGCGAGCGACGTTGAAGTTGTGGATCGGATTCTCGCCATCACGCAGTGGCGTCTTCTCGGCTGGCAACGGCCCCGCGATGCGAAGCCCCATCCTCGGGACCGCGATCGACGACATCGACAGGCTACGACAGTTCGTTCGCGCGTCGACGCAACTCACGCACACCGACCCCAAGGCGTTCTACGGCGCGTTTGCGGTGGCGATGGCAGCGTGGTGCGCAAAACGTGGCAGCGATACACCGGAGGAATTCTTCCGTCAGTATCGCACGGCAATCGGCACCGAGACTTCCGACGAGTTCGATTCGTTATTGCGGAAAGTGGAGGAGAGCCTGAACGCAGGTGAAACAACCGAAGCGTTTGCCGCGCAACTCGGCTGCGGCCAAGGCGTGTCCGGCTACGTGTATCGCACGGTCCCGGTTGTGCTGCATTGCTGGCTGCGTCATCCGCGCGATTTCGGGTTGGCCATCCGCACGATGATTCGTTGCGGTGGAGATACCGACACGACGGCTGCAATTGTGGGGGCGATCATCGGCAGCGGCGTCGGGCGCGACGGTATCCCAGAAGATTGGGTTGCAGGCCTATGGGAGTGGCCGCGTTCGGTCGCCTGGATGGAACGCCTCGCCGTGGCCACCTGCCACGCAATCGAATCGGGCGCACCCGTGCGCCCACCGCGAGTGTTCCCATTTGTCAGTTTCGCACGAAATATGGTCTTTCTGAGCGTCGTGCTGGCACACATCGCCCGACGGCTGTTGCCGCCATATTAAAATACGAGCCACTTCGCTACGATAGATTACGCTATCCACGAACCGAGCCAATCTATGACCCCCGACGAACTCACTCGGCGATTTTTCCTCGGCTGCGGCGCGGCGACGGCGGCTGGCCTGTCGGTGTCCACTGCGCGGGCCGAACCGCCGGAACTGACGCGCGTCCTGAGCAAGCTCGAGCCGTACTTCACGCCGCCTGCCGAGTTCCAAGACGTATCGCGCGGCACTCCACTGCCACACAAATTATCCGCCGCGAAGAAGCGCGAAGTCGGAATGCACCGCGACACGTGGACGCTCGAAGTGCTGTCCGATCCAGACAACCCCGCAACGCTCGGCAAGCCGCTCGCGAAGAAAGACGGCAACGCACTCGACTTCGCGGCGCTGCTTGCACTCGGCAAGACCAACGCCGTGCGGTTCGCCAAGGTGATGACCTGCCTCAACATCGGTTGCCCGCTCGGTATGGGCATTTGGGAAGGCGTGCCGCTACGCGACGTGCTCTGGCTGACGCAGCCGAAAGCCAACCTCCGCCGCGTGTTCTACCACGGCTACCACAACGACGACCCGAAGCAACTCTTCCGCAGTTCGCTCCCCGTCGGCCGCGTCCTCGAAGACCTCGACGACCTGCCGCCGGTCATCCTCTGCTACAAACTCAACGGCGAGTGGCTCGACAGCGAGCGCGGCGGACCGGTGCGGATCGTGGTGCCCGAAGCCTACGGATTCAAGTCGGTCAAGTGGCTGACGACCGTGACGCTCAGCAATCTCGCCCATGCGAACGACACGTATGCCAACGGGAACAACGACATCGACAGCCCGTTGAAAACCTTCGCCGCCACGCTGCAAGTCCCGACCGAGATTCGGCCCAACGCGCCGATCCCGCTCACCGGTTATGCGCAGGTCGGTGTGTCGGGTTTGTCGAAGGTGCAAGTTTGGATTCACCCACTGGGAAAGCCGTGGCCAGAGGACGATCCGTATTTCGCGAAAGCACCGTGGACCGATGCGACGATACTCGGCCCACCGCAGCAATGGGGCGGGAAGTTACCCGGCAATGCGATTCCGAAAGACGTACTCGGGTTTGAAGCGGGCCGACCGAAGGCGTGGCCGATGCGATTGGCGAAGGCCCATTGGGCGGTATTGTTGCCGGGGTTGCCTGCGGGCGAATACGTGCTGCGCTGCCGAACGATCGACGCCAAGAAACAGGCTCAACCGATGCCGCGACCGTTCAAAAAATCCGGTCGCTGCGACATCGAGGAAGTGAAAGTCCTCGTCTCGGCGTGAACGAACTCGATTCAACCCTTCGCCACGCACTCGTCGAGTTGTTTCGTCAGCGGGTCGGCCGCGCCGGCTTCGTACTGATACGGGCCGATTTTGAAGAGCAATTTCACTTTGTTTTTGGCGTCGTTTTCATCGCCGACGCGGTAGAGCAATACGTCCTGTTTCTTGCCGTTGGCGAGCTTGACGACGAGCCGCCCGAGCCAAACCTTTGGCGGAAGTGAATCGACCCGTTTCGCTTTCAAAAAATGCGCCAGCAACAGCGGATGATCGGCTTCCGCTATCGGGAACAATATGCGAATCTTGCCAATGTCCGGCCCGCGATCCGGACGGTTGAGGACGAAGATTTCCATCGAGCGAATGTCGGCGGGGTCGAGTTCGTCGAACGATTGGAATGCAGGTTCGGCGAACAGCGACAGCAGAATCGGCACGCCGATCGCGGGAACGAGCAGGAAAAGTACCAACAGCCCACCCCAGAGGGGCAGGCGACTGCGGGTACTCGGCGTAGCGGGTAGGGTGTCGTTCGGCACGATGTTTATTTCTGAAGGTGGGCTTCGAGGAACCACGTCGATTTATCCAGATCGCGCGACACGCCCGTGAACATGTCGGCCGTGTCGGAATCTTCGAGCTTCGTGGCTTCGTCGATGGCGGCACGGGTCGTTTTACCGACGGCGGCATATCGTTCGACGAGTGCGGCCACGACGGCGACGCCATCGAACGTATCGGCTGGGAATTCTGCCAATCGCGACTGCGCCGCAGTGTGCCGGGCGGTGCCGAGCGCCACCCCGCCGAGAGCCGTCGCGCGTTCGGCGACTTCGTCGATCGCTTCTTCGACTTCCTCCGCGAGCGTATCGAATAACAAGTGCAGCCCGATGAAATGCGGGCCTTTCACGTTCCAGTGCGCGTACTTGGTCTGCGTGTACAAGTCGATCAGATCGATCAACTGTTTATTGACGAGAGCCACAACCGAAGCGCGGCGATCTGCGGGCATGTCGTTGTGGGTCGTAAACATTCGTGCGGCCATTGGGAAAGCTCCGTGTGGATGGTGAGCCGCAAGTACTAGCAATCGCCATGCCAGACCATCGATGAGAAACGGTCGCTACAAAATATACTTGCTCAGGTCTTCGCGTTGGATGATCGCGCCGATCTTTTCGCGGACCATCGGCCCATCGATGACGATCTGTTTCTCGACGAGGTCCGGCCCCTCGTAGCTGTACTCTTCGACGACTTTTTCGAGGATTGTGTGCAGTCGCCGCGCGCCGATGTTCTGCGTCGAGCGGTTGAGCTCGAATGCCAGATCGGCGAGCGCTTCGATGCCATCGGGGGTGAACTCGAGTTCCACGCCTTCGGTGCGCAGGAGTTCCGCATACTGCTTCGTTAAGGCATGTTTCGGCTCGGTCAGGATGCGGTGGAAGTCGGCTTTCGTGAGGTCGGTGAGTTCGACGCGGATCGGGAAGCGGCCCTGCAATTCGGGCATGAGGTCCGACGGTTTCGAGACGTGGAACGCCCCGGCGGCGATGAACAAAATATGGTCGGTGCGAACGGGGCCGTACTTCGTGTTCACCGTCGTGCCTTCGACGATCGGCAACAAGTCGCGCTGCACGCCCTGCCGCGACACATCCGGCCCGTGCCCCGATTGCGGCCCGCAGACTTTATCGATCTCGTCGAGAAACAGAATCCCGTGATTTTCGACGAGGTTCACCGCTTCCTCGTTGACCAGCGAGCGATCGATCAGGTTCTCCGTCTCTTGTTCCAGCAGCGTCTTCCGCGCTTCGCGAATCGATATCTGTCGCGGTTGCTGGTTTTTCGGCATCATCTTTTCAAACATGCTCTGCAAGTCGACATCCATGTTCTCCATACCCATGTTGGAGAATATCTGCACGGGCGACGACTTCTGTTCGAGGTTCAACTCGACCATGCGATCTTCGAGTTCGCCGGCGAGCAACATCGTGCGAAACTTCTCGCGGGTGCGTTGGCGTTTCTCTTGCTCTTCGTTCTCGCCTTCAGGTTCCCACTGCGCGTTCTTCGGCGATGGCACCAGTAAATCGAGTAGCCGTTCGGTCACGCGCTCGTGCGCCTTTTCCTTGACGTACTCGCGCTGCTTCTGTTTGACGATGCCAATGGCGGCTTCGGTGAGATCGCGGATCATGCTATCGACATCGCGGCCGACGTAGCCGACTTCGGTGAACTTGGTGGCTTCGACTTTGACGAACGGCGCACTCATGAGCTGCGCGAGGCGGCGTGCGATCTCGGTCTTGCCGACGCCAGTCGGCCCGATCAGGATGATATTCTTCGGCGTGATATCCTTGCGCAATTCTTCGGGGAGTTGCTGTCGCCGCCAACGGTTACGAATCGCCACCGCCACGGCTTTCTTCGCCGCCGTCTGCCCGACGATATGCTTGTCGAGTTCCGCAACAATCTGTTTGGGTGTCAACGATTCCAAGGATAACCTCTTTGGGAATAACGCGGTTTCCCTCGCTTGCGCGTCGGGATAACGGGATTCGTTTTGTTTAAACGCCAATCAACTCACTTCGACGACTTCGATGTTCCGGTTCGTGTAAATGCAAATATCACCGGCGATCTCCAACGAGCGGCGGACGACGTCGGCGGGGGTGAGCGTCGTGTGTGCGAGCAGCGCCCGTGCGGCGGCGAGCGCGTATGGCCCGCCGGAGCCGATCGCGAGCACGCTATCAGTCGGGGAAATTACGTCGCCGGTGCCGCTGATTAACAGCATATGTTCGCGGTCCATGACGATCATCATCGCTTCGAGCCGCCGGAGAATGCGGTCGGTCCGCCACTCTTTCGCCAGTTCGGCGGCGGCGCGGGGTACCGAACCTTGGTGGTCCCGCAGCTTCGCTTCAAATCGTTCGAGCAACGAGAACGCATCGGCGGCGGCACCGGCGAAACCGGCGATGACCTTACCATCGTAAAGCTTGCGAATCTTCTTCGCGTCGGACTTCATGACGATATTGCCGAGCGTCACCTGACCGTCGCCACCGATGGCCGATCCGGCGGAAGTCTTGATGGCGCAGATGGTTGTCGCACGAATCTTCGGCACAAATCGATCCTCGTTAGCGGCGTTCTCGCGGTTATGGTATATTATGCTGGAATGGGCGACGCGCGTCGGATTCACCCAAAATCGCGAAATCGAATCGGTTTCTCTGGCTTGTCGGTCGCTTTTGAACATAAAATGTCCGATGATGGCAGACGAATGAACGATACCGTAACATTCCCAACAGAACCCCACACGGGTAAGGAGAGAACCTTGAACCGATTGTTCCGAAAGCTGGCATTGTTCGCCGCAGTGATCGCGGGCGGTTTCATCGCCGCACCCGTTCAGGCCTCGAATCCCGGCGTCATGATTATCGACGATGGGGCAGGGCTGTTCAGCCGAGAGGCCGTATCGAAGGCGAAAGAGACCTTCAACGAAACGTCGTTCCTCTCGAAGACTCACTACGCCGTCGTGACCGCCAGCCGCGTGCCCGAGTCGAAGAAAGCAGAACTCGATGCGATCATCAAAGCCAAAGACAAGGACGGCAGCAATCGCTTCTTCGCCAATTGGGCGCGCGAATTGGCTCGTAGCAAAGACTCGAAGGGCGACGTCTTCACGCTGATTTACAAAGATGCCTCTTCGACGATGTTTCACGTCACGACGATTTCCGACAAGGAATCGGATGTATTTCGCCACTTCAACGACGCGAAAGCGGGCGAAGTGAATAAATTGTATATCGAAGCCTTGCGGAAAGTGAAAGACGGAAAGCTCGATAGCGATGAAGCGAAGAAAGAGTTGGATACCGCGCTGACGCCCGCAACCCAGATCGTTATCGACGATCTGAAAGCGACTTCAGCCCCCGATAAGAAAACGAGCCGTACGAACAACAGTGTTACAAAAGCGGCTGGAGGATCGAACATTATGAGTTACGTGTGTATCGGGATCGTCGCGCTTCTCGGCATCTGGCTCGTCGTCGGCCTGATCCGTGCCTTCACGGGTGGCGGTGGTGGCGGCGGAAATGGCGGTGGCGGCTACGGTGGTGGGGGCGGCGGTGGCGGCGGATTCATGTCCGGCCTGATGGGCGGGATGCTCGGCGGCATGGCCGGGGCCTACTTGTACAACAACATGTTCGGCGGCGGTATGCACAACGATGCCATGGCCGGCGACTCGTACAACAACGGCAATAACGATACCGGCAACACCGATACCGGCGACGGCGACTACTCGAGCGGGGCCGAAAGTGGCGATGGCGACTTCGGCGACGCCGGCGGTGGCGGTGACGCAGGCGGCGGTGGCGACTGGGGTGGCGGCGATGCCGGAGGCGGCGGCGACTTCGGTGGCGGTGGCGGCGACTTCGGTGGTGGCGGCGGCGATTGGTAACCCCAGCAACGAAACTACTTCACGCCTGCGGATGCATTCCGCAGGCGTTTTTGTTTGGGTACTCGAACGCGATCGCGAGATCGCCCGCAGGCTCGCTTCGATGGATGCGAACCCTAGCGCGCGATGCGTCCTTGGCCAGAGGTCGAGGCGCGCGTTCTCCGGAGTTTGGGGCAATGAACTTGCCAGTCGAACTCTCTCCCGAGGCCGAGGATGACGTCGCTATACTTCACACGGTCGGAAATAACACGTCACCGGTCTAATAAACCATTCTTGTTAGCCCGACGCGCTAGCGAGGGATTACCATCGTTTCTGCGATATCGTGCCTTCTCGCGGGTTCCCCTCGCTTGCGCTATTTGCAGTTTAGACACGGGTTCTTGGAACGCCTGCGTTTCCAAATGCCAGTCTTTCGGCCTGTAGGGCCGATTCTGTCAGCCCAAGGCAAAGCCTTGGGTATGGTGTTGGAATGTTCATCGGCCCTGAAAGGGCCGTTCACCGCCCTGTTTGCGGTGAGGTTTTGCTATTGATGTTGTTTGAACGACCCCTTTCAGGGCCGAATCGTGGGCGGACACGTTACCCAAGGCTTCGCCGACTTCGCCTTGGGCTGTAGGAATGAGCCTTTCAGGCTCAAAAGACGGTCTGATACGTGGTACTACCGGAATCGCAAACAGCGCAACTTCAAAACGCGCGAGCGAGGGGAACCCGCGAGAAGGCACACTATCGCACAAACGATGAAAATCCCTCGCTAGCGCGTTTTGAAGTTGCGCAAAATTGTCGTGCGACTTGAAATGCAAGCATTTCACGCACAGACATGCGCCTGGCGAGCGGCACGCTTACGCCGGCCAGAGTGCCGCAGTGTAGTGGATTCCATCGTCAAGCAAAACATGGCCAATTCCGTGTGCTTCGATGAACGGTTCTCCGATCGCCGTGGCATCTTTAGCCGAGACGATGACACTATCCGCGTACTTCTGGTTAGGGACTAACGAGTTAGGAAAGGCCTCGCCAAGACTCCTTACCGACAAATAATTCACGAAATACAGTTCGATGTCGTCAGTAGCGGCAGTCCGCAAATCCGCCGCATCTAGCAGTGCTTTCTCCTCAGGGGTCATATTGATGAAACCATCGGACAAGCCGGGGAATTCGTCCAATCCATTCCTAAGATCCAGCCGCGGGTCCACCGGCGGGTCTTTAACTTGGACGTTCGGGACGAGCCGGATACCGACCTGCGCGTACTGCTCGTTGGCTCTTTTGAATGCCGCGCTCACGGCCGCCAGGCTGACGACTTGGGCACCGCCGGCCGTCTCCCGCAAGATGATTCCATGCACTTTAACATTCACCACCTTTGTGGTTTTCTCCGACTGGACTGACTTCCCGGGCAGGTACTCGTACTCCGCTTTCGTAGTGCCGCCCAGCGCGATCCGGTGCGTGCGGTCGCTAATCTGCCATTGGTACCCATGTTTTACGAGTGGACTTAGCCAGCTTGGGGAGCTGTCATCGATTTCTAAATAACCAGCGCCGAATCTGGAGTATTCATCATCGACTTTATTCGAGACGAGCATTTGCGAATCGGACCAGAACCAGCCGTTCCCCTTGTCGCCGCCCGTGTAACGAACGAGGTCGACTGCGGTGGCGTCATCGTTGTATGCGGTAAACAATGCGACGTTCGTCGTTGAGATCTTCACTTTGTTATGCTGGAAAGATGGCGTAGTGCCATCGGTTTCCATTTGCTGCCATTTTGCAAGGTCTTTGACCCAGACGTTGAATCGGTCGTCGTCGCGGTCGATGAAGTCGTAATTCGTGCCGGTGGTAGGCCCTTTAATTTCCACATTTTCCCCATCCGCAGTCGCTTGGAACGCATCATGCCACTTCGCGACTTTCAACTTGGTGGCCTCGATTACATCTTTATTTGTAATGACGATTTGTGGTTTTTCTTCTTTATCCACAATCAGAATCAGTGCCTTCGACTTCGTCGCATCGACGACATACGCGCTGCCTGATAGAAGCTTTAGCTGCGCCAGCTCGTCGTTTTCGAGTTTGCTGTCGTCGACCGGAACGATTGGTATGGTCACATAGGTTTCGTTCGGTGCAAATGTCACCTGATACAGATTCTCCGTCGTCGAACCGCCACCAGTCATATACGTGACCGTATCGAGTACTAACTCGCTATAGTCGTCCTTGTTGGTTGCCGAACCCGCGGTGGTTTCGATCCGCACGTAGGTCGTCAGCGCATCGGTCGTGCTTCCACTGCGACTGACGCGGAACAGCCCCGTCGAGGATCCCGGCGGCGATTTCCCCTCGGCTGCGGTTGGGTCGATCGCTTCGATGCCGACTTCGGGAAGCGGGTCGCCGTTCGCTGCCGTTTGCGCGACGTTCAAGCTCCAGGTGTGATCGTTGTAATCGTAGTCGGGGGTTGCGCCGGGCATGTCGGCGAGGTCTTCGAGTTGTAGCTCGGTCGTGCTGCCGCTGCCGATGATGCGGAACGCGGCCCCGGTGCCCGATGTGGAGGTGGGGCCGAACGTGTACGTGTGCGTTTGGCCACTATATGCGACGACGACATTGCCAGTGATCGCGAGCGAGACGGCATCGTTGGCGGTGGGCGCAGTGACGATGGCGGTGCCGACGACCAGCGATTCGGTGATGGTCGCATCGGTGCTGCCGGGGTTCGACGACAGCATCTCGACGTGCCACGTCGCGGGCACATCGCGCGACTCGAGCGACGTAAATCGTGCAAACATGGTTCACTCGGGAGAGAGTTACTGGCACAATCGTATCCACGCGCGATGGCAAATGTCAAACGGATTCGCGGAAAGACTTCGCAAATACTTTTATTTCACCGAAGCCCATACGAATTGCGACAGTCAAAAAATCCAACGCGATCCGACGTAAGTCGACTTTTGCGACGTGCGCGAAGTGTCGTGAAAGTGTCTCCAAGTGTCGTGGAAATGTCGTACTCGGTCGATTTTGTGTCGCACTCGGTCGATTTTTGGTCGGTAGTTGCGCCGGTTCTCGCATCGATGACCCTCGGCGTAACTCACGATGCGAGTGCGAGATGCGGAATACGAATCGGTGGATTGCGATCGAAAACGCGACGTTTCGGGCCTCGAAAACCGAAAAAACACCCGAAAAAATGGTTTTGGATCGCCCGCAATTGTGACTTACGTCGAT
>JAYVXI010000277.1:0-29239 GCA_043785305.1 Limnoglobus sp. | reverse complement strand
CGTCGGTTCGGGGAAGTTCGGCTTCCCGTTTTGGAAACTCGAACCCGCCGATTGGGAGCGACCCATCCGCGTCAACTTGATCGGTGCCGTCCACGTCGCGCACGCATTTGCGCCGGGTATGGCCGAAGCGGGGCAGGGCACATTCGCCTTTCTCGCCAGCGTGGCCGGGCAGATCGGTTCGCAAACCGACCCGCCGTACAGTGCCGCAAAGGCGGGCGTAATCAACTTCATGCAGTGTGCCGCGAAGGATCTGGCCCCGTTCGGCGTGCGTGCGAACGCGATCAACCCCGGCATGGTAAAGACCGACCTGAACCGCAGCGTCTGGCAAGCGTGGGCCGACCGTCAACCACCAGAGATGTACCGCACGTACGAAGAGTGGACCGACGACAAAATTCGCAACATCGTCCCACTGCGACGCTGGCAGACGCCCGAAGACATCGCGGCGATGGCCGTCTTTCTCGCGTCGAAACGAGCGAGGAACGTCACGGGGCAAACGATCAACGTCGACGGCGGCTACGTCATGCATTCGTGAAGTGGCGAGTCCGTTCATCGTATATTATCGTTGGCAAGTGGTTTGAATCCCGACTCAGGCGAAACAAATGGTAACTTTTCATCTCACGGGCGATGCATTGTGGCAACGCATGGAGCGAGCGGTGGAAAAAGTACAAGAACGCCTGGAACGCACCGCCGCGATTCTGGAGCAAGCGGGGATCCTCTATGCGATCATCGGTGGCAATGCCGTTCGCGCGTGGGTGGCACAGGTCGACGAAGCGGCGGTTCGGACGACGCGCGACGTGGACATCCTGTTGCGTCGTGCCGATTTTCCACGGGCCGTAGAGGCGATGGAGAGGGCGGGGTTCATTTACCGCCACGTCAAGAGCATCGATATGTTTCTCGATGGCCCAGGGTCGAAAGCGCGCGATGCCGTCCACGTGCTGTTCGCGAACGAGAAAGTCCGACCCGAAGACCCCGTACCCACGCCCGATGTCGCCGAAGCCGTGGACATTCAGAAGCACCGGATATTGCAACTCGAAGCACTCGTTCGCATGAAGCTGACCGCGTTCCGCGACAAAGACCGGATGCACCTTCGCGATATGCTCGACGTCGAGTTGCTCGACGAATCGTGGGTCGCGCGATTGCCCATCGAGTTGGCACCGCGGCTACAAGCAATATTGGACGATCCGAACGGTTAAATGGTCATACGATCCAGAGGTCACGTCACGACCCGGGGCATTTCGTGACGGCTTCGCGCCATTGGTGTCGCACATTCGGCGGACCGCACTGGTCGATACGGAACTAGAAAAAGCCGAGGTCGGCACGATCCGACTGCGTCTGTTTCGCGTGGCCGGACTGGTGCGGAAAAGCGCGCGTCGTTTGGTGGTGAGTTTGTCGTGTCACGATCCACTTCAGGCGCTCGAACGACGCCAACCGAAACCGCAGATGAAATATCCGGGCTAAACGGTCACTTCCCGGGGCGTAACGAGCTGGCGATTTGTACGAGACGCCGATCCCAGTACAGTCGCTCTTCCCATGCACAGTATGCGTGAACGCCGATGACTTTCGGCTTCGTGCTGCCGTTCTCTTTGACATCCATCGTGATCGCGGAAATTACGACGAGCTTGGCTGTGGTGGAGTCGCCGCGATCGACCTTGAACCGCATCGTTTCAATGCCCTTTTGCTCGCCGGCGGCGGGCGGGTCGCCGAGTAACGGCATCGTGCCGACGTCGAGCCACTTCTTCATGTCCAAAACTTTATCGTAATGCGCCAGAAGGTGTTGTTTGAGCGTGCCGATGGCGTCTTTGCCGTTCGGTTCGAGAATCAGCACGGCTAGCCGGGCGCTCGGTTTGACGTCGCGTTTCTGCTTGAGCTTGAAGTCCGCCGCGATGAGCAAGTCGGCTGCTTTCGGATCTTCGTCTTTGGGGTCGAGTTTTTTCCACCAACGATCCCCATCGTCGAGCCGGTAGTCGGCTTCTTCGCCCGCGAATAGCTGCGAGGCGGCGGTCGTTTCTTTCCAGTCTTCGCGAAATTCGAGTATCCGCATCCGCTCGCGCATGTCTTCAAATTCCTTCACCAACTTGGCTGCCTGTTGCTCGCTCGCCCAGCCGTAGAACCAGTAACCGATGCCTTTGTAGCTAATCGCGTAGGCTTCCCCGGCCATCACCGATTTGTCGATTTTCGACGTGCCGCGAAACGTGAACTTGATCGCGGGTTGCTTCGCCCAGGTCGCTTTTTCTTCTTCGTGCGCATCGAGATCGTCGAAGACGCGACCGAGCCGATCGACGATGCCATCGCGTAAATCGACCGGTTGCGGGGATCGCGTTTTGAAGTCGGTGACTTGGAACGCGATACTGCCATCGGAGGCTTTATGCCGAAACCCGAGCAGGTTCGCGTTCATGACTCGCTTCGGTTCGTCGTCTTGGTCCCAAGCGGTTTCGGGCGCTTTGTAGGCGATGTTCACGTCGCGGAAAATCTTCTCGCCAGCAGACGATGTTCCCCCGCTTTGGCTCTGGAAAAGCAGTACGCCGACGCCGATCGCGGTGGCAACGACGACGATGATGCCGAGCAATGGCAACCACGGGAACGACTCGCCCGACTTCGATTTCGGGCGGGTACCCGTGCGCGTTTTTTTGTAAGCGGGCGACTCAGTTTGAGCCGGTGGTGGGATCGAAAGATCGGGTTCCAGAAACTCCGGCGGGGCAGGGGGCGGCGGTGATGCGGGAGCTTGTGGTGGCGGCATCCCTGCGGTCGGCCCGAGTGTGAACCGCATCCCGCATCGCGGGCACGTTAGGACGGCACCGGCCGGTACTTGCGAAGGGTCGAACAGGAACGGGCAACTCGGATTCGGACACTTCAGAGAATTCGTCATCAGAGGGCGCACTCGTGCGGAGCGTTGGCCGTTTGGGGGCTTGCAGCAAGTATATGGCGAGAACCGCGAAGCGGTTGGAAATGTTCGATGGGGCAATGAAGACGCTTACGAGCCACCGGCTTAATGCCGGTGGGAGTCTCCCACCGGCATTAAGCCGGTGGCTCGTTTCAGAAGTTGAGGTTCCCTATGGCTTGTTCGCCAGTTGTTTGGCCTTCTTCACCAGTTGCAGGAATTCCGCGCGATACGCACCGGGGTCGTGCGTCATGGAACCGGCGGCCAACTCTTCGACCAGGGCGTAGGTGGCTATCCCCTTGTATGGCGACTCTTTTAGCAACATCGCGAATGCGGCCACCGACGAGGCGAACTGGAAGTCTTCCGTGGCTTTGTCGTAGGACTTGGCAACGTCGCCAACCGGAATCTCTCGCAGCGTGCTGACGTCCGAGTCGGGCTGCTTGTGGCGAAGTTTCAGTACGAATGCCTCGGTTGCCACCTTGTCGTCGACATTGGCCTTGGGCTTCTCCGGCGTGGCGGGCTGATACCGCAAGCCATCGACTTTTGGTTCCGCAACGACACCCGCTGGCACCAGTTCGTAGAGTGCCGTCACGACGTGACCGGCCCCCATTTCGCCCGCGTCTTTCTTGTCGTCGTGGAAATCTTGCGTGGCCAGCTTCCGCTTCTCGTAGCCGAGTAACCGGTACGCAGCGACTTTTGCGGGGTTGAACTCGATCTGAATTTTGACGTCTTTCGCCACCGTGACGAGCGTGCCGGAGAGCTGCTCGACGAGTGCTTTCTTCGCTTCGGAAATCGTGTCGATGTAGGCGTAGTTGCCGTTGCCTTTGCCCGCGAGTTGGACCATCATTTCGTCGCGGAGGTTACCCATGCCGAAGCCGAACACACTCAGGAACACGCCCGTTTTGCGCTTCTCTTCGATGAGTTTGATGAGCGCTTCGGTGCTGGTGGTGCCGACGTTCCAATCGCCATCGGTGCAGAGGATCACGCGGTTCGTGCCTTTGGGGATGAAGTTCCGCACGGCGACATCGTACGCTTGCTGAATCCCCGCACTGCCATTCGTCGAACCGCCCGCACCGAGGTTATCGAGTGCTTTCAGAATGACGTCTTTTCGGCTGGCGTTGGTCGAATCGAGTACCAAGCCGGTGGTGCCCGCGTAAACGACGAGTGCCACGCGGTCGTTCTCGCCGAGCTGATCGACGAGCAGTTTCATCGACGCTTTCACGAGCGGCAGCCGGTTGGGTGCGTCCATCGAACCGGAGACATCGATCAGGAAAACGAGGTTGCTCGGTGGGCGTTTGCTGTTGTCGATCGGCTTCGCTTTCAGCGCGACGCGAACGAGGCGATGCTTCGGCTGCCAGGGACAATCGGCCATCTCGACGCGCACTGCAAACGGGTCGTTCCCTTCGGGTGCGGCATCGCGATACGGGAAGTAATTGACCATCTCTTCGAGCCGAACCGCATCGGGGTGCGGCAACGTATTGTGGTTCAAAAAGTTCCGCACGATCGAATAACTCGCAGTGTCGACATCGACGCCAAACGTCGAAACGGCATTCATCCCCTCGACGCGCGTGAACGGATTTTCGACGAGTTGGCGAAAGCGTTCGCCCGAGAGCGCGTCTTGTTCCCGTTCGCCGCGTTGAGCGAGGCGTTCTTCACCCGCTTTATCGGGTTCGGATGTCGACTTGGCACGATTTATGCTGTTTTTCCTCGCTTTATCATAGTCGCGCGAGTCATCTTTGCTCGGATCTGCTGGCGAGTCAGGTGAAGGCGACGGTGTTGACTCGGCTGGTTGGGGACTGATTGGAGTGGGCTGGGTCGAAGGACCAGTCGGACTGCCGCTAAACCCGTTTGCCGGAGCATGTCCGCCGAAACCACCTTGGCCGCCACCGAAACCACCGCCACCTTGCCCGCCACCGTTAAAACCGCCACTCCGGCCGCCACCGAAACCACCGCCACCTTGCCCGCCACCGAAACCACCACCACCGAAGCCGGCTCCCTTCACCATTGGAGCAAGTTTGCTCTGCGGAGTCGCCTGTGCAGTGTTCACCACAACGACTCCATCCCCCGAAGAGCCCGCAAATGAATCGCTAACATCGAGGATCGTTGGCATGATCTCTTCAGAATTTTTCATTGCCAGAGGCTTTGAATGTCCCAGGTCGAATTGCGGGTACGCAATTGCCCCGATCAGCATTGCGGCGGCGAGCGATGCGATGCGGACCACCCAGCGGCGTGCGTTGGATTTCTTCGGCTGCAACGACGCGGCCACGGAGGGCACGACTACGGGTGGCGCTTCGGCGGCGAGGCGGGTTGTCAGAAGTTGCCCGAGTGCGCGGGTCTCTTCGATTGTGGCTTTTGCGACGGGGTCGTCTGCGATTCGGCGTTCGATGTCCGCGCGTTCGGCGTCGCTGAGGCTCGGGTCGTTGAGCGCGTAAGCGGTCAGTTTCGATTCGTCCATTTGGTTTGTCCTGTGTGGGGTTAGGCCAGTTGGGGCAGTGTTCGCCGGAGGGTCTTTAATGCCGTGTGCAACAGCACGCCGACGTGCGACTCGCTCAGGCCCATGATTTGTGCAATTTCGCGGTACGTGAATTGATTTTGAAACTTCAATCGCACCGCTTCGCCCTGTTCGGCAGGTAGCTCCGAAAGGCGTGCCATGACGAATTGTGCGGAGTCGCGTTGCTCGGCACGATGTTCGGGATCGGGGTCGCGGGCCGTCGGTTCGGCCAGCAGTTCGGGGGTCGCAAGCATACGAGTATCCTTTCGTAAAAGGTCGATGGCGCGACGGCGACTGACGGCAAACAACCACGCGGCGAGATGCGATTCGACCTGCCCGCGCGGCTGTTTGCACAGTTGGAGAAAGGCATCTTGCACGACATCGCGACTGCGTTCCGGGTCGTGCAGCAACCGCCGAACGTACGCCAGTAACGGCCGTTCGTAGCGATCCACCGCAGCGAGTATCCAATCGCGATCGTCCAACATGACGCCTCCATCACGCTCACCAGGTCAACGTGCGACGACGGAGTTTATTAATGGAATTGCAGAGAAAATGTTCGAGATCGGGTAAACTCAGCGTTCCCGCCACCCCGACCGATCTCGAAAGGTTTCCCTCATGTTGCGCTTTCTCAGTCTCCTTTTCGCTTACGCACTGACCTCAGTGGTCACCGTTACTGCGGTTGAACCGATCAAAGTCGGCATCATCGGGTTGGACAATTACCAAGCGGTCGCGTTCACCGAACTGTTCCACAATCCGAAGGCGGTCGGCGACTTGGCGGGCATCAAAGTGGTGGTGGCATTCAAGGCAGGCAGCGCGGACATACCGGAGAGCGTTCGCGAGTTGCCGAAGTGGGTCGATGCGATCCAGAAACTCGGCGTCGAGGTGATCGATTCGCCGGAAGCGGTCTTGAAGCGCGTCGATGCGGTGTTGTTGATGAGCGTCGATGGACGCGCGCATCTCGAACAATTGAAGCCAATATTAAAGGCGAGAAAGCCAGTCTACATTGGCCGCCCGCTCGCGGCTTCACTCGCCGACGCGGTGGAAATCTTTCGGCTGGCGGCCGAGTATCAAACGCCGATCTTTACCTGTTCGCAGCATCGCTTCAGTCCTGGATTCATCGGGATGCGCAAACACGACGAAGTCGGCGATGTGCTCGGTGCGGACGTGTACGGCGGTTGCCCGCGCGAGCCACACCACCCCGATTTATTCTGGCACGGCATCCACGGCGTCGAAACGCTGTACACGATCATGGGGCCGGGCTGCGTCTCGGTAACGCGGACGGCCACCGAGACGGCGGACGTTGTCACCGGCGTTTGGAAAGACGATCGCGTGGGGACGTATCGCGGTATCCGGAAGGGTGCGCCGAAATACAGTGCCACCGTGTTCGGCACCAAAGGCGTTTCGACGGCGGGTATTTACGGGCATGGCATCCCGGTGAAAGGCATCGTACCGCTGAACGACAAATACATGGGCTACGAGGCGACTGCGATCGAGATCGCCAAGTTCTTCAAAACCCGTACTCCACCGGTCAGTGCTGAGGAAACGATCGAGCTATTCGCGTTCATGGAAGCCGCCGAGGAAAGCAAACGCCAGAACGGTGCCGTGGTGAAATTGGAAACGGTGCGGGCCAAGGCGACGAAACGATAACGGTTAGTTTACTTTCGCTTCATGGCCGCTTCACCTGCGGTGAATAACTTTGACATCATGAACCTCGCGATACTTCGCTGGCTGATCCTTCTCGCGTCCGCGTTGTTATTCCTGACGCGGCTCGGGGATCGTGCGGTGGTCTCGGAGGAAGTTCGCTGGGCCGAAGTCGCACGGGAGATGCACATCTCGGGCGACTATTTCCACCCGACGATCAACGGACAACTCTACTACGACAAACCAGTCGGTTCCTATTGGCTCATCTTGCTCGCGGCGAAGTGTACGGGCGGCGTCGACGAATTCGCCGCGCGGTTGCCGGCTGCGCTCGCGGGGATCTTGGGCATTGCCGCCATCATGAGCCTCGGGCGCAGGCTGCACGATGCGCGCGTCGGAGTTTTAGCCGGTGCGATTCTGGCAACGAGCTTCGGCTTCGCGTTCTATTCGCGTCGCGCCACCGCAGACATCGAAACCGTCACGGGCGTATTGGTCGCCATCTGGCTGTTCGAGCGGTTCTCGCCGCGCGGAAGTGGGCCGTGGGTGTTGTTGCTCTGGTTTTGGATGGCGTGCGTGTCGTTAACGAAGGGCCTGCTCGGCTTCGCGCTTCCGCTCGTGGTGATGGCAACTTACTCCGCACACACGGCCACCGTGCAACGCGGCGAACGCGGCTTCTGGCGCGGGCTTTACTCGGAAAGTCGCTGGTTATTCAACTTCTGGTCGATCCTTGCAATCCCACTGGCGGTGGCGGTGTATGCACTGCCGTTCGTGATCTCGTCGTGGTCGACGGGGTCGGTCGAAGGCTTGCAGATGGTCTGGCGCGAGAACGTGCGGCGCTTCGTGGTGCCGCACAACCACACGGGGCCGGTGTACTTGTATCTCGGCGTGATCTTCATGCTGGCTGCGCCGTGGTCGCTGTTCCTACCTGCCGCGCTCCTGATGAAATCGCCCGCACCGACACGCGGCGACCGTATAACCCAAGCCTACTTCTGGGCGATCTTTTTGTTCTTCACGTTCGCGGCATCGCGACGCAGCTATTACCTCCTGCCCGTGTTACCCGTCATGGCATTGCTCGTGTCGAAATTATTGCTCTCGCCGCACGATGTGCTCAACCGTTGGGCCGCGAGATTGCGTTCGGCGGGCTGGGTGATGCTCGGCATCGCGTTCGTGCCAATCGGGTTAGCGATACTGCCCCCGGCCGACGTGCTGCCTTCGCCGTACAACGCCCTGCCGCCACTGCCAGCCCGCTGGTGTTTGGCGATCGGTTGGCTGCTCGGGTTGTCGCTGATCGCGGCCGTTTTGCGCAAACGAATCCAGCTGCAATACGCGGGTCTGTCCCTTGCAGTATCGCTCGTATTCCTGGGGCAGTGGTATCTGTTTGGCGTTGCGTATCCCGCTGCCGATGCGCTCCGAACCCGTCACGAGTTTCTGCAACTCGTGCGGGCCAAAACCGACGAGGATCCGGCGCGGCTTGCCGTATTTCAGGCGAACGATGTCGTCTTCGATCTGGGACGCATCGTGCCATCGTTCATCGAAGCGACGGAACTTTCGCAGGCGATCCGCGAGAAGCGTGTCCGCTGGGTGCTGTCGTCGCAGCGACACCTCGATGCGGCGAAACTCACGGGAAAAGTCGTGGCCGAGGAGCCGATCCAGCCGTGGGAATTCGAGGAACAAGAGAAGAACAAGCTCGTCTTGTGGGAAGTGTCGCCATGAGTGTGCGCGTGCTTGTCGTTGAGGACGAAACCGAGATCGCGGACTTCGTGGTGCGAGGTCTGCGCGAGGAAGGCTTCACCGTTGAACACGCGGCCGATGGGTTGTCCGGTTGGCATCGCTTGTCGACGGAAACGTGGGATGTCGTGTTGCTCGATTGGTGGCTACCCGAACTCGATGGCTTGACGATTTTGCAACGCTACCGCAAAGGCGGGAACCGCACGCCGGTGTTGTTTCTGACAGCGCGCGATGCGGTGTCGGACCGCGTGCGTGGCCTCGATGGCGGTGCCGACGATTACTTGTGCAAGCCGTTCGCGTTCGAGGAACTGCTGGCCCGCGTACGGTCGTTATCGCGCCGCCAAGATGGCCGCACGGGAACGCTACTGATACACGCCGATGTGCAAATCGACCTCGCGACCCACCGTGCCGAGCGGGCGGGCAAGAAGCTCGAACTGACCGCGAAGGAACAGGCGCTACTCGTGTTCTTCATGCGCTATCCTGGCGATGTCCTCACCCGGACGCGGATCTACGAACACGTCTGGGACGAACGCTATGACGGAGTTTCCAATACGCTCGAAGTCCACGTGAAGGAACTTCGCCGCAAGCTCGAAGCCCACGGCCCACGACTGATCCAGACGCTACGAGGTCGCGGCTACGTTTTCGGGATCGTTGCATGACACTGACACGCCGCTTGATCCTGTTTTTTCTGCTGACGATTACCCTGCTCCTGGGTGCGTTCTCGCTGACGCTTTACCTGATTGCCCGCACGCATTTGTATCGTCAAATGAACGAGCAAGCCGAGGCGACGCTCGATGCGTTTACCGCCGCGGTCGAATGGGAAGACGATGGCCTCGAGTGGGAGCCGAAGAACCGCAAAATGCTTACGCACTCGCGCGGGGAGATCCCGACATGGGCGGTGTTCGACGAACGCGGGAGCCGCATCGATGGGTCGCAAGAGACTCCGCCGATGTTGAGCGAAATGGATTCGCTCGCGGATGAGGATTCGTGGCAACGGTATCGGCGCACCTTGCAAGTGGAGAAGCCCGACGCGGTTCAAAGTAAGCCGGATCAGATCCGTTATCAGTCGTTGACGTTTGCGATCGCACGACCACTCTCACCCGTGCAATCGACGCTGCGCACTCTGTTGTTCGCGGAGATTGCGGTGTCGATACTCCTCTGGTTGCTCGCTGCAATTGGCGCGCGATGGGCTTGCCGGCGAGCGTTGGCACCGGTCCGCCATATGTCCGAAGCCGCTGCCGAGATGACGGCCAACGATCTCGCCGAACGACTGCCCGTGCCGATACCGCACGACGAACTTCGCAATTTGGCGACGACGTTCAACGACCTGCTCACGCGGCAACAAGTCTCATTCGAGCGGCAAGCTCGCTTCACCGGCGAGGCGTCGCACCAGTTACGCACGCCATTGGCCGCAATGCTCGGCCAGATGGAATTGGCACTCCGCCGCGACCGCGACCCCGAAGAATATCGCCGCGTCATCGGTGTCGGCGTCAAAAAGGTCGAGCAACTCAATCAGATCGTCGATATGCTTTTGTTCCTGTCGCGCGCCGATTCGGAAACGCAGATCGCCAACCGCCAACCGACCGATCTCGCAGACTTAGTGAAGGCACACATCGCCGACGTATGGGCGAACCATCCCCGTTTTGCCGACATCCGCACGAGCATCACAAACGAGCCGTGCGTCGTACTCGTACATGCCGCTTCGTTCGGGCAAGCGTTGAACAACCTCATCGATAATGCCATGAAATACAGCGATCCTGGCACGGTTGTCGCGATTATCGTTGCGATTCGAGAAACGAAGGTTATCGTCGCAGTCGTCGATAACGGCTGTGGAATTGATGCAGATGAGCGCAGCCATGTATTCGAGCCGTTTTACCGATCCGCAGAAGCGAAACGAACCGGCATCGGTGGCGTCGGTCTCGGTCTCGCCATCACGAGGAGGATCGTCGAAGCGATGGGTGGCACAATCGATTTCACATCGGCCATTGGCGTTGGAAGTAACTTCACTGTCAGGTTCCCACTACGGATTGGGCAATCTGGGCAGGTATCGGCGCAGCTTGGGCAAGATTCGACTTGAGGCAAAGTGTGGAGGATTTCATATTTGGCGTGCCGATTATGCCGATGATACTGACACGGGTTTGTTTCGGTTGGAGGAGTTGACGTGAATTGGGTAGCAGTACGATACGCGATGCTTCTGCCAATTGCGATTTGGCTTGCGGGGTGCCAGACCGCGCCGCTCGGGCCGGATCGTTCGACGGTATCGAATTCGCTGAGTCAACGTTTCGACCATACGCTGCCGAACTGCACCGTTGCGAAGCAACTGACGCTACCGCCGGGTGCCAACCTCGATGACGGCGTGACCGAAGATGAAGCGATCTCGATCGCGCTCTGGAACAATGCGGCGTTTCAGGAACTGCTCGCCGATCTCGGTATCGCACGCGGTGACTTGATTACGGCAGGGCTACTACCGAACCCCGAGTTCGTGTACTTCTTCGGCGTGACGGACAAGCCGTTCAAATATCTGTTCGACTTGCCGATCGAGGCAATTTGGCTTCGCCCGATCCGCATCCGGTCCGCTGCGATGGAAGCGGATCGTGCGGCGAGTCGACTGACGCAGGCGGGGCTGGACCTGATGCGCGATGTCCGCCAAGCCTATGCGGATGTGCTTCTGGCGAAGGAGCGGGTACGCATTGCAGGCGAGGCGGTGAAGTTCCGCGGGCGAATCTCGGAGTTGGCCGAGATTCGACTGAAGGCGGGGGATATTTCCCCGCAAGAGGCTGCAACGGCACGAATCGATTCGCTGCAAGCCGAGCAAGACGCGACGCGAGTTGGGTACGATGTTTCGATATTTGAGGAGCGCCTGAAGAACCTGATGGGCGTCGGTCCGCTGCGTGGGGCGCTGGTTCTCGATCCGCCGCAACTGCCCGCGATCATGACGTTCGACACCGATGCACTTACCGCCGAAGCGATGGCGAATCGCCCCGATGCACTGGCAACGAACGAAGCCGTCACCGCCGCCGAAGCACGTCTCAAGTTCGCCCGCATCGGCTGGGTCCGGATGCTCGGCATTCTCGATGCGACGAGCGGCCAGAATGGCCACGAGTTCGGCCCCGCGTTGCGGTTCACGTTACCGATATTCAATCGCAATCAGGGCGGGATCGCACGGGCCGAAGCGGAACTGGAAAGAGCGGTGCGGAACCAGCAAACGATCGCGTACCAGATCATCCTCGACGTGCAGCGTTCGTATCTACAATATCGCCAGGCGTGTGCCGAACTCGAGGTGTTGCGTGCGAAGGTACGCCCCGAAGTCGAGGCGGCAATTCGGCGGGCGCAAGGGGCGTATCAGGAGGGGAATGTGCCGATCTTTATCGTGCTGGAAACGACGCGTCAACTCCTCGATAGCTATTCGCGCGAAGCCATACTGAACGCCGATCTCCGACGGTTCTGGGCCGAGTTAGAACGCAGCGTTGGCAAGCGCCTCACGCCTATGGCTGACGGAAAAAAGCAATGAATGTCGCGCAACAACTCGTTCGGATCGTACTGACGCTGGCAATTGCCGCCGCCGTGGGCGCGGGTGCGTGGTGGTTGTTCACGAATAAACCGAGCGGCGCGAAGACCGATAAACCTGCCGCGGCCGCGACGATTTCGAAGGTGGTCAAAGAGGACGATCTCAACACGATCACGCTCACCGAAGAAGCCGAAAAGCGACTCGGGTTGACGATCGGCACCGTCGAGAAAAAAGCGACTCGCCGAGTGCGAACGTACGGCGGCGAAGTGACGATTCCCGTCGGGCGCGCGATCCTCGTTGCCGCGCCGCTCGGTGGCATTTTGAAAGCACCGGCAGGCGGGATGCCCAAGGCGGGCGATGCCGTCAAGGCAGGGCAAAACGTCTTCCAACTGTTGCCGTTACTTACGCCAGATGGGCGCGCGTCGTTGTCGGCATCGCTCGCCGATGCCGATGGCATCGTGAACAACGCGAAGACGCAAGCCGAGATCGCGAAGATCGCTCTCGAGCGTTCCAAGCGGGTGCTGAAAGAAGGCGCAGGGAGCCAACGCCTCGTCGATGAAGCGCAGGCCGCGTACGACATTGGTACGAAGTCGCTCGAAGCCGCAATCGCACGCCGTACGGTATTGGCCAAAGTCCTCGGCGACGTCGATTCGGGGACGGCGGCCCCGATCCCGATCGACTCTCCGGAAGATGGCATCCTTCGTACCGTGTCCGCAATACCCGGCCTGAACGTACCGAGCGGCGCGGCGCTGTTTGAAGTCGTCGATCTCTCGACGATATGGGTTCGCGTGCCGTTGCCGGTCGGCGATCTCGATGCCATCGACCGCAGCGAACCGGCACAAATTGGCAAACTCTCCGCATCGCCCGGCACCACGCTCACGCCTGCGAAACCGGTCGTCGCCCCACCTTCCGCGAACCCGATCTCGGCTACCGTCGATGTCTTTTACGAGATGCCAAACGCGAACGCCACCCTCACGCCCGGCCAACGCCTCGGCGTCACGATCCCGCTATCGGATGCCAAAGAAAGCGCAACGGTGCCGTGGTCGGCCGTCGTTTTCGACGTCCACGGCGGGAACTGGATTTACGAGCAACTCGATGGCCATCGCTATGCGCGTCGTCGCGTCGTCGTCCGGTACACCTTCGGTGCCGATGCCGTGTTAGCGAGCGGGCCAGCGGTCGATACGAAGATCGTAACCGCAGGCACGCAGGAACTCTTCGGGGCCGAAACTGGCTTCGTGAAGTGATGATTATTGCAGAATGTCGCGATAGAACTGCGGCACGCCTTCATAGGCCGCCTGGTACGTGGCTTCCAACGGCACTTCGATATATCCCTCGGTTGAAAGGTACAACGGCATGTTCCGCAAGGTTTGGCCGACCGCGATTGGCTCGACGTACGCCGTCTTCGTTCTGCCGCAATCGTAGGAGACCAAAGTACGATTCTCATCGGGCGATAGTTCAAATACCTCGCCCGTGAATTCGCCCCACACCGAGCCGTGAACTCCACCCGGATCGCGTGCGGTCGGCGGGTAAACGTCGATCAGCAATAAGTGGATGCCTCCCCGGATCGCCGGCAGTGCCTTGTCGAGGAATTCGTTCCAGCGGAAGTGACTCGATTTGTTCCCTGCCGAAATGATCTCGATCAAAGCGACAATCCGGTGACCGGAAACATGACGAATCTCGATCCTGCGTTGAAGTCGCGTGTATCTATCGTTGACTGCATGTGCAATATACCGAGTCTGCGGTTGGGCTGTCATCAGTGCCGAGCAAATATCGACGTTCTCGGTACGGATAGCAGTCGGTTCGTGAGATGTCAAAACGTAAGGATCATCCAAGCCCGCGACTTGGTCGCCCAGAGAATAATAACCCTCTGGGAGAAGCCCATTATTCAGCGTCTCGACGATGCTCGCGATCCAAGAATTGTGGAACGAATGAAAGATGCCATCGTCGACTCGCGTCCAATCGTGCAACGGCATGGTGCATCCTCCAGTACGAAGCGTTCGAGATTACTTGCGACTATCATACCGCCAAACGCGGTCACGGTTTCAGACGGATTCCGCTTACCTGCGAGTTCATCATGCTGAGTTGGCTTATCTCGTCGTCGGTCCGGGGCCGCGTGGTTGTGCTGGCGTTGTGTGGGTTGCTCATCGTTTATGGCGTCCGCACGGTAGCCAATGCCCCGCTCGATGTCTTTCCCGAATTTGCCCCACCGAAGGTTGAAATCCAGACCGAAGCGCCGGGCCTTTCGACCGAAGAAGTCGAGAGCCTCATCAGCGTGCCACTTGAGAATGCGCTCAACGGCACGCCGGGGTTGAAGACGCTTCGCTCGAAATCGGTATTGGGTTTGTCGTCGGTCGTGTTGCTGTTCGGCGAAGAGATCGACATTCACAAAGCGCGTCAGTACGTGCAAGAGCGCGTGGCCGCCGAAGCCGTCCGGTTGCCGATTGTCGCTCGCCCGCCAGTGATTTTGCAACCGTTGTCGTCGCTCAGTCGCGTCATGAAAATCGGCGTGTCGTCGAAGACGATGTCCCAGCGCGACATGAGCGTGCTCGCGCTTTGGACGATCCGCCCAAAGCTGATGTCGATCCCCGGCGTGGCCAACGTCGCGATCTGGGGCCAACGCGACAAACAATATCAAGTGCTCGTCGACCCCGACCGTTTGCGTGCCACCGGCGTCACGCTCGATCAGGTGATGCGTGCCGCAGGCGACGCCACCGTTCTCGAATCGGGCGGCTTCGTCGATAAGCCGAATCAGCGTTTGGCTGTCCGCCATCGTGCGATGGTTGTCGAACCCGACGACTTGGCCCGCACGATTGTGGCCTTCCAGGGTAACGCCCCGACGCGCCTCGGCGATGTCGCCACGGTGCAGTTCGGCTCGCCCCCCGCCATCGGCGATGCGATTATCGACAATGCCCCCGGCTTGTTGCTGATCGTCGAAAAGCAACCCGAAGGCAACACGCTCGAAGTAACGAAGAAGATCGAAGCGGCACTGCGCGATCTCAATCCTGGACTAACGGGATTGACGATCGACCCGACGATCTTCCGCCCCGCCACGTTCATCGAACGCGCGATTACGAACCTCAGCCACGCCCTGCTCATCGGCTGTGGCCTCGTCGCCGTCATCCTGATCTTGTTCTTGTTCGATTGGCGCACGGCACTCATCAGCTTGTTGGCCATCCCAATCTCGCTCGTCTCCGCCGTGGTGGTACTCACCGCGTTCGGCGTTACCCTGAATACGATGGTAATCGCCGGTTTGGTCATCGCGCTCGGCGAAGTCGTCGACGACGCGATCATCGACGTCGAGAACATCCATCGCCGCCTCGCCCGAAATTCGGAGTTCGGAATTCGGAATGCGGAAAATTCCGAACTCCGAATTCCGAAATCCGCATTTGAAGTTGTGGTTGATGCTTCGCTCGAAGTCCGCAGTGCGGTCGTCTATGCGACGATGATCGTGATCATCGTGTTCCTGCCGATCTTCTTCCTCGATGGCATCGCTGGCTCGTTCTTCCGGCCACTGGCGATGTCGTACATCCTCGCGATTTTGGCATCGTTGCTCGTCGCGCTGACCGTCACACCGGCGTTGTCGTATATGCTCCTCACCGGCGGTCGCGGTCGCCGGATGGAAGCTCCGTTGGCACGCTGGTTACGCAAAGGGTATGCGGCGGTTTTGCCCTCGCTGATCGGTCGGCCGTATGCCGCACTCGGTATCATCTTGGCCACGTTCGTGCTCAGCGGTGCGGCCGCGTCGCGGTTCGGCTCGGAGTTCTTGCCCGAGTTTCAGGAAACCGATTTCCTGATGCACTTCATCGCGAAGCCCGGCGCTTCGGTCGAAGAAATGAACCGCATGACGATCCTCGCGAGCCGCGAACTTCTGGCGATAAAAGGTGTGCGAAACTTCGGTTCGCACATCGGGCGCGCGGAAGTCGCCGACGAAGTCTACGGCCCGAACTTCACCGAACTTTGGATCAGCATCGACCCCGATGTCGACTACCAATCGACGTTGAAAAAAATCCAGTTGGCGATGGAAGGCTACCCCGGCATGTTCTGCGACGTGCAAACCTACCTGAAAGAACGCAGTAAGGAAGTGCTGTCCGGTTCGAGCTTCAGCATCGTCGTGCGGTTGTTCGGCCCCGACCTCGATACGCTGCGTTCCAAGGCAAAAGAAGCGGAAAAGGTGATGGGCGGCGTCGAGGGCGTGACGAATCTGAAAGTCGAATCGCAAGTGCTACTCCCGCAGATCGAGGTACGATTACGTCCCGAAGCCGCCGAGCAATACGGCCTGACGCCCGGCCACGTTCGCCGCGCGACGACGACACTGTTACGCGGGTCGAAAGTCGGCGAAGTGTACGAAGGGCAGAAGCGTTTCGATGTCGTGGTGTGGGGCGTGCCCGCGTGCCGCGAAGATTTGACGGCGCTGCAATTGCTGCCGATCGATACCCCCGCCGGCGTGCAAGTCCGGCTGCGCGATGTCGCCGATGTCGTCGTCATACCGATGCAAAACGAGATCAAGCGTGAGTCCGCATCGCGGCGGCTGGACATCACGTGTAACGTGCAAGGTCGCGATCTCGGCGCGGTCGCTGCCGAGATCGAAGAGAAGGTGCGTGCGTTGAAATACGAACCCGGTTACTACCCGAAGTTTCTCGGCGAAGAGGCCGCCCGTAAGGAGTCGAGCCAGAGATTATACCTGCTCGGAGCACTCGCGATGTTGGGCGTGCTGCTGGTGATTTATTCCGATTTCGCATCGTGGCGGCTCACGCTCATCGTAGCATTCACGTTGCCGTTCGCGCTGGTTGGCGGCGGGGTTGGCGTCTCGCTGACGGGTGGCGTACTCTCACTCGGCTCGCTCGTTGGCTTCGTGACCGTCCTCGGCATCGCCGCCCGCAACGGCATCATGCTCGTCAGCCATTATCGCCACCTCGAAGATCACGAAGGCGAAGCGTTCGGCCCCGGTTTAGTCAAACGCGGCTCCGAAGAACGCCTCGCCCCGATCCTGATGACCGCACTCGCCACCGGCCTCGCACTCTTACCGCTCGTCGTCAGCGGCCAAAAACCCGGCCACGAAGTCGAGTATCCGCTCGCCATCGTCATCATGGGCGGACTCATCACGTCGACGCTGTTGAACCTGTTCTTCTTGCCATCGCTATATCTGAAGTTCGGCCAAAGAAAGGCTGCGGAGTTGATCGAGATCTGAGTGTTACGCGATGGCCTTCACTTTTGCGTAACTGCCGTTTAGCTCGGCCACGCCATTGACGCCGCTCGTCGGGTGGACGTAGCGGCCCGTTCGATACACATCCGCGAGCATTTGTTTTGCTTTTAAGTCGATCGACGTATTCCCGAGTGCCGCGACGGTCGCCTCGTAATCGTACTCGATTTGTTTGAGTTCGACTTGTCCGTTTTCGATGATGGCGTACCGTGCCATCGGGTTGCCATCTCGCTGCAATCCGAGGCTGCCGGGGTTGATGACTTTGGCTTTGCCCACGTCCATAGAAAATTGCTGGTGCGTGTGCCCGACCAGCACATAATCGACAGCGAAACCGGCGATCCGCGTCGCCCATTGTGCCGGATCGGCGGGAACGTATTCGTCGAGCGGATCGCGGGGGCTGGCGTGAACCATGAGAAATCGCTTGCCCGCAAGCGTAAACAGCTTCACCGTGGGAAGGTCGGCGAGGTAACGTCGATCTTCCGAGTCCAACAATTCGATCGTCGGGGTGCGCGTGGCCATCGTCAGATAACGGAACCCGCCGACGCCGAACACGTCGATATTCTGTGCCGTGCCATGGTCGTGATTGCCGCGAACGCAATGCAGCACGCGTTCGCGAACCCACTGAATCACCTCGACTGGTTGCGGCCCGTATTCGACGAGATCGCCGACGCAAAGGCATACGTCGTAAGACTCTTGGACGGCAGCAAGTGCGGGCCAATTCGAGTGAATGTCGGAGATGATGAGGATGCGCATGAAGCTTCCCGTGGTCCGTTCAATTGATCGTAGAACGGAGCGGGTCTATAGACTAGCAAATTCGACCGGAATTTTGCTAACGACTGAGCGGCCCGACGATTACACGATCGACGCCAGGAACTTTCCGCAATTCTAATGCCAATTCCCAGGCGTCGGCTGCGTCGGAGGCGGTTCCGGAAATCGTGACCGATCCCGCTTTTACGACTACCTTTAGCGTCGAGTAACGCAGTACGGACGACTGCACGGCCTCCACCGCTGCGGCCACATCTTGATTCGGTATCACCGGCACGGATGGCGAGGGGATGGTCGGAAACTCCGGCGGACCGGCCGGGGCGGGCGGCGCGGGCGGTGGAACGGGCGAATACGCACTGGCGGCGGGTTGCATCGCTGCGGGTTCGAGGAGGTACGTCATCGTCGGCATATGACGCAGCGTGACCGTCGTTGCGCCGATTCGCGGGTCGGGTATCTCACTCGCTGCGGTGACCGCTTTCAGACGTGCGGCCACCATCTTCCGGAGTGGGTCTTCCACGGCGGGAACCCAGCACGAGACTTTCACATCCGTAATTCCCGGCACCGTTCGTAATAACTGCGATACGCGAGCCGACATCGCATCCGATGCGACGGCCCCACCGACGACGGCACCGCCGTCGATAACGCTGACCATCAGGTTGATGTTCTTCAACAGCGGATCGGCCGCAATTGCCGACTTCACCCGGCACATCAGATCGAAATCGGTCGTGACCACTTCCCTGGGCAGGTGTAGCGGTAGTGGGTCGCCGGCTGTGGCGGCGGCGGGAATGCAACCGATGCACAGGCAGGCCATTCCTGCGCGAAAACATCGATGAATGGGGTGGCTCGCACGCATGGCGGACCTCGGTAGGTGTTCGGTAATAATTACATGGTGCCTCTTGAGAACTCCGAAAGGAACGCGACTTGAATCAAACTTAAAAAGTTTTGGAAGATCGTACGACCAACGAACCGGCTAGGAAAACCGACCCGGTTAGCGAAGGCATGACGGTTGCGAAAGCGATCCGCGATAGGCCGGTGGTAATCTGCGTTGACAGGCGTCCCAAATTTCGTGCATAACCTTCTATCGCGGCCAGGATGGGCCACACGAGCCACGGATGGAGCTGGAATGTCAGACACCTTTGCAGAACTACACGCGCGGATTCTCGCGAAAACGGCACGTATCGGCATCATCGGCCTCGGGTACGTCGGCCTCCCGCTCGCTCGCGCATTTGCCAGCCGCGGCTACGAGGTCACAGGCTTCGATATCGACGTGCAAAAAGTCGCAAAGCTCAACGCGGGCCATTCGTACATCAAGCAAATATCCGACACGACCATCGCCGAGATGCGTGCCGTCGGCTTCACCGCCACGGATCGCTTCGACCGCCTCGGCGAAGTCGATGCGATCCTGATCTGCGTACCGACGCCGCTCACCGAATCGCGCGAACCCGACCTCCGATACGTCATTAATTCGACGCACGCGGTGGCCGGCCAATTGCGACCGGGGCAACTCGTCGTTCTCGAAAGTACGACGTATCCGACGACGACGCGGAACGTCGTTCTGCCGATCCTGCAACGCTCGGAAATGCTGGCCGGCGAAGACTTCTTCCTCGCGTTCAGCCCCGAACGCGAAGACCCCGGCAATGCCACGCATTCGGTGAACACGATCCCCAAAGTCGTCGGCGGGCTGGACGATAACAGTAGCGAAGTCGCCTGCGCGTTGTATGCCGCCATCGTGCCGAACGTGGTGCGAGTGTCGTCGCCCGAAGTGGCGGAAGCGAGCAAGATTCTCGAAAATACCTACCGTGCCATCAACATCGCGCTCGTCAACGAACTCAAAGTGCTCTACGACCGCATGGGCATCGACGTCTGGGAAGTGATCGATGCCGCGAAGACGAAACCGTTCGGTTTCCAGGCATTTTACCCCGGTCCGGGCCTCGGCGGGCACTGTATCCCCATCGACCCCTTCTACCTGACGTGGGTGGCTCGCCAGTACGGCATGAGTACGCGATTCATCGAACTCGCAGGCGAGATCAACACCGGAATGCCGACGTATGTCGTGGCCAAAGTCGCGGATGCTCTGAACGAAACCGGCAAGCCATTAAAGGGCAGCCGCGTCGCGATCCTCGGCATGGCATACAAGAAGGACATCGACGACCCCCGCGAATCGCCTGGCTTCGAGTTGATGGAATTGCTTCTGAAGAAGGGCGCAACCGTCACGTACAACGATCCGCACATCCCGAACCTACCCCCGACGCGGCACTACGCGCACCTGAAAATGGAAAGCCAACCGCTCACTGCCGAGTATCTGCAATCGCAGGACTGCGTGCTGATCGCCACCGACCACAGCGCGTACGATTACGGTTGGATCCTCGCCGAAGCGAAGCTCGTCGTCGATACCCGCAACGCGACGAAGAACGTGAGTGAAAATCGCGATCGGTTGGTACGAGCGTAGTGTTCCCTTCGGCAGTATCGGTGCCACCTCCAGGTACTTGGCGCGCTCGGCTTGTTACTACTTCACTTTTGATACTGGCTGATCGGGGTGGGCGGGGTTCGGGATCAACCTGCGATTGGCGCAATCGGCGAGCAGGTCGAGTTTTGAAATTATTGTATGGCCGATCAACACCTCGTCGCCCAGTACCAATGCTTCTTCCAACGTGTCGCGCCCCATTACGTCGAAGATGAGGCCGGCGGAAATCGTCCGCGACCTGTTCGACCGGCTGCCGCCGGGGTATCAGGCCGGCCCGCGGGTCTACCTCGGCTCGTCATTCGAGGTAGACGTATCGTTGACCGAGGACGACGACCGTAGCCCGGTCACTCACTGCCGACGGCGGTGTGGGAGGAACCGCGACGCTCCTGGCCGTGGAACAGCCTTACACCATCGTGGCCGACTTTAATAGCCTCGACGAGTACGAGGTACGAGTGTACGACTCCGAACGGGAGCAGACGTTGGTAGCGGTCATCGAGATCGTCAGCCCGTCGAACAAGGACCGGCCGGAGACGCGAGCGCAGTTCATCGGCAAAGTGGCGGCGTTATTGCGCGAAGGCGTGTGCGTGTCGATCGTGGACATCGTGTCGGATCGCCACGCCAACCTCTACGCCGAATTTCTCGGTCGAATCGGCCAACTCGACCCGCGCGTGGGTGCCGACCCGTCGGCGATGTACGCCGTTACTCTCCGCGCGCGACGGCGGCGGAAGAGGCCATCGCTGATGGACGCCTGGTACTTCCCGATGGCGGTCGGCGAACCGCTGCCGACGATCCCGCTCTGGCTTTCCACCGCCCTGAAAGTGATGCTGCCGCTTGAGCCGAGTTACTCCGAAACCTGCCGCCTACTGCGGATCACTTAACGGTCACTTCACCTCCGCTGGAGACATCCCCTCTGCTAAGTTGTCGAGGATGACCGAGGCGAGAACGCGCGTGTTTGCACTGTGGGCTGGCACGAAAGCGTGTCCAATCACCCTGCTCGAAGTATAAACTTTGCCAAGCGAAGCGCACCTCCGAGGCGAGCGGTGGGTGTCAGCCGTGTCAGCCGTGTAAGCCCACTGATCCAGCCATCATCAAATGCAACGCGAGTGGAGAAAGATCGCGTCATCGAAAATGCACATCGCCCACGACGCAGGAAGAATCAGGGGAGTGACCTCCCCCGCTCGCCCTTGCGCCGGGGTTTGCGTGAAGTATTACCGGCCCAGGGAGAAACACAGACGGAAACCGATGTAGTTGAGCCGGGCCGCCGGCACGATCACGTAGCGGAAGGCCGCACGGCAGTTCGCAGCGCCGTCGTACCACGAACCCCCACGCAACTCGCGGTACTTTTGTTCACTATCGTACCAATCCGTACACCACTCCCGAACGTTCCCGTGAACGTCGGCCAGACCCCACGGATGCGGAAATTTCTCGGCGTAGCTTCCCACGGGAGTCGTCTTTTGCAAGTAAGGGCCTTTCACTGTCGTTCCATCAGGGTTATTCCCATCGCAGTTCGCTTGCGTGCCGTTTAAGGCATTCCCGAAGTAGAACTCCGTCGTCGTGCCACCCCGACATGCGTATTCCCACTCGGCCTCGGTCGGCAAGCGAATCGCCTGCCCACTCGACGATTTTAATTTCTCGCAAAACGCGACAGCATCGTCCCAACTCACTTGTTCTACCGGTAGCGTGCTGCCCTTAAAGTGGCTCGGATTCGTGCCGATGACGGCCTGATACTCCGCCTGCGTATCGGGGTAAATCCCCGTGTAGAAGCCCTCCCTCGTTGCGCTATGTGGGCAATACACGAATTTCATCTTCAACCCGCCGGGTAGCGGAATCTCCAATTGGTCGCCCGCTTTGAGTTTGGCGATTTTTGCCTTGCGGCGCTGGTCTGCCGTGTCGAGTTGAGCCAGCCACGGTTTCGCCCGCGGATGCTCGGGATGCAGCGATATCACTTCTTCGAGCTTGCCGACCAACTCGTCGTCGTGCAGTTCTTTCCAGCCCGATTCGACTTCGGTCCAGACCGTTGCCAGCCGGTCCCGCTTCGTCGTCCACAACTGCATCGTCGCTTCATCGCGCTGCTTCGCAGGCACATTCGCCATCACTTCCACCGCACGCGCGTAATCAGATGCCTCCGCCGAACGCACCGCCTGCGCTTTGAGTTCGTCGACGTGCTGCTTCCACTTGGCGTACTCGGTCGCAGAGTCTGCCGTCGGCACCGGTGCAGCGATCAGCGGCACGAACGTTTCAGGTACGCGGATCGTTTCGGGCTTGCCCAATGCGCGGAGTTGCTTCAGCAATACGGCGGCGTTTGCGGGGCGATCTTCGAGTTCCTCCGAGGCGCAGCGGAGAAACAACTCCGATACCTCGTCGGGGACCGTCATTCGTTTCAGGGCGCGGCTGGCTCCCGTTCCGGGGCCGCTATCCAGCTTCCCCGTTAGCATTTGATACGCGATGACGCCGAGTGCGTGGACGTCGTCGCGGGGGTCGGCGTCGTCGCCGCGGCGCTGTTGCGGGCTGCTGTAGGTTGGCGTGTGCGAGCCACGCATGTAGCTCAGTAACCGCCCGCCCTGCGTACTTTGCCCGCGACTTTCGAGCAAGTTCATTTCTTTTGCCGTGACGCTGCCGATGCCGAAATCGGTGACGCGAAGTGTCTGATAGTCTTCGTCGCGCAAGATATTCGACGGCTTCAGGTCGCGGTGAACGATCGGGTTTGCGAGCGTATGAACGTGTGCGATCGCTTGCACCAGTTGTTCGATGGCCGCAAGAACCTTCGGCAAACGCTGTTCGTTCGCCAGCGCCGCCCATGCGTGAATCGAGTCGGTCAGGCAACCACCGCCGACATATTCGAACAACAGCCACGGCGTATCGCCTTCGAGGTGCGCATCCTTTAACGGCACGATATTCGGGTGGTGCTTCGCCGCCATGACGCGGTCGATCAGGTCGGCTTCGTGGATGAGATCGCGGGCGTTTTTGTCGAAGCAAAACTTGATCGCACCCGATAATGAACGAATGCTGTCGTGGCGAACGTACCAGACTTCACCGAAACCGCCCATGCCGAGCAGGCGAACGAGCGTCAGCGCGGGCCGATGCGGCACGGTCATATTCGCCTTGAATCGCGGCAATCTTGGTGGCAGCACCTTCATGATGTCGTTCGCGGAATTCAGCGCGAAACCATCTGGCAGCGACGTACCCGTCGGGTCTTCGGGGCGCTTCAGCGATTGCCGCACCGCATCGGGGATGCACGATATGTACTGCACGAGGTCGATGATTTCCACGTCACTCGGGGTCGCACTGGCGGGCAACTTGGCAACCGCATCGTTGACGATCCGCACGACCTCGACGCGTGCATCTTCGAGCTTCACGTTCGCGAGTTCGAGGAAATCTTCGTGCTGTTGTTTGTCGCGCCGCCGCTCGCGATATTTCTTGATCGCACCCTCGCCGACCGCATACACGTACGGCCCACCGGGAACCATACCCGCAAGTCCCTTGATGCCATTTTCCAGCACCGCTTCGGCCACGCATCGGAAAAACTCATTCATGCTGCCAGCCCCGTGAGTGACTCGACGCCGTTGGAAGAAGTTCGCCGTTGAGGTATTGTCATTTTAATCGTGCAGCAAATCAATCAATATCCGTCTCAATAAAAACGCGCACCCACACGATTCGCCGAAGTCAAAAAATCGCAGACGATGCGACGTAAGTCGACTTTTACAACGTGCGCAAGAGTGTCTCCAAATGTCGTGAAAGTGTCTCCAAGTGTCGTGAGAGTGTCGCGAAGTGTCGTGAGAATGTCTCCAAGTGTCGTGAACGTGTCGCCACTTGCGCCGATCCTCGAATCGAGAGCATTCGACCTAACCCGCGATAATGGTTCCAATTGCGGCAAACAGATCGGCGAATTGCGATCAAAAAGGCGACTTTTTGGGTCGCAAAAACCGAAAAAACACCCCGAAAAACGGTTTTGGAGCGACCGCAATTGTGACTTACGTCGATTGGCTTGCTCAACTCAGCGAGAGTGGCATCGGTTCCCAGGAGTAATCGAACGGGGCATCGACGGTTTCTTCGCTTTCGCCTCGATCGCGAAAAATGTGTAACACGCGAAATCGGCTGACATCGTCGAACTTCGGCTCGGGATACATGTCCGATTGAAACTGGTTGCCGGGCGAGTAATCGTGAATCATCACGCGGACTTTCGGCACGCCGTGGAAGTGGTGTTCCTCCGCACGTTTGCGTCCGCCATGCACATCGTACAGTTCGAGAACCGAGCGCAGAACTTGTTCGAGGCGCTTGTGCCCGACGCCTTGTTCGAGGTAGATCAGGTCGATGTGCAAGGTGCGTAACACCTGGTGCATATGCTGACGAACGCGGGCACCGAACAGCCGATGATACGGCGGACCGATCGGGCGAAGTGCCTCCGCACCGTCGGAGTTCTTGCCGGTGGTCGGGTCTTCCCACAGCAGCGTTTCGATGAACCACCAGTGCGGGGCAATCCAGAACCCGCCGCCATCGGGGCCGCCACTCGGCCGCTTGTCGTTCCGCTGATGCTCCTTCACCGCAATCGTTGCTTGTTTAATGAGTTTCGTGACACCGCGAATGAACCGCCGTCGCAAGCGAATATCGCCGCGGCGTGCGAGTCGTTCGCGGAGCGTCATATCGAGCGTGCCGGTGGCGCTCGAAACGGGGCCGTCGAGGTCTTGCAGGCTCACTTTCAACGGCCAACGTGGGTCGAAGTCGCGTGCCTGCGATTGATCGGCAGGCACCAACCGAATCGAGACACTTTCGGTGTCCGCTGGCGTTTTTCGCGTGAGGAACCCCCAGAGTTTCAGTCGCGATTTCGCCCGTTTCAACTCGGCCGGTAACGCGGAACCATCGACGTTCACCGTGAGAGGTAACCGGCGTGTGGGGTCGGTACGGCGAAACAGAATCACCTGATACACGCCCAAAACGAGGATGCCGGGTATCAACCACGCGGACAGCGCACCGAGGAATCCCGTTACGGGCATTGCCGCATCGAGCGCCGGGGCATTCAGTAATCGCCCGCCACACGCGGTGAGGATGAGATCGCAAATGGCGAGGCTGACGAAGGTGACACCGAGCGTGATGATTCGCCAGATCGGCACGCCGAAGATTGGTTTGCCCACACCCGAACGCCACAACACGACGGCATCGTCGCCACGGCTCACACGACCCGCAACCAGCGCGAGACAGGCCACCAACACACAGAGTGAGAGGCCGTAAATGGGCGGCGTGATCCAGGTGACGAGCGTGGCGAGAATCAGGTAGCCGAGCAGCACGACACCGTCAGCGCCACGCGGATCGCGTTCGCCCGCTGCGAGTCGCATCTTTTGATCGAAAATCGACACGGGCAGGTAGATCCCCGCCGCAATGCACGCTGCGAGTGCCGACCACAAGCTCATGAGCACGATGAGATACAACACGTACGAAGTCCGCATTCCCAACTCGCGCCAGCCATTCGGGAACGCCCACCACGCGAGCGCCGAAAGCGCGCCCCACACGACGAGCACGGCGAACGCGAGGAACGCCAGTCTTGGTATGCGTTGCGGCATCGGTGGCGTACCGCGAAAGTCGATCCCGACATCGTACTTCAACTGATCGAAGCGATTCGCACGAACGGCGAGGAAAGTGCCCACCCATTGCACCCATGCGATTGGCTGCGTGCGGTGCCACGCCAACACGCACAGGATGCCGAGGACGAGTGCCGCCCCCGCAAGCGCATCTTGCCACTCGGTACTCGCCATCCGACCGACGATTTCGAGACCGATCAAGAACCCTACGACCACGAGCGCCATGCCGCGTTCGGACGAAGGAATCAGACGCTGCACCCGCGGCAGTACGGCAGACAGAAGTTTCATAATCCTATTTCATCACGATTGACCAATTTCGCCAACCGCTATCTGAAGAAAGTCGCAAACTAACGACAATACTTTGCATTTCACATGGAGTCAAAGCCACGGACGACCGTTCGTTGGCAGTTCCGCCAAAATCAAAAACCCGGTCATTCCGTGTCGAGTGTTGTATTTGCCGTGTTCGATGGCCAGAATGGCGGTCGGCTGCGGAATTGACCCGAGTCGCTCAAATGCCTTTCGGGCAACCTCTAGAATAAAAGTGCTCGACACTGCGTGAAATGACGAATGCAATAGGAGACCGACATGCCGATCCGTTACGAACATGCCGAAACCGTGGCCACCACTCCGGAGCGGGCGTTCGCCGTCATCGACGACCTGCCCTTGACGGCCAAATGGCTCCCGCCGTGCGTGAGTTTGACGAAACTCGGCGACGGGCCGAACGCCCCCGGCGACAAACTTCATTACGTGTTCAAACAGGGGGGCCGGCAAAGCGAGATGGCGGGCGAGATTCTGACGCGAGTGCCCGGCGAGCGGCTGCACTGTAAGTACGCCGATAATTCCTTCGAGGTTTCGGTCGATTTGAGGGTCGTCGCCGCGCCGGGCGGGACGCTGACCACACACATCATCGAAATCTCTCCCAAGACATTTATTGGGAAACTGATGTCGCCACTGATCCGGCTCGGCGTGGGCAAGCAGACGCGGGACGCCGCGGCCAACCTGAAAAAGTTGCTCGAAGCCGCTCCCGCGAAATAGTAGAAACGAGGGCGTTGTGGCGGCTGAACACGAAATTCGGGCGGACTACGATCGGGACACGATCGCCATCTACCAAGCGTACTCCCCGATCATCGCCGATGCGGCCTTGGAGGCGGGTCGGTTTGTGCCATTCTCGTTCCACCGCATGACCTGGATCAAGCCTTCGTTCTTGTGGCTCATGCATCGGAGTAACTGGGGCCAGAAGAGTGCCCAAGATCGTATCTTGTGCGTCCGAGTCAAACGGTCGGGGCGGGAGAAAGCACTCTCGCTGGCCGTGTTGACCTCGTTTGTGCCGGGGGTGTTTGCCACGCCCGAGGAATGGGCCGAGCAATTCGCAGCTTCGCAAGTGCATTTGCAGTGGGATCCCGAACGGTCGTTGCGGGGGCCGGGCTGCAACATTACAGCATCCAGGTAGGGCTGAGCCGACATATCATCCGAGAATATGTAGACGATTGGGTGGTAAAGATCGAGGACTACACGCCGCGGGTGCGAAAGATTTACGATCTCCTCCAGTCGGGTCATGCGGACAAGGCCAAGCGGCAACTCCCGCCCGAGCGCGTGTACCCCGTCAGCGCCGAGATAGGGCGGCGACTGGGGTGTGGAGCGTAGTCGAGACGCCTTTCGGGGAACCTCTTCCTCTGAATTTGACGTCCAAACGCTGTTCGTCCGTGCCTCGGCTACTCGTTGCTCATCCGGTGCAAACCCAAATCGCGTTCCGGAAGAGTACCCAATGCTTGAGATGCTTACCGACGTTCAACGCCAGTTTTGGGACGCCTACATAGCAGCGGAGAGTCGCGCACCACGTGCCGAGAAATTGCAGTCCCTCGATGCATTTCTCGATGCCCTTACGGCTTCACCTCCTACTGTTTGGTTTCCGTGGGCGAGGTCGATCGCCGAGCAAGTCGTAGATCACGGTGGTGATTTGGTCATCCGGCGGCCCCTGTTCGAGCGGGCCGTGTTTCCTGCCTTGCTGGCTGGCTATCGATTGCGCCTGCCCGGAAGCGCGCGATGGTTGGCCGGCCTCTCCGAAAACATGTGGCGATATCCAAAATGCTGCGAGTCACTGCAACCGGAAGAACTAACGGAACACGGCCTTCTGTGGGTAGCAATTTGCCACGATCCCGAAGACCGCCGGTCGCGGCTCCGCCTGATCGACAAGATCGCGGACCGCCTGCACTATTCGCTGCACGAATTGCCCTCCGGAGTCCTGTACGGCATGGATGGTGCCACGTTGGAACAGTGTCAGGAACTCGATGAGGAGTTGGACGAGTTTTGTCGACACGTCGCGCACGAGGATATGGAAGCGCGCTATGCAGAGCAAATTCAAACCTGTCGCTTTCATTTCCGGGCATATCGGGACTATCTCATGAATCGGGAACACTACCGCGGTTACGCGGAGTATCTCTCACAGAATCCAGCGAGAGGCTAACCGACGTCAATGGCCAGCCATCGCATATCAGTCGAGTTGGCAGGAAACGCAGTTGTATTTGCCGTGATTGATCGTCAGAATGGTGGTTGTTATCATCGCAAACTTCTAGGGAAAGGGCGTTACTGTCCGCGTATACGGCAGCATCGCGACTTGCATTGAGTCTTTGAGTGACGCGGAGGATGAAGTAGATGCCCGGAGGTCACGGAGGGGGCAAAGGCAAGCCCCTCCATCTCAGATCAGGCACAGAACTGTGGTGGGATGTTGTGCTTCCACCTCTGTTCGTTGCTATTTTGTGGGTTCTGCCGTTCCGCGACAACGTCCAGATTGCAGCTTGGCGTGCATGGGTCGGACACTCGTTGATGGCGTGCCTTATGTTGATTGCTTGGTTCGTCGCCAGTCACCCGTCTTGGAGAGAGTTACGACGACGGAAATCCTAGCCCGGATATTTCATCGCTTTTGCGAAAGTGGAGTAGCGCGGCGGCCTAAGATGTGGTATTGATTGGAGTTACAACAATCCGTCAATACTCGAC
>JAYVXI010000276.1:0-3259 GCA_043785305.1 Limnoglobus sp. | reverse complement strand
GCAGCGAATCGAATCGGCACGTTACTACCGCTATCGCAGACGTAACCTGCCGCCACCATTAAAGAACGAGCAAAAACGATAACGATACAGTAGAATTAATAATCCCCGATCGTTTCGCCTTCTGCGCGGCTCACTAATGCACGCAGCACCAGTGGCGAGACGGTTTCCCGCAGGAAGATCACGTGGCCATCGGCGAAGACCACATTCGCGCCGCCCGAGTGGAAGCTGAACAACTCGTCGTTCGCACCGCAGTTCATCGGCGTCCACGGCTTGCTGCACGATGCGTTCGACGCGCTCAGGTGGTAGTTCGGCGCGAACGTGACACCGAAGGCGGTGTCGGCTACGGGCCAGCGCCAGTGTTTGCGTTTCGCAGTCCATCATCCGCTCCCGATTTTCGATTGACTGCCACACTCGAAGCGATTACTTTGCCAAATCAATACTGTCATTCGACGAACCGACTACAAGATCTGAGCTCCCATGATTCGATACCTCGCGGCGATTGTTGCGTCGATGATCCTCGCGCTGTCTGCCTCTGCGGCGGAGGGTCGAGCCTCCAAGAAACCGAACATCGTCGTCGTGCTCGTGGACGACATGGGCTTCTCGGACCTCGGCTGTTACGGGAGCGAGATTCCGACGCCAAACCTCGATAAACTCGCCGCGAACGGCTTGCGATTCACGCAGTTCTACAACACGGCCCGCTGCTGCCCGACGCGGGCGGCGCTGCTGACCGGGTTATATTCGCACCAAACCGGTATCGGGCACATGGTGGCCGACGACAACCTGCCCGGTTATCGGGGACGGCTCAACGATCGGTGTGTGACGCTCGCCGAGGCGGTGAAACCGGCGGGTTATTTCACCATCATGTGCGGCAAGTGGCACGTCGGGCAAAACCACGGCGTCGCCCCGTGGACGCGCGGCTTCGACCGCTCGCTCAACGCCGCAGCGGGTGGATTTTATTATGCGGATAACGAGAGGGCGCAACTCTTCCTCAACGGCGAGAAGATCGACAATCGCGACCCTCGGTTGCCGAAGGACTGGTACTCGACGGATCTATGGACCGACTACGGAATGCGGTTCATCGACGAAGCGGCGAAGGAAAAGAAGCCATTTCTGTTGTACTTGGCGCACAATGCGCCGCACTTTCCCATCCAAGCGCCAGACGAAGATGTCGCCAAGTTTCGCGGCAAGTACAAAGCCGGTTGGGACAAACTTCGCAACGAGCGATGGAAGCGGCAGATCGACATGGGCCTCATCAAGAAAGACTGGGCGCTCACCGAACGGCCGGAAATCGTGAAGGCGTGGGACAAGCTGACGGACGCCGAGAAAGACCGTTTCGACAACATCATGGCCATCGCGGCCGCTTCGATACATGCGATGGACCGTTCGATCGGTCGGCTCGTCGATCATCTCAAAGCCAAAGGCGAACTCGACGACACGCTGATCCTGTTCATGAGCGACAATGGCGGCAATGCCGAGAGCGGGCCGGAAGGCAAACTCGATTTGCCGAAGGGCCAGAAACACACCGTCGCGTGGACGGGCCAGAGTTGGGCGACATTGGAGAACTCGCCATTCCGGTTGTTCAAACACTTCGAGCACGAAGGTGGCATCAGCAGCCCGCTCATCGCGCACTGGCCGAACGGCATCGCGGCCAAGGGCGAATGGCGCACGCAGGTCAGCCATCTGATTGACGTGATGCCGACGTGCGTAGAAGTGGCGGGGGCGAAGTACCCCACCGAGTTCAAGGAGAAGGAAATTCTCCCGATGGAAGGTCGAAGTCTCGTATCGGCGTTCGAGAACAAACCCGAAACGCGCGGTCCGCTGTACTGGGAACACGAAGGCAACCGCGCCGTGCGCGACGGGAATTGGAAGCTCGTCTCGCAGGGCAATGTGGGCTGGGAATTGTACGATGTGGACGCCGACCGCACCGAGACAAAGAACCTCGCCGCGAAGATGCCGGAAAAGGTCGCCGACCTGACCGCGAAGTGGAACGCATGGGCGAAGCGCGCGAATGTAGTGCCCCGCCCAAAAGCGAAGTAGAACGAGGAATGGCGAACGCATTCCTTTAGTAGCCGCCAGAATCGTCGGTCAATAATCGCCCAGGACTTCGCCGCCACTCGGGGTAACCAGTCCCCAGAAGATGCTTTCGTGGATCGACGGCGACAATGTGCGCACGCTGCCGTCGAATAGGGCGACTGGTAGACCACTCGGGAATGGCGATTGCGGGACGCGCGAGTTAGCATCCTCGACGCGCGGCGAAACTTGGAATGTTTTGCCCGGCTGCGATGGCGTTGTCGGCTGTCCTGGATTCACGACCGGCATTACGTCGCCCCATCCTTTGTCGGCAAATGTGGCGCGGCGAAAACCACCCCCGCGACTCACATCCGTCGACGCGAAAATTTTGGTGTAATCGAGGACTTCTTCGGTCGCTTTGCAGTAAAAATAATGTTGCGCAAAGGCAATCGTGTTCGTCGTACCATCTTGAATGGTGAACGGATAGTTGATTTGCCCTTCAAAAGACAGAATGTTCGCAACGTAGCAAATCTTTCTCTTCGAGCTTTGGAATACCGGGTGATAGTCGAGTGAAGGATCGGCAGGATCGAGATACACCGCGACTTTGGGACCGAAAATCGTGTCGTAATCCGCTTCCGACTGCGGGGGAAAAACATACTTTCGTTCGCCATAAGTCCAAGGGAGAATCGCATAAAAGATCGACTCTTCTTTGTACTCGGCTTTTTTGGGTAGCTCGGTTTGAGTCAGATTTTTGATGATCCCCGCGCGTTGGTCGGACAGTTGATGAAAACCCAATACGATCTGTCGCAGATTATTCTCGCTTGCCGCACGCATTCCTGCAAGCCTCACCTTTTGAACCGCAACGAGTATCAAGCCAAAGAGAATGGCAAGAATACCCAAAACGATTAGAATTTCGATTAACGATACACCAACTCTTCGATATTTCATTTCTCGCATGAACGATCCTCCATGTACTGTTTCAGTCGAAAAAAATGAATCGTCAAATTATTGCAAATCAGACAAACCGACAAAAGCTTGTAGCGAAAGAATCGTACTCGATTTTGTCGGTTATGCCTATACGAGCGGTTGGTAGATTGCCAATGTTATGGCAACTGAGTTATAAATTCCGACTCTTTTTTGGGGAGATCGGTCTTAGTGACTGTCCCATATGTAGGTTTATGCCGCGGTTCGGTATTGAAACTCGGCCGTTTCGTTTTTCGGTTCGAGTCGGTTGAGCATCAGGTGGATC
>JAYVXI010000275.1:0-10571 GCA_043785305.1 Limnoglobus sp. | reverse complement strand
CGTGGACTTTTGCTCATTCACACGCCCTTAAACGACCGCGATCCAAACCCCCAACAAAGGAGTTCTACCCGCGGTCCGGTTTCCGGGGTCCACTATAGCTTCAAGGCAAGTTCGCGGAGGCGAGGGCGAATTACGAATCGGCTCGCGACGGTATCCGGAAGGCTCTCGGCGAAGATCACCCGGGCTTGGGTGCCTGCCATTACGGACTGGCTCAGACGCTGTTATCGGAAAAGAAGTATCACCAGGCCGAAACCGAAGTTCGTGCCGCGCTCGCCTTCTACGAAAAGAGATTGCCCGACGATCTGATCCGTTTTGAAGTGATGGGCATGTTGGGTGCCGCATTGGTAGGCCAAAAGAAGTATGCCGACGCCGAACCACTGCTGCTGAAAGGTTACCAAGGGTTGAAAGACCGTGAGAAGACGATCCCGGAACTGGGCAAAATCCGCATCCCCGATGCGCTCGACCGGCTCATCGATCTCTCCGTTGCCACCAACAAGCCCGACGACGTCAAGAAGTGGCGAGCCGAACGGGCGAAGTACCCGCTGGTAGCCCCGTTGCCGGAGCCGAAGAAGTGACCCCGGTCACGCAACTCCTGCAAGCGGCGAACCGCGGCGACCGGCTAGCGGCCGCCGAGTTGTTGCCAATCGTGTACGCCGAGCTTCGCCAACTCGCCGCGGTGAAGCTGGCCCGCGAGGCGGCGGGGCATTCGCTGAATGCCACGGCGCTCGTTCACGAAGCGTATCTGAAGTTGGTCGACGATCAGAAATTCGATGGACGTGGGCACTTCTTTGCGGCCGCCGCCGAGGCGATGCGGCGGATTCTCGTCGATCAGGCCCGTACGCGGAAGGCGCTCAAACGTGGCGGCGGGGCACAGCGAGAAGGTGTCGAACCGGATGCGTTTGCGTCGCCCACACCCGACGACGAATTACTGGCGCTGGATGAGGCACTGCGTGCGTTCGCCGAATCGTACCCCGATCACGCAGCCTTGGTGAAACTGCGTTACTTCGCCGGATTGAGTGCCGATGAAGCGGCTGCCGCGCTCGGCATCTCGGGCAGCACCGCCGACCGCCGCTGGGCCTTCGCCCGCGCCTGGCTGAAACGCGCGATGTCGGGATAGGTCATCAGGCGATTCTGAACCTTACGCAGCGACATCCTTTGTCTCGGGTACGGTTGACGAAGGGTCGGCGCGGCGAAACGAGTGAAGAATCCACTTCATCTTCCGTAGAACTTCTCCGTCGGCGGGCACTCACTTCATAACCCGACGGTGAGGTAGCTGTGACATCGCGTTCCTTACAAGCTGTGTTTCGTTCGCTCGTCGATGCCAGCAACCTGGTGCCGGATGCGGACTTGCTGTGCCGGTTTTTGGCGAACGACGAAACGGCATTCGCGGAGTTGGTGCGCCGTCACGGGCGGTTGGTGTGGGCGGCGTGTCGGAACCTCACGCGGTCGGATGCCGAGGCCGACGATGCGTTTCAAGCGACGTTTCTCGTTCTCATTCGCAAAGCCAATACGATTCGCGACGCAGGCAAGCTCTCGTCGTGGTTGCACGGGGTGGCGTACAAGGTGTGTGCGAAATCTCGGCAAGCCTCGAAGCGGCGTGCGACTCGCGAACAAGCCACGGCCGCGCACGAAGGAAACGGTCACGCCGTTCCGGATTCGGCGTGGGATCGGGCGCTCGCGGCCGTTCACGAAGAAGCGGCGAAGCTGCCGGAAACTCTCCGCGTTCCGTTCGTTTTGTGCTGCCTCGAAGGCAAAAGCGTCACCGAGTCGGCCGAACAACTCGGTTGGAAACTCGGCACGTTCTCGGGACGATTGACGCGGGCCAAGGACGCGGTGTTAGCGAAACTCGACGCACGCGGACTCACACTCGGCGGCGTCGCGGCGGTCAGTCTGGCGGTGCCACCCGCCGTGTTGGTGGCGAAAACATCCGCACTCGCACAGGTCGGGTTTGCGGTTCCCCTTACGATTCTGCAACTCTCTCAAGGAGCGATCGGTATGAGCATGACATCGGTAAAAATGTTGGCAGCCACCGTGCTGCTAACGTGCGGCCTGGGGTTGAGCGTCGGCACCGGCTGGCTCGCCAGCGCCGACGCACAAACGGCGATACCCACGAAGGCCGCACCCACGAAAAAGGACGCCGAGGCCGATTTGAAGCAGCGATACGAGGACTATGGTAAGGCACGCCAGGTCGTCCTGGACTTTGATGCAAAGCCGAGCATAAACGAAGCGGTTGAGCTCTTGCTTCTACAAGAGATCACCCTGACGGCCAAACTCGCGAACCCTATCACCTTCAAAACGGCAAAATGGGAGTACGAACTCGCTGAGATGAACGCCACGTTCGACGCGGTTGCATTCGCCACATTCCTTCAGGCACGCGAAAGCCAGCACTGGGAGTTTCTCGGCTCGACGACGCTGGGGCCGAACGGCGGCGTGTTCCAATGGCTGTTCCGCCGCCCGGTGAATACCACTCAGGCAGAACTGAGTCGTGTCCAGCTACTGGATCTGCATCAACGAAATCTCAGTGTGAACGGGCATCTTCAACTCGGTGAGAATGTAACTGCTTCGGTGAAAGTCGTAGACACGAAATCGATCGAAGCCGAGATTGCGAAGTTGCAGGCGCAGTTATAAAGAACTGCAATCGAAGGGACGCATGGTGTTCCCGCTGTTGCCCGGTGATGATTGCGAGATGCTTGCGAGACTGGCCGAGAAAAAGTTCGGCAAGAATCGCTTGGTGCTAATCCAAACACAGAAAGGAATCGTTGCCGAAGGCGACAAAGATGTCATCGAGTGGGCCACCGTTGCCGTGAAAACGCTGAGGTCTCTATACGAGAAGTAAACGCGAGGTGTCGATTCGGGAGCGGAGAAACTTTAGCAGAATTGGCGCAGACACGGAAAAAACATGGCGGTATCACTGGGCTGATCGATTTCGTCCATCAAGCCCGGAGAACCGCACATGACCCTGATGCGTTGGAAACTGCTGGCCGGCTTACTCGGCATCTCGATCGCCGGCGTGGTGGCCTCGGCCGATCCGCAATGTTCTGGCACCAATCCGCTCCAATCGCGTCGTGCCCCTACGCCGCCCGTGCAAACTGCCAACTACGCACCGACAGTCTCGATCGTGCCGTTGGTCGTCCCCGCGACGGCCAACCCACCCTTTCAAGTCGCCGTCGCGCCACCGATCACCCTGACGTTGCCGATGATCGATGCACTGCCTACGCCGTCCATCGTGGCTGTGCCAATGCTCAGTCTGGAACCACCGCAATTGACCGTGTCCGAGGCACCAAAACCAAAACTCGCCCTCGTTGAGCCACTCGTTACGATCCCCGAGGCAGTCAAGGCACCAGCTATCAGCCTGCCCACATTCGCGCCCGTGGCGGATAAAGTCATCGACTTGCCGTTACCGATGACCGTCGCGAAACCGATTCCCCCAACTCAGTTTCCCGCTACTCCTACTCTCGATCTTCCCGTAGTGCGTACTCCCACTCTCGATGTTCCCGTTGTGCGGGAAGTGCCCGCGGTCGTTGCGAGCCGCAAGCCGTTGGCGAAGCCCGAAGAAGTGCCGACCGAGGTTTCGTCGGTTCGCGTGGTCGTGCGTCTCGGCATGGCGCAGCCAAAGTTTGAAGTTCTCAGCGGCGAAGATGTGCTCCTGAAAGCCGCCTGCGAAAAGATCGACGTCCGCTCGATTGAGAAGGGCGACGGTGTGACGCCGTTGAAGGCGACCGGCGGCGTTCGCTTCTCCGCGCCGGGCTGCGAAGGCACCTGCGATCAACTCACCGTGCTGCCCGGCACCGGCGAAGTCGAACTCGCGGGCAACGTCAAAGTTCGCTGCAAGCGGGGTAAAGGCGAAACGGAAATCGTCGCCACCACGATGAAGTTCAAACTCGGCTCCGCCCCCGCGTACGCCGTGCCCGAACTGACGACCGCGTACAAAGCGGATTTGCCACGATAGCAACGGAGTCGCAACCGCGCTATCGGCGCGCGGAAAGCATTTCACAACACCGCCCAGGGTCGCGTTTGTGCACCTCGGGCGAACCGCGTCGTGCAGGCGAGCATGTCAAATCTCAACTCACCAAGTATAACTGCTACCTAAATCGCATCGGTTTTGGTCCCAGAGCCACAACATGAAACGCCTGCGCTGGCCGCTACTGATTGCCGTCGTCTGCTTACCCGTCGCGCTGCTGGCATACGGCGTGCGCGTGCCGGGGCTGACGCCGACACTGTATGCTGCGCCGATGTCGATCCCGCCGGGCGACCAAGAAATCGCCTGGTTTAACACCACGACGAGCGGCGCGAACTGGGAACGATTCGTGTCGGGCGTTCACCGTGCGAGCCTGTTGTTACCCGGCATGACAGTCGACGACTCGGCAGCATTCTTGGACCAGACGACGGCCGTGCCAGAGGTCGTGATTGGCATGGAAGGGCGGACCGGGAAGTTGCGGATTCGCTGGTACAAACTCAGCAGCGATCATCGCTCCGTGTTCTGGATGAAACTCCTCGCCCAACGCGATCCCGCGCCGCTGGCGATCGTCGGTGGCGGTTCGAGCGACCGTGCCCGCGATATGGCGTGGGCGCTCGCCCGCCAGACCGAATGGAACGGCGAGCGACCACTGTTTTTGATTACGAATGCCACGGCGGAGAAGGTCCATTCGGGGGCTGGCGAGACGGGCAATCGCGACGATGGCGACGGCGACGATTCGGACTTGTTGCAGATTTATCCGAACCGCTCGTTTCGCTTTTGCTTCAACAACCGGCAGATGGCGGAGGCAATGCTCGACTTCGTCTGGCAATCGCCGAATCTGCGTCCGCAGTCGTTCGCCGGCATCGCGATGCAAGCCGTCGGCTCGGGGTTACTTTCCACATATGCCCTGCAACACAAGCCGAATATCTGCTACGTCGATTGGGACGACGACCCGTATTCGAGCGATCTCATCGGCCAGTGTCGCGATGCGCTGCCGAGGGTGCTGCAAGCGTACCGACCACCCGCATGGCCCCCGGTGACGGCGTCCATTTCCGGCTGGCAGGTGCCGTTCAGCGTCGGTGGGTTTTACACGCCGAACCGCGCCGAGGAGGAAGCCGCCGATTCGATGATTAAGGAAATCCGTCGCCTGCCACCGCAACGCTCGCTGTTAATCGTGCCGACGGTACCGTCACCGGCGCGACGGTTCTTGCGGGTACTCGCGGCCTCGTCGCCGACGATTGGCCGCGAACTCGTCGCGATTAACGGCGACGGTATGGGCGTGAATACGATCCTCCGCGATGGCGAATTCGCCTGGCCGATTCGCGGCATGCCGATCCCACTCGTGTTGTTCACGCACAATAACCCGATTGCTTGGGACGAAGCGAATCCCGCTCGCGCGATCCCTGCCGCCGCCGCGTTGACGCCGCCGAGTAGTACCGACGATGTGTTGCACTTCGCGGAAATCGTTCGCACGCTCACCGAAGCGGCATTCGCAAATCCTGGCGATACGCTGGGTACGAGTGCCGATGAAATTGCCAGCCGCTTCCGCGATCCGGCGAGCGGGTTCTTCGATGCCAGTGGCAATCGCCGGGGCGGGACGGGTGAGTATGTCATGCTGCTGAAACCGCTGATCGAAGCCGATGAAATCGGTATCGGAATGCCGGAAGCCCGCGTCGAAGTGTGGCGGAAAACGCGCGGCGGCGAATGGCAACTCGTGCGAGCGTGGTTACTCGATCAAACCCGTCGCCCGATCGGGAGGGCCAACGGATGAACCGCTCCCCGCTCTCCGAAACGACCGTCCAAGCCATCGCGATTCCTGCGCGCCGCGCCGTCTGGAAATACGTCGGTGGCCTCGCGCCCGTAGTGATTCTTTGGGGCATTCTCGTCGTCTGGCTGGCGATGGTTTTGATGGCGCGGGCGAACTGGTCCGAGAACGCCGACCGTGCCGCGATCCGCGAATGGCTCGACGAAGCGCGGAACTTTCGCAAGACGTTGCCCGAGTTGGTGAAGGAGTACGTCCGCCTCCGCGACGACGACCCATCTGGTACATCGGACCCAAAACGGCTGGAAATCAAGCGTACCGAGATCGCCGAGCATATGCGGTCGCTCGCCGAACCGACCCGCGCGTACGTGAATCAGTTGCCGTTGTTTCCGGAAATCTATCGCATTCAGATCGACCTCGCTGCGGCGAATCGCAAGCCGACCGATGGCGATTCGATCGAATGGGTGTCAACCGTGCCGCGGCCCGCGCGGCAAAAGGAAGGGCAGATCCGCCTGCTCGAATACGAGCCGCTCGGCAAAGACGATCGGCGCGCAATCATCCGTTGCGAGTACCGCGTTCATGCCTTCAACAAACTGCAACAACAGTACGAAGACAGCCGCCGCGAATCGTTCGTTGCGGGGGCATTGCTGCTGACGGCCACGGCACTGGCCACGCTGTTCGTCTATCGATTCCTGATGCGCGAACGGCACCGCGAAGTCGCACGACTCACGGCAGTGGCCGAGAAAGAACACCGCGAACTGGAACTACTGCAATCGCTCTGGAAGCAAGACGAGGCCGAGAAGGCGCGACGCGAACTGAAGGGGAAACTGCTTCAACAGCAGCTCGAAACGGCGGATTTGTCGCGGCGCACGGCCGAAGCGGAGAAGGCCGCGCTCGAAATGAAATCGCAACTGTACGCGAGCATCGGCATCATGGCGGGCAGCTACGCGCACAACATCAAGAACCTGCTCGTTCGCCCGAACGATCTCCTCGTGCGCTGCATCGATGCCAACGGATTGTCCGGCGAGCAAGAAGGCATGCTACACGAAGTCCGCTCGACGCTCGGCACCGTGACCGAGCGGCTTCAGCAGATTTTACGCACCGTTAGCCGCAACCCCGGCAACGCTGAAGTCGCACGAATCGACCTCAACCCGCTCATCCTCGCGACGGTGCAAACGTGGTCCGAAATGGCGTGGGACAAGTGGAAAGTGCGCATCGTCGCGGACATCGAACCCGGCTCGCTCGAAATCGACGGCGACTTGTCGCACCTGCAACAAACGATTGAAAACCTGATCTTCAACGCCCGCGATGCGACCTTCGAGATGCGGAATCACCTTCGCGAAATCGCTCGCAAGGAAAACACGATCGACCCGATCATCCGCAAACAACGGCTCATCGAAGCGGCATCGTGGAAGGGCGAAATCACGCTCAGCACGCGACGAACGACGGAGAATGCGGTTCTCGAAGTGAGCGACAACGGCATCGGCATGACCGAAGCCGTGAAGGCCAACTGCCTGCGAACGCACTTCACCACGAAACGCGATAATGCTTTGTACGAAGGCTACAGTGCCGGTATGGGCCTCGGGTTGTCGTTCGTGGCCGTGGTGCTCGAACACCATCATGCAATGCTCGAAATTGAATCCGCACCGCTGAAAGGCGCGAGCTTCCGCGTCGAGTTCCCCATGCCCGCCGCGAAGTGATTACGCGACCTTATCCGGAAGCGTCCAGTCGATCGGTGACAGGCCCTTGTCAGCGAGTTGCGCGTTGATTTTCGAGAATGGCTTGCTGCCGAAAAAGCCGGCGCTGGCCGACAGTGGCGAGGGGTGTACCGATGCGATCACGGCATGTTGCGATTCGTCGATCAGCGGGCGTTTCTTCTGTGCGTATCCGCCCCACAACACGAACACCACGGGCGTCGTTTTTGAGTTCACGGCTTTGAGTGTCGCATCGGTGAATTTCTCCCAGCCCTTGTTGGCGTGCGAATTCGGCGTGCCCGAGCGTACCGTGAGTACCGCGTTCAACATCAGAATTCCTTGCGTTGCCCACGATGCGAGGTACCCGTGCTTTGCGGGTGGAATGCTGAGGTCCGATTGGCGTTCCTGATAAATGTTGCGTAGCGATGCCGGGATCGCCACGCCGGGCCGCACGGAGAAACACAACCCATGTGCATGGCCGGGCGTCGGGTACGGGTCTTGACCGAGCAGCACGACTTTCACGTCGTCCAACGGCGCGAAGCGATAGGCGTTGTATACGTCGGCTTCCGCTGGAAAAATCTGACTCGACTGACGCTCCGCTGTCACAAACTCTTGCAACTTCGCGAAGTACGCTTCCCCGAATTCCGCTGCCAACGCCGTGGCCCACGTGGCGGGGAAACCGGCGGGCGGCTCAATAACCGCGACCGGTTCTTGCACATCGAACAGGCTCGGCGTTTCGTTAGTGTTTTTCTTTGCCACGATATTCCCTCGATTATTTGAGCATCTTCAGCACATCGGCTGCGCTGGCCGCGTGCGATAGTTTCAGTTCCGGAGTCGCTTTCAACAATCCCCAGGCGTTCGTGGCCGGTCGATAGCTCGCGATCATCTCGGCTTCGTTGAAAGCTTTTCCGCCACCGTGAACCGCACCGGCGATCACAACCCGTTTCGGTGCCGCAAGTGCCGCCAGGTGTGCGACATCGCCGATATCGCGAAGGATGCCGGGTGCCATCAATCCGAGTCGCTGGCCGACGTATGGCTCGTCGGAAATATAACTTCCGAGCGAGCCGACTGCGGCAATTTTCCCGATCCGCGGCTCAATCGCCCCTGCCGCGAGTGCAACCAAACCGGCGGGGCCGTCGCCGATGATCGTGACGTCTTTCGGCAAACCTTCGGTGGCCTCCAGGTAGTCTAGCAGCCGCACCACGTCGAATGTCCACTGGCCGAGCAATGGGCGACCGAGCCACAGCGACCACTCGGCCGAATTGTGGTCCGGCGCGCGGCCAATGCTATCGCCCGCGATGCCCATTCCCCGCAGGTCGAAGGTAATCAGGTTGCCGCCCGCTTTACGCACTTCCTTGGCGAGTTCGCTTTTCGCAGCGACGTCGCGGCCCTGGAAATTCAGCAGAATCGTCACTGGTTTCTTCGGGTCATACTCGCGCAAGTCGGCGGTCAGCATCAATCCCGGCTCGGGTGCGAACCGCATGATCTTCGCGTCGATTTGCACTTGCTTCGGCAACTTCGCACGATCTGGGAACCCGCCGAAGACCTTGTTTACGAGTGTCTTTCGCATCGTCTCGCTCGTCGTCGCCCACTCGGCTGCCGTCTTCGGTGACACTTTCTGTTCGAGTAATTTCGTACCTTCCGCTGCTGCGAACTTCGGCAGTGTCAGCCAGTTGTCAGCACGGCTCGTGCCGGGGAAACAGCGAATATCTTCCGGGGCTTCCGGGCGGATTTCCGGATCGCGAATCGGGCTGCCATCGCCTTCGCCTTTCAGGTGTAATGTCATCCATCCGTACATCGCTTCGCGCATCGCTTTGTTGTAATCGTGCCCGCTCTCGAAGATCGCGTGGCGTAAATTCGCTTTCTTTCCAGCTAATTCGAACACCGGCGTGGCCTGTGCGATCGACTTCTTCGCTTGCTCGACGGAGAATTGGTACGAATCTTTGGTCGCGCTGACGACCATTAGCCCGCGTGGTGCCGTCAGGCCGAGTACGCCCCATTCTTCGGTGTACGTGAGCGCGCCGGGTACGACTTCGCAGAGGCAGCACGCGGTTCGCAAGTAGGCTTGGTAGTTGCCGACGGAACAGACCGGCACGGCGGCACTCAGGCGTTCGTCCCACGCCCCCGAGTACATGCTCTGGTTGCCGCCACCGCTCGCGCCGGTGATGCCGATCTTCGCGCCGTTCACTTCGGGCCGCGTTTGCAGATAATCGACCGCCCGCATATTCTCGTAAACCTGGATCCCCGAGAGGGGCTTGCCGATCGGGTAAAGCAGCGCGCCGGCCATCTCGCCGTGGTACTCGCCGAGCGCCTTGCCGATGCCGCGTTCGCCCGCGCCAAAGGCATCGACGCACAGCACGAAGAAGCCGAGCTTGGCGGCACCGATGCAGCGTGCCTGCACGACGGGATCTTGCTTCGCGCCTTTCCAGTGGCCGTGAACTTGCAGAATTGCGGGCAGTTTGCCCTTCTTTTCCGGCACGTACGCATTCGCGGTCATGCGAACGCCGGGCATTGTCTGGAAGCTAATTTTTTCGAGCGTGTAACCGTCGCGTTTGAGTTCGCCGTGCTTTTGCACATCGAGCGGGCACGGCTCTTTGGGGAATCCGCCCCACGATGCCAACAGTTTCTCACGCAGTTCGCCGCGCTGTTTTTGCCACTCGGCGAGCGTCGCGGGCGGTTTATCGTTCGCTCGCAGTGCGACCGCCTGCGCCGAAACGAAGTCCCGAAAATCGGGATCGGCCGCCGACAGCGGGTACGTGAGTGACAGTGCCATGACACTAGCGAACAGCGTGCGGAACATGTCGAATATCTCCCGGAGAACCCGGTCAGGTGGGTGTGACAATACGAGTGTGGCGAGAAGTCACGCGAAACGCAAGCGCGAACCGCCAGGATCGTTTGAAACGGGAGCTTCACACGATAATTAACTGACGGAAGCGAATAAATCTGGTAACGTGCGGAAATGAAACGATACGCTATCATCCTCGAAAACGCGGGCGAAAATTGGGCGGCCTACGTCCCCGATTTGCCGGGGTGTGTCGCCACCGGCGAGACAGTCGAAGAAGTCCAACGGCTTAAAGTGGACCCCGTTTGCAAGACCAAAAAACGGTCGCCGAGCACTCCTTTCTTCCCCGCGTGATTTCGGTTGTCATCGTTCTGT
>JAYVXI010000274.1:0-29701 GCA_043785305.1 Limnoglobus sp. | reverse complement strand
ATCTCAAGCGTCGCTTTTTACGGTGCCTGGATCGAAAGAACTCGAAAATGCCTAGGAAAACGATGTTATTGCACGGAAAATAGCGCAACTTCAAAACTTGCGCGTCGGGCTAACGGGAATCGAATGTTGCGTGATGGTTTTGAGAGTTTCCGCCCCGCGCTTCGCTGCGCAGAGCCTACGCGGCGCGGCGAAATGTCATCCCGCGTTCAGAATGGTTTTCATCCCGGCGGTCATCGTCGCGTCGATCTCGGGAGCGCAGAATGCGACGCTGACTTCGTAGCCGCCGTTGGGGTACTCTTCTTTCGTGGGGATGTACCACGGGCCGCCGTCGCCGTAGGCGGCGGTTGCGACGAATCGCTTCGGTTGCAGTTCCTGCGCGCGAAGTTGGTATTCGACGAACGACTCGGCGGGCAGGTGCAGCATCGAAACGTCGTTGATATGCAAGGCGCTCAGCACGATCGGCGGTTGTTTCGCCGCGTGACGCCGCATCCAGGCGAGTTGGTAAGCCGGGCGGTTGCGATTCGCGACGGTGTTATTTTTGTTGGCGATTGTCCGTTCGATTTGCTCGGCAGTGATACCCGGTAATGGTGCCGGTAACATTTCGGATGTGAGCCATTTCGCATCGCCGATGGCATCGCGGACGATCGCTTTCTCGGCGGCGATCATGCCCGCGTGAATGCGCTGCGTCAGGATCGGCCGCACTTCCTTCGAGCCGTCGTTGTACTTCCCCGCAGAGATATTCCCCGCACACCCCGTGAAGTAGATGTGCGTGCAACCCGGCTCTTCCTGTTGCCGTTGCTTGCGTGCCAATCCAGTAAAATCGCTCGTCACGCGGCCATCGCCGTAGTAGCTCATCGGGTGCGTGGCGTAGTAATGGCATGCCGCGAGTTTGGTGTCTTTGTCGTAAAAGGCAACGGTTCGCAGGTACGGGTCAATTAGTCCTTCGGGTAGCGCGATCAGCTTCGCATCGCGGCTGGAACTCCCGCGCATCGCCAATACTTTGCCATCGGGCGAACGCGACACGCGCCGATTCGACGCGACTCGATCGACCATCGCCTTGCCGCTACCGATATGCGTGACTCTGCGAGTTTTCTTCAGCCCGTTCGCGATGGCTTTGCGGCCACGTTCGAGACATGTGCGGAAAAAATCGAGTTCGACGATGTGCGGAAGATCGCCCTGATTTAACACGATTCGTTCGGCATCGAGGCACGCGAACGGGGCGTTGTGCTGATGGACGCACTGCACCGCCACGCGGTCGGGTGTGGTGCCCGCCGCCTCCGCGAGTGCCGTCCGCCAACTGACGTGGGCCTCGTTGAGCAACCCCGTCCAATCGACGGCGCAAATCACAATCGGCTGGCCCGCGCCGTGCAAAACGAAGCCGATCGCTTCGAGCGGATCGTCGACCGCTTCGACCGGTTTGATCCAGCCGCCGCAAAGCGAATGCCCCATCGGCGGCGTGACATCGAAGCGGAACGGCGAGAGCGATAACTCGGTTACACGCTTCGCAGGCGATTCCGCGAGTACCGACTGCGCGATCAGCCCCGCCGCCGTCGCATGGAGAAACCCCCGCCGATTGTGCTGCGTCATGTTCGATTTTCCCACTTTTGGCGAGCGGTGGGTGTCAGCCGTGTCAGCCCACTGATCCAGCCATCATAGTGGGCAGATGACACAAATAAAATGCACAAATAACAATTGAACTGCACGTGGCCCACGACACATGAAGAATCAGGGGAGTGACCTCCCCCGCTCGCCTATACCCGCCAATCAATCCACATCCGTTTCGACAAAAGTGCGAACCCATACGATTTCCCGAAGTCAAAAAATCGCAGACGATCCGACGTAAGTCGGAATTTGCATCATGCGCAGACATGTCTCCAAGTGTCGTGAAAGTGTCGCCAAGTGTCGTGAGAATGTCGCGAAGTGTCGTGAGAATGTCTCCAAGTGTCGTGAAAGTGTCGCCACTTGCGCCGGTTGTCGAATGGAGAGCAATCGACATAACCCGCGACAAGAGTCCGAGATACGGAATACGGATTAGTGAATGGCGATCAAAAAAGCGGCGTTTTGGGACTCAAAAACCGAAAAAACACCCCAAAAAACGGTTTTGGAGCGTCCGCAATTGTGACTTACGTCGATTCTAGCCCCTTGCCAAATCCATTCCGATTGCTAACAAGTCTCGACTAACGCAACTCTCCTCGTTTCAGGTGCTTACCGTGTCGATAACGCTCTCCGCTACGCAACTCGATCTCATCGAAGAACTCAAACTCCGCCGTTGGGCACGCGAAAATTACGTGCCGCAGCCCCAACGCAACGATACCTGGCACCCCGTAGTTCACGACGAAATGACCCGCAAAGACTCCGAATCGCCAGCGACATCACTCGCCAGCTAATCCTGCGTAGACTTCGCAACCGATAAGTAACGAGGCGTTCCGGAACGCCTCGTTACTTATCGGTGACTACGATGGAGGCGGTTTCGATGGGGTTTTTCACAGGCCGTGCCAGTTATCTCCGCTTCAAAGTCGATGGCCCGAAACCCCGCATGTTCGACGAAGATCACATCCAACGCTTGGGGAACTTCGCAGCCGGGCAGCAACGCATTGCCTCGGCGGATGGCGTCGAATGCGGTTGGACTGCGGGCGAGCATATCCTCGATGCCGATTTCGACCTCGCCAAAAACATCATCAACGACATGCTCAGCTTCGAGTTGCGCATCGATACGGACAAGCTGCCGAACGACTTGCTGCGTGCCTATTACGCCGTGGAACTCAAGGCATTATCGGCGACGAACCCGAGCGGGTTGCCGAACGCAAAGCAGAAGCGCGAAGCCAAGGAATCGGCACGCGATCGCCTCGAACACGAATCGCGCGATGGCCGGTTCCGACGCCGCAAGTGCGTGCCGGTGTTGTGGGATTTGCTCACGAATGAGTTGCTATTCGGGGCCACCTCACTGACGCACATCGACCGTTTGGCGGCGCTGTTTCAGCAAACCTTCGGCCACAACATCGAAGCAATTACAGCGGGGAATCGTGCGTTTCAGCTTGCGGAACTGCACCAACTGACGCGTAGTGTCGACGATTCTAGCCCCTCGGCGTTCCTGCCGGGCGTGAGTTCGCCTGATGTCGCGTGGATTGCCGACGAATCGAGCCGCGACTTTCTTGGCAACGAGTTTCTGCTCTGGTTGTGGTTCCACACGGAAATTGAGTCCGACACGCTGACACTCGCCGACGATTCCGAAGCGACGATCATGATGGCCCGCACGCTGACGCTCGAATGCCCGCGCGGCCAAACAGGCCACGAAACGATCTCGCACGAAGGCCCCACACGACTTCCGGAATCCAAACGCGCGATCCAAAGTGGCAAACTCCCGCGTAAAGTCGGGCTGACCGTCGTGCGGCAGTTGCAACAATACGAACTGACGATCCACGCCGAAACGCTCGGTGTCGGTGCGGGGAAACTCCCGAATATGGCGGAGGAAGTCACGCAACCCCGCGCTCGCCTCGAAGAACGCGCAAACCAGATTCGCGGCCTCGTCGAGACGATCGACCTGATCTACGATGCGTTCGGCAAAGTGCGTTTCGGCAAAGGCTGGTCGGAAACACTACCCCGCATTCAGAAGTGGCTCGCCAAGGAAGAGCGCCGCGCGGCGTAAAGTTCGCAACATCGGCCTGCGCGTTCGAGCGCGAACAAACGAACATCCATTGCTTGCGGCTATAATTGCCGCACCTGCACTACTACACCTCAAATATCATCGCCTTTCTCCGCTTCTGTCGCTCGAACTGTTTCCCTTGGGGGTGCGTACTGCTAGAAAGCCATCATCGTCTTCTATTTGCGTTGTCTTCGGCAATCACAAGGACCGCTCCCGATGGCTGACTCTCCCAAGCTTCCTTCGACCAGCGATTCCACTGGTTATGCCCCGTACTCTTTCACTGCGATGTTGGCGGCAGGGGTTGCGGGGGTATTCGCGGTGTCACTCGTCGTTTTGGGCCTGATTGCCTTTCTAAGTACACAACATTTCGTGAAACCGCTCATGCTTGCGCTGCCGATGGTTGCCCTCGTGCTGTCGTTCGCGGCACGTCGGCAGATCACGAACTCGGAAGGCACGCGAATCGGATATTCGCTGTGTAATTTCGCGTGGTGGGTAGCGATGATTGGCGGCATGGGTTACGCGGCATACTTGGTCGGGATTGGCTTTGCAGTACGAACCGATGCGGCGGCCGCACTGAAAATTTGGTCGGATCACGTCGTAAAGGCCGACTTAACGGACGCCACCAATACGGAGTTTTACGAGGCGTTTCGCGGAGTCGCTCCACCGGGCCGTCAGGCATCCATCTCTTTCAAAACACCGGCTGCTATCGCTGAAACGCTGAAGGAGTGGAAGGATGACATCGTTATTTTCCGGCAAATCGATGTGATGCGAATCGCCCATCGCAACAAGGGGAATGTCGAATTCGTAGCGGGTGGATTGTCGCAGTGGGAGCGCGACGTTCAGGGACAAGGGATGACCTGCACGATGAATTCGCTGATGAAATGCCCAGAAGGCCAGTTTGAATTGACGATGCAGATGCAGCAATCACTCAACTCGCAACAAGAACTGGCATGGCAAATCCGACTGCCAGCGCAAGGTTTCGTGCATTCTGCGAAACTGACGAACTACGGATTCCTCATTCGCGACATGGAAACCACAGCGGCCGCGCTCGTTTACCAGGATATGCTTCCCCTGTTCGGCGTCATCGGTCAAAACGCAGTCCTGGTGCCCACGTTTGCCGAGCCGATGACGAACGCGCCACACGGTCTGAGACTGATGCAGCAGAGCATCGGTCGCGTGGCAGCGATGGGTGGCCCAGGCTTCATTTATCCGGAGCCAAAGGATTACGCGGAACAGATCGCAATGCGGTTTTTCACACCTGCGGATCGGTCCGATCCTTCCCGCGAGCGATTGCAACGCGATCAATTTCTGTCGGTCTGGCGTTCGGGTCGCATTACGCCACCTGGTTCGATCATTACCGAAAATCGCGATACCGGACCGATCCTAACAATCACCGACAAAATCGCAGAGTTGCGGATGCCAATCGAACTACAAATGCCAAATGGGGCGACCGCCCAGACGGGTGCGCGGGGGGCGGTCGTGTTGGTATGCGATAACCCGACTTTCATGTTGAAATTGAAGGAAGCGCGGGCGGCCGCCGCATCGGAGTCGGCCATGGAAATGCAAGATCGCACGTTGAAGTTTGAAAATATACCTTGGAAAATCGTGCGAATCGAATCCGATATGAAGCAAGTGTCGAAGAAGCAGCCACAAAGCGCCCCTGGTGGTGGCGGCCCTGGTGGAATGTAGTCGCGTGTGGAAGAAATCACTCGCGATTCGTGAAAGTCACACCGGCTGTGCCTTATAATCTTACCATGAACACGAAAGACACTGCCAGCGTTTTTTGCACGATCGACGACGCGATTGCCGAACTGAAATCGGGGCGAATGATCGTCCTGGTCGACGATGAGCACCGCGAAAACGAAGGCGACCTCGTGATGGCCGCCGAGGTGATGACGCCCGAGGCCGTCAACTTCATGATTCGCGAAGCCTGCGGGCGGCTCTGCGTCTCGTTCGCCAAAGTGCGTGCGGAGCATCTCGGTTTGGACCTCCTGCCCGGCGTGCATCTCGACCCAACCGCCACGCCGTTTACGCACAATTTCGACGCACGCCACGGCATCGGTACGGGAATCTCGGCCGCCGACCGTTGCCGCACGATTCGAGTATGTGCCGATCCACATTCAAACCCGCACGATCTCGCGAAAGACAAAGGGCACATGGACGGGCTAATTGCCCGCGACGGTGGCGTGCTCGTCCGAGCGGGGCACACCGAAGGCAGCGTCGACTTGTGCCGCATGGCCGGGTTGAGAGAGGTTGCGGTAATCTGCGAGATTTTGAACGAAGACGGCACGATGGCGAGACTGCCGGACCTGCGCGAATACTGCCAAAAACACGCGTTGAAGATGTGTACGATCGCCGACTTGATCGAGTATCGTCGTCGCACCGAGAAACTGGTAACGCGCGAAGTGGCGTTGAAACTGCCGACGGATTATGGCGAGTTCGACCTGTTCGCGTATTCGTCGATGGTCGACCCCGAGCCACACTTGGCGCTCACGATGGGCGGCGTCGGTGGTTCCAAACAAGCCGAGCCGATTCTCGTGCGGATGCACAGCGAATGCCTCACCGGGGACGCACTGCATTCGGCGAAGTGCGATTGTGGGCCGCAGCTTCAGTACGCGATGCAACAGATCGCAAAAGAAGGTCGCGGCGCGATCGTGTACATGCGGCAGGAAGGTCGCGGCATCGGGTTGCTGAACAAGTTGCGTGCCTACAAATTGCAACAAGAAGAAGGCCTGGATACCGTGGAAGCGAACACGCGGCTCGGGTTCGCGCCCGATCTACGTCAGTTCGGCATCGGCGCGCAAATCCTGCACGATCTCGGCATCCGCGACATTCGCTTACTTACAAACAACCCGCGAAAAGTGATCGGCCTCGATGGCTACGGACTGCGAATCGTCGAGCGCGTGCCGATCCAAATGCAACCCGGCGAGTTCAACCGCAACTACTTGAAAACTAAAAAAGAAAAGCTCGGCCACATCCTCGAATCGCTCGACGACTACGGCCCCGGCGAGTGATTTATTTAAATTTCGAGGTCGCCAGGGCTGGCGATTCGCATCGATTGCCGAACGGCGAATTGCAATCGCGAGGCATCATTGGCGCTCTGGATCCGCGATTGGACTTCCGGTGATACCACACCGAATCGCTCGGCGAGGATATCGAGAATCGCTTGCTTACGGGCCGCAATGACACCCTCGTCGCGACCATCACGTAGTATGGCTTGGTATGTCGTAGATTCTTTCATGCCACGCGTCCTTATGAATGCTTGGTCAATCACAACTTCATCATACCGCATACCGAGTAGTATGTAACTCGAAGTCAATATCAGCTTTCGGGTCGACTCGTCTGTAGCCATCGAACGTAATCGGTCGTCGATTCGATCGACGAATTCACCCAGTCTGCCAGTGGCTTCGTCGGTCAGAAGTGAAAGTGGTATCGCGCCGATATTTCCCGAAAGTAGCGATTCTGCCGAAAGCTCCCAAACCCGAACGATCGAGTAGGTGAATCGAAGGTATTCGCGCCCATCGGGATATTGTCTGCTCAACGTGCCGGTCATCAAGGGGCCATCTGCACCACGACGCAGTAAAAGTGTCACAGAATAGACCGGGCCACCATAGCGTTCGTGCAGCAGGGCGTTATACAGCATCATTCGTTCGGGTAATTTGCCATCCCAAGTGGATTGCGGTTCGATGTGTAACAGGCCTTCACCGGGTGGGCAGAGACGAAATACTTTGTCGGCACTGAATTGGACGGTCGAGAGATCGACATCGAGCGGTTCCACGGCAACCGCGACTGGTAACCCGACGATTGGTGCAAGCCAACTCACCCAATCGGCGGCAAACTCGTCGAGTAAATGCTTCATCGTCGCATCGTATGACTTCGACATCGGCATTACTCCCAACCTGATAATGCCCGACGACGTCGGGCATTATCAGGTTCCAATCAATACACCGAGTTCGGGTCCGAAGGGCCTTTTGCGCCTGTAGAGGCGGTGCCGCCGGCGTATCGGGCGTGCCAGCCTTCAGCAGCGCGCATCCCGTGGAGGTCTTCCATCGTGTAGCCGTACTTCTGGAACCACGGCGTCCCCGTTCGCACGATTGCATCGGTCTCCTTGACGCGACGCACGCACTCGGTTTCCGCGAACTTCTGCCGTTCCGCAGGTGTGGTGAACGTGAAAAACTCTTTCCAGAACGCTCGTCCGCCGAGAATGCCGCTCGCGCCGGCTTTCATCGCCATTTCGACTTGCTTCTTGTACTGGTCGTAATCGACGCCCGCACTCAACAGCACCCACGGCTTGACGCAGACATCGTTCAGCTTTTTGAGGTTATCCAGCAGTTGCGCATCGGATTCGACGCCCATCGTGCCGGGGAACTCGGACTTGTAAATGTCGCAGTACCGGCTGAGAATCCGCGCACTGTCGATGACGGTCTTTGCCTTGCGCGCGAGCTTCGATGGGCTGTTATCGACTTCGGCGTTGTACGCGAAGTGGATCGGCTCGAGCAGGAACAAAATGTCGTGCTGAATACAGGCGTTGTAAATCTGCTTAGTGAACTCGAAGTTGCGCTCGGCAGAGTCGAACTCTTCCGGCTCGAACTGCGCGAGCAGTTTCACGGCGTCGGCACCGCACTGCTTGATCTTGTGGACGCCCCAACCAGGCTCGACTTCGCCGCACGGCGCGTTGACCGCGTTCTTCGACGCACCGGACTTTTCGACGCGAATCAGCAGGCCCGTGCTGGAAGGCACGGCGTTCGCCGCGACCGTGCTCCAGTAGCCGTAGTAGCCATCGACGAGCAGGCCGGAACAGTGCGGCGACAAGGCGCGCGACAGCATCACTTTCGCATCGCTGATTTCGGCGTAAGTCGCTTCTTTGCCAGTCGCCTTCTTCATCATCGACATCATCGAACTGTTCTGATCGGTGGCCACCATCGTCAGGGTGCCGTTCGCGTTGCTGATGCGTTGCAGCCCGCGCAGTTTACCGGGTGTGAGGCCGAGACCCTGCAATCGCGTGACCGAATGTACGGAGGACATCGTGGGGGAAACTCCCTTGGTGATAGTGAAACGGTGAGAGGTTTATCGTTAGTTGTTTACGAACGCCCAGCCGAACCGGCGAGTCTGGCCGGTTTTGTCGGTTTCCGTACGAACTGTTGGATGACTTACTTTCCGACTAATCGCTTGATTGCGATGTTACGGAAGGCAACGGGGTCGTTGTGCCCACAGAATCCGAAATGCCCACTCGTGCGGTTCATGCCGGGGTGCGGCTCGGAGGTTTTCATTCCGATCAGTGTCGTGAAATCGACATCGAGAATCTGCGTGCCGTTGAGTTCGACCTGGATCGTCGTGCCCTTCACGGTCACTTCCTCAAAATTCCACTCGCCGACCGGGCGCGCGTATCCGCGATACGCCGCCGCCAACCCGTAGGCCGAGCCGTTGTATTGCTTCGGGTTCAGCTTCTTGTGTTTGGGATCGTTATCGTCGAGCACCTGAATTTCGCACATTGCATCGACCGACGCGCGTCCTTTGCCAGGATGGCGAATCGCGAGACCGTTGTTGCCACCCGGTGGGGTTTTGTATTCCAATCGAACGACGAAGTCGTCGAATTGCTCTTTCGTGAATACCACGCCGCCTTTTTTCGGTTTGCAAACGATCGCACCATCGACGATTTCGTGGTTGCTGAGGTCGCCGGCCCAACCGTCGAAATCTTTGCCGTTGAATACCGACTGAAAACCTTCGGATGCGTGTTTCGCGAGCATAGCATTCGCCTCAGTCGATGGAATTTCGCGAACGAACGCATTCCGCCAGCGAATTTCGCCGCCGTGCGTTTGCAGCAGGATCGCACCCGATTTCAACAGCGGAACTTTGCGGTCCTTCTCCCAGAAGTTCTCCATTCGAGCATGATTCACGACGAGTTTATCGTTGAGGTACACCGTCGTGCGCGCGCCGATTTGGATGATGCGAAAGTGGTTCCACTCGCCGAACGGCTTGTCCGCCAATAATGCGGCATCTTTGCCCGGTGCCGAATTGCTGTTGTTGAATAACCCGCCGCTGCCTTTGTTCGCACCGATCCCGAACTTGGCCTTCTCGGTCGAGTCCCAGATTTGCACTTGCGGGGTGCCACGCAAATAGATGCCCGAATCGGCTTTCGCCACCGTTTTGTAGTCGATCAACAGTTCGATATCGCCGTAGGTTTTCTCGGTAGCCAGGTAGGCCCCTTTGCCATCGTTGACGAGTTCGCCGTCTGCGACCGACCAATGTTTTTTGGCATCATCGGTCCACATCGCGATCTTCTTCGCACGCTCCTCGGCAGCCAACTGCTCCATTTCAGCGGGTGATGCACCTTTTTCGTGGATCGCCCAGCCCTGCCAACCGGAAAGATCTTTGCCATTAAATAGCGACGTAAACCCTGCGGGTGGAGCCGCAAATGCGGGGGCCATCGTCGCGATCGCGAAGAGAATGAAGCAAAACCGATTCATAACGATCCTCATGGGCTGGGAGAGTTGGAAGTATTGTGATGGATCGCGAGCGAGAAGTCTATGGGCTAAAAGCGATCCGACTTGACGCGATTCTTGCAGGTTGTCATATCGTTCGAGCGAAACTGCCTTGGGGACTTCAAATGAATCCGTTCGTTCGAGTGGCGGGGATATTGGCGATGACTTCCGCCGGGTGCGCCTCCGTTGCGCCGCTCGACAACCCGATTGTCGTTCGGACGGTGGCTGCAAACGTCGAAAATCCGTTGCTCGTCTCACCCGGTCAACCGGACGCCAACGGTTACGCGGAAGTCTACGAACGGGTAATCGATGTGCTCGACGATTACTTCGATATTAAGCCCACTTCGCGATACGCGGGTCACATTGAAACGTTTCCGCACATCGCGCCGGGATTCGAGCAGCCTTGGAAAGCAGGCAACCCCGACCACCGCGAACGCTTGATCGCGACGTTCCAGACGATGCGGAAGTATGCGATCGTCGACATTTGGGCGGGCGAACGGGGCGGCTATAAAATCTCGCTCGAAGTCCGCAGAGAACTGCTGGATATCGAACGACCGTCTCGCGCCACGGCTGGTGGGGCTGTGTTTCGCGAAGCCCCAACCGTCGATCGTCGCAACGAAGTGATTCAAACCGAAGTGGCTTCCAATCTCGGATGGATTCCCGTCGGTCGCGATTACGCACTCGAGCAACAGTTATTGGCTCGCATCCGCGATTGTGCGATTTTCAAACAGTAACGTGCCTCAGAATCGACGTAAGTCGGAATTCGCCAGGCTCAAAAACCGTTTTTTTGCCATTTTTTCGTCTCAAAATGCCACTTTTCGATCGCAAATTGCTGATCTGAACGTGGCTGTTTTGCCTTATCCTGAATGCTTGTCACGTTTTAAGCCGATGGCCCACGTTTCGACGCTCGGCGCAAGTACCGTCCGAAAATCGACCGAGTGAGACACAAAATCGACCGAGTGCGACAATCTCACGACACTTCGCGACACTTTTGGGTACGTCCGCGCAACGACGCAAATCTGACTTACGTCAGATCGCGTTTCGCTTTTTGACTTCCCGCATTCGTGTGGGTGGGGGTGAATTCGCGTAACCGCGCGCTTTACTTCTTCGCTGCGGGCATCGGTTTTACCGTCGGTTGTGGTACGATAACCACAGGTGCCTCCGGTACGATTTCCCCGACGAACTCGAGCAGCAGTTCGTTGTTTGCGACCTTCGGAGCCAAGGTATGGACGCCATCGTCGACGGGTGAAATCGTGACTTTGACGCTGGCGATTTCACTCAGCGGCACCGCGTCCGCCGCGAACGGCCCGGCCGTATTGACGACTGTGAACAGGTCGGCAATGACGTTCGTCAGTGTGATGTTGTCGAAGACGTAACCGTTTTTCGTGCCGGTCACGGGTACCTTGGCGGTGATCGGCACGGTCTTTGAGTGCGTCTTGAATTTAAAGGTCCACGCGAGCGTGATCGCCTTCGGTGCGTGGCCGAGTCCGTCGGTCCATTTCACGTTCAATTCCTGGTCGCCGATACCGACTGGGTTCAATCGAAACTTCCCCGCTTCCTCGGATGGCACCAGTTTATACTTAATTTTCAGCGTGCCGGGGTCGAGCGTGTAACCCGATGTGGGTGGTGCTGCGGCAACCGCTGGCGGTGCGACACCGACGATGGGAATCAGCAGTTCCCGCGTGACGCCGTACGGCGTGGCGACGTTCGCTTGCACGAAATACTGCTTGCGTTCTGTATCGTAGAACGGCACGACCCCGGCCGGTACCGTGACTTGCGCAACCTGTCGGCTCAGCAATTTCACCGTCGCTGGCATGTTCCCGACGACCACTTGGGTGCGGAGTGGGCTGAAGTGATCGCCGACGATAAATAGCATCGTCGCTTGCGTTGCCGACACGCCGGGGGCACCGTACCAGCCGTACAGTTCGGGTGCGAGATCGGTCGTGCCGTTGCTGAACATCTCGAAGCCGCCGAGCGTGTTCAGAATCGGCACTTGCGTCGTCATCGTCTGCATCGGTAGCCGCGTTTCGAGTTGTTCGACACGCCGTTGGAGGCGAACGAAATCGCCTTCGCGATACTTGTCGGCATCGACGACGCCGCAACCGTCGGTCTTGAGCGTTTGCACGGTTCGGCTGAGTTTCAAGGCTTGCGAGTGATCGAGCACCTTGTGTTTGGGGTTCGTCAGTGGGAACCAATTCGACACGGTATCGAGTTCGACGTACGGCACGAACGAAGGCATCATGACAATGGCGACGCACTCGCGTGGGCCGGGTTCCAAACGGCGTTGGCGCAGTAACGCATTACGATTCGGCCCGCCGATGATCTGATCGCGCAGAATCACCGTGAGGTTGCTCTCCGTATCGGGCGTTTGGAATCGCGGGTAGAACCGCCAGCCGAAGGTGTTTTCGCCGTGGCTGAAGCCGACTTGCGTGCGGTTGAGTGCGATCGTTTGATAGTCCGCTTCTAAGCGGCGCGAGAACTGGAGCATCCGATTGCTGCTGATCGCCCCTTGCGTGAATGCGACCGAGATCGCGAGTTGCATTTCGCGGCGGGTACTCATCGAGTCGACGATGTTCTGTTCCTGAATCGCCGGGTCGAGCGAGAAGACGTGAATCGGCCAGCGCAGTTCGACGTAGCTGCGGAACGCGGCGCGGGCTTCGGCGCTCGGGGTCGGATGGTAATAATCTTTCCAACCTTCGCACATCGGCAGGCCCTTGCCCTTCGCCGCTGCGACTTCGTGCATGTCCCGCATCAGGCGATCCGTCATCAGTGCCGAATCGACGATGACGCACCAGGCGAGGGCCGGCGTACGGTACAGGTGCTGCGGTTCGATTTTGCCGATCTGCGTGATGTCGGCCGGTTCCGTATGGGTGATGCTGGAGACGTCGCGACGATACGCAATGCGCAATTGCCAGACTTCATCGATGCGCCGGGAACGAATCGCTTGCACGAGTTCGGCGGTACAGTGTCGCTCTAATAGTCCGGGGTTTTTCGCTAAAAACTCGTGTGCTCCCGTCAGTTCTTCGCGCAAGTACGCTTGTACGTCGGGCAGGTGGGCGTACCCCTGTCGCTTGGTGGCCTTCTCCAGTGCCTCCGAAGCGCCCGTCGCGATTTCGACCATCGCATGTTCGCCGTAAACATCGACGAGTTGCGACGTCGGGAACGGGATGCGGTTGTTGACGCCATTCGAGAACGACAACGCGGGCACGTTGAACTTCGTCGGGAAACTCTTGCGTTTCTCTTGTGTGAAAACGGACGACTGTTTCTTGTCTGTAAACGAGTACTTCTTCGTTCCGCTTTGTGCGTACGCTTGCTTCGGTTCGTTCAATAAATCCTTGAAACTAGCCTTCATTTCATCGGTGGCGAATTCGTTGAAAATCTTCAACTCTGCGGGCGTAACGGAAATATGATATGCCAATGCTTTCGCTCGGTCGATTTGTTGAAACGACACGTAATCGATCAGTTGCGTGACGAGCCGAACGAAGGTGCGGAACTCGGCATTGAATGTGTCGCTCAGGCCATCTGCTCCCGTGTCGTTGAGCACCAGCGTCAGCGGGAAACCGAGTTGCGTCGTGAGATCGTTCGCCACGAACTTGCGGAACGTCGTCGGCAGCAGTTCCTCGCCGAGGATCGGCCGTAGGCTCATCGTCACTTCGGCACCGAAGCCAACATCGGTGCGTTTGCCGGGCAACACCGAGACGGGGATCCGCATCAGGTTCAGTGAGTAACCCGGCGAATCCGCCGTGTCGTCGCCTTCGTTCTCGCGGCGAAGCTGATTGAGGTAATCGAGGTAGCGCTTCCGCTGCGCGAGTTCGATCGTCGGCTCAAGTGAAAGACCCGCGGGACTTGCATTCAACGTCGCATCGCTGCGTTTGACAACTTTGTCCTCGGTAACCAACGAAGTCAATTTGCCGACTTCGCCCGCAGATGGGGCTTTCAATGACGTAGGCGGTGTGGGCGGCGAGAGTGTGTCGTTGACGGTGCTCTTGGTCGCACCATCGGGTGAGGTGAAAACGGTTTGGACCGTACGCTGGGTAGTTTCCAACTCAGGAGCAACCGGTGGTGTCGCTGGTGGCGGCGCGATAGCCGTAGCCGAAGCCGAACGGCCATTCCCAGCCGATTTGTTCGCGGATGCCGCGATCCCGAGCGTTTCCGCATACGCGAGAAACGCCTGATCCGAGCGGGCCAACGATCCGTTGATCTTCACGCTGAATGCTGTGAGTTGCAACTTCATCTGATCTTCAAAATCTTCGCGATACTGCGTCAAGCGGGCTTGGCCCCAAATGTCGGGCACCTTTGCCGTGACGCTGCCATACCAGTCGATATGCGATTCGAGATGGTCCAGATCGTGCGCCAACGCCTTCATCGTCGGGTCTTTGCATAGCAACGGCTCGACGATGGCGTGACACTCGGTGTCGTTACAGGTGTCCGTGCGATGTCGCAACGAATTGCACGCCGTGGCCGCTAGAAGGGGGCCAACGCAAAGCCCGAGTCGGGCTGTATGAGAAAGGAATCGCATCACGTCAACGCCCTCATCGAGTCATAAAGTGAGCCGCACGGTAATTTCATCGGCTTGCGTTGATAACGAACATGACGATATTTCTGATTCTAACGCCGAAAAAATTGAGAAATGACGAGATCGATTCAAGTCGCGTCGAGTTTAGGTAAGCAGAACCCAGATCAGGCTTACGAGCCACCGGGCGACCCACCGGCCTCATAGAGGACAACTACACTTCACGCGTTCGGAGAATGGGAATCGTGCCAGCCCGCAGCGCGCGCTTTGAAGTTGCGCTTTTCGTCGCTTCCGAGCCGATTCCCCGCAAGGGGTCGGGTGCGTGACATCTGCCCGTTTTCACGATCCCGCGACCCTTGCAAACGCACTCATACGGATTCGCGCTTTACCCGACCCCTTGCGGGCAACGCCGTGAAGGATTATTTCGCTTGTATTCTGAGGTTTGCGCGGGAAGTCTCTGCGTCAGAAGTCTCACGACTTCCGCTACGCAGAGATTCTGAGGTAGTCGAAGTCGTGAGACTTCGGGACGTAGGAAATCACCATCCCCGAATTCTCAAGTCGGTCGAATGACGCCGTCCCACGGGCTGCTGGCACTCGCGTAGAGTTTCTTTGGGATACGGCCGGCGAGGTATGCGAGCCGACCCGCCTCCGTGGCGTATCGCATCGCGCAAGCCATCCTCAGTGGGTCTTTCGCGCTCGCAATGGCGGTATTCAAGAGCACGCCGTCGCAACCGAGTTCCATCGCCGCCGCGACATCGCTGGCTGTGCCTACGCCCGCATCGACGATCACGGGATAATCGGGGTCGCCGTCTTTCAAATACTCCAAACAGATGCGGATGTTGTTCGGGTTGAGGATTCCCTGCCCGCTACCAATCGGGCTACCGGCGGGCATCACGCTCGCGGCCCCCGCTTCTTTTAAGCGTCGGGCTAAAATCGGATCGTCAGATGTGTACACGAGTACCGTGAAGCCTTCTTTCACCAAGATCTCCGTCGCTTTCAGCGTGTCGATCGGGTCGGGCAGAAGCGTCTTTTTATCGGCGAGGCATTCGAGTTTGACCCAATCGGCCCCAGGGTTTTCGAGGTTCTTCAACAATTCGCGGGCCAAGCGTGCGTGCCGAATCGCATCGTCGGCACTGAAACATCCTGCCGTGTTTGGCAGGATGGTCAGACGTTGGAGATCAAGATAATCGAGGAGATTCTTGCCGTCCGTATCGACGAGCCGTTCGCGGCGAACCGCCACAGTTGTGACTTCGCAGCCGCTGGCGTCCATGCACTGCTGCATGAGGTCGTATCGGGCGTACTTTCCCGTGCCAGTGAACAGCCGCGAACGGAACGTGAATCGACCGATTTTCAGCGGACGATCTGCGGGAGGTTCCAGCGCTGACGAACCCCCACCGACCAGTGTGACGATCTCGACCTCATCTCCGTCACGTAGCAGCGTGGCCACATGTTCCGCACGCGGTACCACGGCGCGATTCAGTTCCACCGCCAGTTTTTTCGGATCGCGGCCGAGTTGTGATAGCAACTCGGCAATCGTGAGAGGAATCGCGAATGTCTTCGGTTCCGCATTTACCGTGATGGTCGGCATGTGGGTCAGCTCAGGTTACGGGTGGCGCGTCAGTGTTATACTTCTCGCGGTTGGAAATGACACGTTACCAGTCTGACAATGCATTCCCGTTAGCCCGACGCGCTAGCGAGGGATTATTATCGTTTATGCGATGTCATGCCTTCTCGCGGGTTCCCCTCGCTTGCGCGTCGGGCTAACAAAAATGTATCGAATCACCCCGCTCGAAGTATAAATAATCGCGAAGCCACACTTGCGAAAATGCCGTCCGTAACAACAAACCTACGATTTCTGTCGCAAATTGATTGTCGCAAACGAAAGGTTACGGTATTCTTGTGTAAAACCCTACCTGTTACACTCATTCGACATTCCCATGCTCAAAACGGATTACGGATCGAGAATTACCGAACTTCTCGAAATCTATCGTATGGGTGATGCGGTCGTGGAAAATGCGATCTTCGAGCGTTGCCAAAGGCAACTCTTCGTGATTGCTCAGGCGTTGATCGGTCGTTTCCCGAAAGCACAAACGCGCATCGAAACCTGCGATCTCGTGCAACAAGCTCAAATTCGACTCCTGAAGGCGTTGAGGGAAATTCCGCTCAACAGCACTCCCGACTTTCTGCGTCTGGCTGCGAAACACATTCGTTGGGAATTGCTGTCGATCACCCGCATGCCGAGCTTGCCCGTTGCAGAGGATGGCACGCATTCGGGCCTCTTCGATCCGAAGTTTGCGACCGAAGACCCCGTCATGCTGGCGAAATGGTGCGAGCTTCACGACCGGATCGCCTTACTTCCCGAGGGAGAACGACAACTCTTCGACTTGTTGTACTACATCGGTTTGACGCAAGTCGATGCCGCGAAACATCTGGACGTACCGCTGCGTACGCTCAAACGAAGTTGGTTTAAGGCGAAATCGCTCCTGATGAAGCAGTACGAAAATAGCAATCCCTTCTGATAGGGTATCGCCAACGCGATTGCGTTTTCCTTCGGTTATTATTACGCCACGCTCAACGGGTGACGATATGAATCGGCTCAGCGAATTGATCCTCATGTGGGATGAACACCGCTCGAACGGTACGGTCGTCGACGTGAAAGCGTTGTGCGGTAACGATAAAGAACTCGAAGCGAAGCTGACCGAAGAAATCCGCTTGATCACGGCCAGCGAGAATCTTCTCGGCATGTCGGTTGGTTCCGCCGAATTCAATAACGAGTCGCATCCGGAACAGATCGGTCGCTACACAATTCGTAAGGTTCTCGGTCACGGTGGTATGGGCGTCGTGTACCTCGGATGGGATACCGAACTCGATCGTTCGGTTGCAATCAAGCGGATTCTGCCGCAATACGACGATACGCGGTTGACCGAACGCTTCCTGCGCGAACGTCGCGTCCTCGGTCAACTCGACCATCCGAATATCGTGGCCGTTTACGATTCGGGCGTGTTTCTGAAACAGCCTTTTCTCGTAATGAAATACATCGAAGGCGGGACGTTGGCGAAGCATCACGGTCGATTCACGAAAGATCGGCCCGAGATGATTGTCGAATTGCTAAGGAAAATTTCGCGTGCAGTGGCACATGCCCACGGGCGTCAGATTTTGCACCGGGACATCAAACCGAACAACATTTTACTTTTGGACGACAACGAACCATTCGTGGCGGACTTCGGGCTTGCCAAATTCTGGACGAGCGACCCGACGGAACTGCAACTTTCCGTATCGAAATCCGCCGACACGAACCCTGAGATACAGGCGTTAACCCACGAGGGGAATCATCCGGGCACGCCGAAATATATGGCACCAGAGCACAGAGACTCTTCGTATGGTGTCGTTTCCTACGCATCGGATGTATGGTCGATCGGCGTCGTCGGGTACGAACTGCTAACGGGCCGCAACCCTTACGCCAACGGCTACGCGACAGCCTATGTCTCTGCGGGGAATACCTACCTCGGCACGGTGATCGATCGCTGTCTCCGATTGCAACCGAGCGAGCGATACCCATCGGCGAAGGAACTATCGGAAGCATTAACGAGTACGCCGAAAAAACCATCGTGGGTGTGGTGGGCCATCGCGTGCGTAACTCTCATTTCGATGATTGCCGCAATCGGTTCGATCCTGCTTGCCAAAGGGTAAGGATACGTTTTTCGTCTATCGATCGCTGCCCGAATGGGACAATGCACAGGTGCATAGTCAAAAAGCAAAGCTGTTATTGATTCTGCAAGTATCTGTACCAGTAGAGTTACTGCTGCGACATATTGCGCATAGACTTCGACGATGACAGGGAACCCTTTCCGCATAACAGATCGATTTGCCACCGCGAGGTCAGAAGTCGAATTTTTTCGAGATTTGGCGTTGGCAGTTCTCGATGACTCGAAAGAGGTCCGCAACCACGACCCTCCGCGTCCACTCGGTGCCGCACCCATACGAACCCAGTCGGTCAAGCTCGCGATTTGCGATCTGACGTAAGTCAGATTTCCGTCGCGTCGCGAAGTGTCGTGAAAGTGTCTCCAAGTGTCGTGAGAATGTCGCGAAGTGTCGTGAGATTGTCTCCAAGTGTCGTGAGATTGTCTCCAAATGTCGCAAAACGGTCGGCCCCTCGGAGTGTCGTCGATTCCTAACTCACGTCGTAACCGACTCAGAGAGTTCGAGATACAGCAATACCGCCAGTTCGGGATCGGCGATTTTCGATCTCAAAGTGGCATTTTGAGTCGCGAAAATGGCAAAAATACCATTTGAAAGCATTCGCAATTCCGACTTGCGTCGATTTCTCACGTCATAAATGTGTCAGTTCAGTCGCGAGAAGTATAGTGATGAGGAATTGTCACAGAAGGAAACGCGATGACGCTTTGGAATCCGGCGGAAACTCGCCGCAAGTGGAACTTGTCGATCAACCCGAGCGAACGGGCACGGATCGAAGCGGCAATGACACCGTTGGCACGCGATGCGACGGGGTTGTTCGACGCCGATGCGGTGTTCGAGGGCGGCGGCGTTCTGGGCACGGCATTCCTGGGTGCGGTGCGAGTTTGCCACGAAATCGGCATGAAGTGGCACGCGCTCGCGGGGACATCCGCCGGTGCGATCACGGCCACGCTGCTTGCGACGGACATGAACATCGATCAACTCGAATCGATCATCGGGCGGCTCGATTACATGCAGTTCTTGACGCAGAAAACCAGCCGGTTGATGTTCAACGGCGACCCCAGCGACGATCTGAGGCACCCCGTGTTATTGCTCACGAATCTGGCGATGACCGGCCAACTCGGGCAGTATTCCTCAGAACCGTTTCGCGCTTGGATGGACGAAATCCTGAAATGGGTGGGCAAGCCGACCTTCGGCGACATTTGGGACCGTAGCCGTACGGTCAACGATCGCCAGTTGAAAGTGGTCGTGTCCGATCTCACGCGCGGCGAGATGAAAGTCTTGCCGGACGACCTCGAAACGTCGGTGCGAACGAGCCTGGGCGGCGCGATGGTGGCGCGCCCCGAGTACCGCCCGCCGCTGACGCCGCGCCAACGGCAGTTCTCGGTGGCGGAAGCGGTGCGGTTATCGATGAGCATCCCGTTCTTTTTCGAGCCGGGCACGCTCGATCACCCGACCGAGGGCCGCAGCCGCATCGTCGACGGCGGCATTCTCAGCAACTTCCCGTTGTGGTTGTACGACGACGACACGCCCGGCAAGGCACCCGCCTGGCCGACGTTCGGCTTCCGCCTCATCGACCGCGCCGATGCCCAACCGGCCCCGATCGAAACCGCAACCGATTTGCTCGCTTCCATGATGAAAACGATGATGGTGGCCCGAGACCGGCGCTACCTCAGCCAGCGACAACAAGGCCGCGTGATCGAAATCGATCTGACGGGATTGCCCGTAACCGCGACTCAATTCGGCATATCGAACGACATGAAAGATCAACTTTACGCACGCGGTTACATGGCGGCGAAAGAGTTCTTCAGTACCCGCTGGAACTGGCGACGCCACCTCGAATCGCGAGGATTTTAAGATCAATCTCAAAGCCCATGGATGATCCGTCCGTGGGCATTTGTGGTAATGTGCGTGGCTTGCGGTCACTTTTCTGGCTTCCATAATTATTCAAGTTCGGGCGATGTGCGGGTTTTTACACCTTTCGGGGCTTTAGACGATTTGCGTGCGAAGTTTCGCATCGAATGTGCCGAATATCCTCTGGGGAATGCCTTACACGACCCCACCGTCCGCCCGTCACGTGGCGGCCCCCCGGCAGGAGCCACCGGTTATGCGTGTTAGCGTTGTTATCAACACATACAACCGCGGGAAAAGCCTGCGGAACACACTCGCTTCGTTTGCTTACCAGACCTACAGCGACTTTGAAGTCGTTGTGGTGAATGGGCCGAGCACCGACGAATCGGACGATGTGATCGCGGAATTTTCCGATTCCGTTCGCGCCTATTCGTGCCCCGAAGCGCACCTCTCGAAGTCCCGGAACATCGGCATTGCCCATGCTTCTGGGGACATCGTTGCCTTCATCGACGACGACGCGATCCCCGAACCCGATTGGATTGCGGGCCTCGTCAAAGCTTACGTATCGCCCGATATTGGCGGCGTTGGCGGCATCGTCTACGACCATACTGGCGTTTCCTACCAGTACCTCTATTCGGTTTGTTCGCGAATCGCGACGACGCGGTTCGACATCAAACCGCCGTTCGATGCGAATAACCGTCCGGGTGCCGACCCGTTCGTGTATTTGCAAGGCACGAACTGCAGTTACCGCCGCGATGTCCTCGTCGAAATCGGCGGCTTCAACGAGGAAATCGAATACTACCTCGATGAAGTCGAAGTCTGTATGCGAGCGATCGACGCCGGCTACCAGATGGTGCCACTCGCCCATGCGGCGGTTCACCACAAATATCTGCCGAGCCACATTCGCGATCAGAAGCGCGTTGTTTTCGATCCGTTTAGCACGGTTAAGAACCACTGCACATTTGCCGTGCGGAACGGCTCGAAGACGCGCCCGCAGAGCGAGGTATTCGAGGAAATTACGCGGTACGTTGGCATCGTGAAAGCGGGTGGCCGCGCGAACTTCGATGCCGGTCGTTTGACTGCCGCGCAACTCGAACACTACTTGCGTCGCACCGAGCGAGCAATGGACATCGGCGTGCGTCAGGGTCTGACGAAGCCACGGCCGATTCGCCATCTGCCTGTCGCGAAGCACGAAGAATTTCTTGCGCACCCGATCTTAACGCCTGCCGGTGGCCGGATGAAAGTCGGCTTCGTCACCCGCGAGTACCCGCCGGGTTGCGGGGGGGTGGGCCGGTTCATGTGCGACCTTGCCAAGGGTTTCGCTGCGCAAGGTCATCAGATTCACGTCATCACGCACTCGGAGAGCGGCAAGCACACGGTGGACTTCGAAGATGGTGTCTGGATGCACCGCCTGCCCGACTCCGCGCCGAAGGGCGACGACCTGCGAGCGATGCCGCTTTGCCATAATTACACGCACGTGGCTAACGTCTACCACGAGATCAGCCGGATTCACGACCTCCACGGGTTGGATGTGGTGACGGGGCCGATTTGGCTTTGCGAAGGAGCCATTGCGCAACTCGACGATCGCTGGCCGACCGTACTCGCGTTGCAAACGTCGATGAAGACGATCGCCGAACTCGGTGGCACGAACTCGGATCCCGCACTCGTCCGGGACATGATCGCACTCGAGACGGCCACGGTGCAACGGTCGCAGAATATCCACGCGATTAGCCATGCCATTCTGGAAAAGGCACGCGCAGACTTCGGCACCACGAAGGCCGCCGAACATGTCGTCCACATTGGCACACGCGATGTGCGCGATCAGTTCCCACGGCAACGCGGCAACGATGGCAAGACGCGCATCTTGTTCGTCGGCCGCATTGAAACCCGCAAGGGAATCGACGTGCTGTTGCAGGCGGCGTATCGCGTACTGCCCGAGTTCCCAAATGCGGAGTTGGTTCTCGTCGGCAAGTACAATCCGTCGGGCAACGACAACGCGATGTCATCGCACGAAACGATGATGGCGACGAGGCCCGACCTCGCTTCGCGAATCGTTTTTGCGGGGGAAGCGACCGACGACGAGTTGATGCAGAACTACGCGGATTCGGACATCGTCGTGCTGCCGTCGCGGTACGAATCGTTCGGTCTCGTGCTGACCGAAGGCATGATGTTCGGCAAGCCCGTCGTCGCCAGCCGCGTCGGTGGCATGGTCGAAATCGTCGTCGATGGCGAGAACGGTTACCTCGCGGAATCGCAAGATCCCGAATCGTTCGCCGAGGCATTCCGCAAGTTACTGAGTTCGACAGAACTCCGCGAGCAGTTCGGGCTTCGTTCCCGCGAACGCTACGAGGAACGTTTCTCGACCGATGTGATGGTCGCAAACACGATCGCGTGCTATCGCGGTATCGCCGACCAGTGGAAGGCGAAAGGCCCCGGTCGTTCGAGCGAGCCGAACGCTGTTAAGGAACGCCTGATTTCGCTGATTGCGGAAGTGTCGAAAGTGCCCGAGCCGATGGCCCGCGAAGCGGCCCGCGAACTGCTTTCAAAGCAGTTCCGCACGGGCGTCGATATGGTCGTGGAACTCAATCGCATTTGGCACCGGACGAACGAGGAGTTCATTCGCGGGCTGTACGATCTGATTCTGCGTCGCCCTGCCGATGCCGTCGGCTTGCAGTGGCACACCGCCCAACTCGATCGCGGATGCAGCCGACGCGACATTATCGAATCGTTGCTTTACTGCAACGAAGCCCGCATTCGCAACACCGATACCACCTGGTTCGCGGACTTCATCGCCCCGCCGACTTTGACGCAAGTCGTGCTGCCCACACCCGTCATTGCGGTGGCTGTAGTGCGGATCAGCATGAAGCAACGGCTGCGAAGTATCGCGAAAAAGGCACGAACGAAGATTCTATCCACGCCCGGCCTCGGTCGCGGGTTACGGTTGATGAAACACACCGTCGTGATGCCGCGAACCGTGCGGTTAATGACGAACCAAACTGCGGAGTTGGCCGCCGTCGTTCAGTCGATTCATACGCAACTGGAGATCAATCAGCAGCCCGCGTTGCGGCAGATTCGCGACATGCAAAAGGAACTGAGCGAGCGAATCGCCAGCCTCGAAGCCAAGACGATGGCCCGCGATCGACAAGTGCAATGGGTGCTCTCGCAACAAGCCGAGATGCTCGATAACTTCTTGGCGGATCAAGAGCAAATGCAACAGCCACGCCCACGCAACAGCGCGGCAGCATGACGATGCGAACGTCCCGATACGACCTTTCTTGGGCTGTCGGGTCATCGTAGTTTCGTGAAAAAATCGCCGATCTTTTGCTTCGATTCCTCGCTGCCCACGAGGCGGAAGAACGCTTCGGTTTCGAGTCGAATCGCTTCATGAAGCGGTAACGTCGCGCCGGCGAATGCGACTTCACTGAGGGCGTTCGTTGGGTGAAACACTCCAATTTCGCTCGTGGGAATCGGTCGCTGTTTCTTCTCGCGTGACGCCAGACCGCCATCGAGCGGCAATGCGCGAATTGCTCCATCTGGCAACAGATCTGCGTCGAACAAACCGCTCAGTAGGCCGATTTCCAGGGCGCGCTCGGCGGTGATGATCGTGCCCGACTGAAGTAACGCGATTGCGGCGGACCAGCCGATGATTCGCGGGAGCCGTTGCGTGCCACCCCAGCCGGGGATCAGGCCAAGCGCGACTTCGGGCAAGCCCATCGTGGCACCCGAACTGGCCACGCGAACATCGCAAGCGAGCGCGACTTCCAAACCACCACCGATGGCAGTTCCACCCAGTACCGCACACGTCGGGTACGGCAACGCTTCGAGTTTTTCGAGAACGTGCAGACCGAAAGAAATGACTTCGCGAACGCCAGGGTCGTTGAATGTCGCGCGTCCGAGCAACCGCAAATCCGCACCAGCGATGAAACTTCCCCGCTTCGTACTCGTCAGCAACAAACCGCGTGATTTTACGGGTATCGAATCGAGTGCCGCGTCGAGTTCCTGCCACAAATCGAGCGTAAGAACATTTGCACGCCGATTCGGCTGATCGATCGCGACGACGGCGATGCCATCGTCGCGAATCGTCACCCGTATGGCTGCTTCACGCATCGCAATCCCTTACTTTTTCTTCGGCTCTTCCTTCTTCGGCTCGGGCTTCTTCGGTTCGGTGATCGCGAACGTCGCGCCGCTGCTGTCGTAGGCGAAGTCGCGGCCCGAGGCTTTTGCAGTCGCGCGAACGGTGAGCGTCACCGGGCCGACAGCGGCGGCAGCGACGGGATTGACTTCGATTTCGACCTCGTTGGCACCTTTCGGTATCGGCTTCACCTTTGCTGTCACGTTCGCGGGCAGGCCGTTGGCGACGAGGACGATCTCCTCGGTGAAGCCTTCCGCACGCTTCACAATCACCTTGCCCTTGAGTGCGCCACCTTTCAGCACCTCGGGTTTCTCGAACGCGATGGATAATGCGAACAGAGGCTTATCAACAACCGCGACCGCGAGTTGCGTCAGCAGTTCGGGGGGCGGGTTCGGGATCGCGCCCAAGCTCGCTTTCACGATGTCCGTCACCGTTGCCAGGTGAACGACGTCTTTGCCATCGACCTTCGCAGTGGCTTCCACGCGGAACGAATACGCACCCGGTTTGACACCCGGTTTCAGCGTCAACGGGATCGAAAGCACCGCCGTCGGCAGTGGGTTCGCAGCAGCGGCGAGCGTCAGTTTCCCCGCAATCGCATCGGATACCACGACGAGTTCGATCGGCAAGTTGAAGCCGTTGAGCTTCGCCAGACCCGTAACCGGTAACGAGCCGCCGGTCGCGGAGACATCGATGCGATCGAGGCCGAGCGTGATGGCAAAGTCCGCAATCGCCGGTTTCACCGAGAGGTGGTAAACCTCGTTCGGCCCATATAGGTAGTTCAGATGTTCCGCCGAGATGAAGAACTCGCCATCGGCTGCCGGTGTAAACTCGATTCGAGCGTTCGCCTGCGCCGGGTTCGATTTCGCGAGTTCGGCCCCCTTCGCATCGACGACTTTCAGATACACCTCGGCAGGCGAGTTGTACTCGAACGCATTTGCGACGATTTCGAGCTTCTGCCCTTTCTTACCCGCGATGGAATAGAAATCGACATCGCTCTTCGTCTCGAATCTACCGGAGATGCCACCGGGTACGGGCAGTTTGTTCGCCTTGGCGATTTCGTTGTTCGGCTCGACTTCCATGGCTTCAGGGAAATCGCTGACGCCGACCGACACGCACCACCCGGCGACGCCGCCCTCGCGCTTCGGCGATGCGAGCATACCCGAACCCGCACCCTTCACCGTCACCGGTTTCGCGCCATCGACGTTCGGCCCCGAGAAGCTGATCGCGGCCGACTTGCCGCGTTCCACGGCGAGCGGGTAGGCCGTCGTCACGCCGGGGAAATCGCCGATTCGCAGGCGGTAACTGAAGTCCGCACCGCCGCGGTAGGTGGTGTCGCGAACTTCGATTAGGATTTCTGCAGCCACCTTGAACGTGTGCGTGACGCGGGCATCCGACTGAAGCCCCGGCGTATCGTCGGCGAATAGCCCTGGCATTTCGCGAACCGTTTTCGCATCGTGCAACAAGATCACCGGGTCGAGTTGCGAACCGATCCGCCGTCCGAGCACTTCGACCGCCAACCGTTGTCCGGCGGCCACGTTCACTTTGTAGAAATCGCTGGAATCGGGGTTCGCATTGCCCGTCACCACGCACGGCACCGGCACTACTTGTGCGGTGTCCTTCTTGCTGTTGCCTTCCTTTTCGGCGATCTCGGGTAAGTCGTCGATGCTGATCGGGCGGAAGTTACTGATGCCGTACTTCGTCGCCACTCGCACCGGGTACATACCCACGGAAAGCGTCGCGGGTACTTCGAGCTTAATTTTCAGCTTGGTCGCATCTTTTTGGCCATCGGCAATCGTCGCCTTCACACCATCTGCGCCAACCCACACCGCAACGGCATCGGTTAAGTTCGTGCCGATCAACATCAATTCGGTCGTCGCGCCGAGCTTTGCCCCGAGGCTGGCGGGTGTCGTCAAAGTCGGGTACTGCGGTGGCGGCACGGGTGGCACGCCGGGCTTCGGCTGCGCGGAAGTATCGACCGATTGCAACGAGACAGCCACGGCGGCAAACAGGAACAGTGCTGCGCGACGGATCATGTCGGAGCCTCATCGTAAAAAGGGAACAGTCAGCAGTTAGCAACATCATACAGACAAACGCGATGGAAAGCCCACGCGCGATCGTGCGTGGGCTTTTGAAGGTAACCGGATAGTATGTGGAAGTGCCGTTGCACAATTGTGGGAGATTTCCGATGCATAGTCTGTTTGTCGCCAACTGGTTCGTCAACTTAACCACGACGCAATCGGTTGCGATTTGGACGATCTTAGCTGTGGTCGCAGTCTTGGGCGGACTGTTCGCTCTGAAAATTCATCGCGACTTTCGACGCGAAGACGAAGCCACCGCACGGAAGCACGCGAGGAATACGACGAAGCGACATCGTAGCTGATTTGTATGTTACAGCCGCGGATCGACCGGCTCGCTTTCCAGTGCGAGTACGCCGAAGACGCACTCGTGAACCCGCCGCAACGGTTCGCGGCGAACGAATCGTTCGAGGCTTTCGATGCCGAGCGCGAACTCGCCGAGCGCCAGCGAACGCTTGTGGCTCAGCCCGCGATGGCGTAACCGCGACAAATTTTCTTCGACGGTATAATCCGGGCCGTAGATGATCCGCAAGTATTCGCGGCCCCGGCACTTCACCGCCGGTTGCACGAGGCCTCGCTTGTCACGGAGAATAAAATCGAGCGGCTTCACCACCATGCCTTCGCCGCCACGCCCGGTGAGTTCGGTCCACCACGCGGTTCCTTCGGCAACACTGGTCGCATCGTTCGGATCGACGAGTTTGTACGACGTTGCCAACAGCAATTCGGGGTCGGCACGGCAGATGGTTGCCAGCGTGTCCATGTGCCAGATGTGGTTTTTGTCGGTGTGAACGTGTCCCTCGGATGCGAGCAAATGGAACGGCGCGAGTTTCAAATCGATTAGCGAATTTACGGGCCAGCAATACTGCCGGTACGCGGCCACGAACTTATCGATATGCTGCTCCTTGCCTCGCGATTCTGCCATCGCGCGTTCGGCTTTCACTCGCTCTTCGCCACGCAGTCGTTCGGTGACGATTGCCAACGATGCGACCGCTTTTGGTATCGCCGCCCGCCCGGCGGCACCGACGGCGGCGTACTGGTTTTTCAGCAATTCCTGTGCCTTCTCCGACCACGGAAGCAGTTCGCAATCGAGACAAACCCACGTCGTATCGAGCGTCGTCCAGATGTCCGCTGCGGTCAGTGCCACGCGGACTCGTTCGAGGAACTGCGCTTCCAAAATGGCATCGTTAAAGAAGCGTCGCCCCGTGCGGGTGGTGATAACGCCGACTTCGCCTTCGAGCACGCCGAAGCGTTCGCGTGCGGCCTGTTCGTCTTTGCACACGACCACTACGGCGCGCGAACCCATGTGCTTTTCTTCGCAAATCACTTGCGTGGCACCCTGGTTGCGAAAGTACGCAAACGCCTCGGCAGGGTGTTCGAGCAACCCCGGTTCCTGGCTCGTCTCGCACGGGGACATCGTCGGCGGCAGGTAGATCAGCCACTTCGGATTCGCCGCGAATCGGCTCATCACTTCCAGCGCTGCCGTGGTGTGGGCTTCGCGAATCGTCACGTTGCCACGCAGTCGCGTCGAGACGATCCGCTTGCCCAACACATCCGCGGCATCGAGCACTTCGTCGTCGATTTGCTGAAGTGTCGGCCCGATCGTGCTCACGGGTTCCGGCAGGAATGGCCGCATCGGCTCGCAGTACGTTCGGGCCGCAGGAACGGAAACGAACTCGCGTTCGGGGTAACGCATCGCGGTGAGTTTGCCGCCGTAAACGCAACCGGTGTCGACGTTCACCGTGCGGTTCAACCACTCGGCTTCGGGCACGGGCGTGTGGCCATAAACGACGGTTGCCGTACCGCGATACTCGGCCGCCCAGTTGTAACGCACGGGCAGGCCGAATTCGTCGGTCTCGCCTGTCGTCTCGCCATAAAGTGCAAAGTCTCGTACTCGGCCCGACCCACGCCCCTGCATCTCGGCTTTCATGCCCGCATGAGCAACGACCAGCTTGCCATCGTCGAGGACATAGTGGCTAATCAGCCCGTCGAGGAAAGTCGCCAGCGACTTCGTGAACGCGGGTCGAATCGCATCGGGAAGTGCGTCGATCTCGGCGAGTGTTTCGGCGAGGCCGTGCGTGATTTGCACATCGCGTCCACTCAGCTTTTTCAACAACTTCATGTCGTGATTGCCGGGCACGCAGATACCCGAACCTTCGACAACCATGTTGCGAACGATCCGCAACGTATCGAGCACCCGCGGTCCACGATCTACAAGATCGCCAACGAACACCGCCTTCCGACCTTCGGGGTGGCACCACGATGTATGGCTCCAACCGATTACAGGGTTGTCCAAATCCATGCGATGGCTGGCTTGAAAGCCGAGCTTACGAAGCAATTCCTCCAGTTCGTCGGCGCAGCCGTGGACGTCGCCGATGATGTCGAAGGGGCCGTGTTCGCTGGTGCGGTCGTTCCACAACGGTACCCGTTGAATCGTTACCGCATCGACTTCGTCGGGTGTTTCGAGGCGAAAGACGTGCGAAAAACCCTCGCGTTTCAGCCCTTTCAGCGAGCGTCGCAGTTGCGAGCGCTGGTTGCGAATGACGTGCGAACCGAACGTGCGGCTCTCGCGTTGGCGGTTGCGTTCGTGGCAAATCTCTTCGGGCAGATTCAGCACGATGGCAACGGGCAGGCAGTGATACTTTCGTGCCAATGCCACGAGCGGGCCACGCGACTCGGCCTGCACATTCGTGGCATCGACCACGGTGAGCCGCCCGAGCGCGAGCCGTTGTGCCACGATCGAATGCAAGAGTTGGAACGCCTCATTCGTCACCGCCTGATTATTCTCATCGTCGCTAACCAAACCCCGGCACACATCCGACGAGAGTATCTCCGTCGGCAAAAAATGCTTGCGTGCGAACGTACTCTTCCCCGAACCGCTAGGGCCAACGAGTACGACGAGGGAGAGCTTGGGGATCATCATAAATAATTTCTCAACACATTGTCACGTAGATACGCAAAATCTAAGTCATCCAACTTTACTCTAGCATCCTCCACGATGGCAGCAATCTCGTTTTCAGACATGATATTCCCCTATCAATCCTGAATTCTGTTGCAAATACGCAAGTAAATAATTAGAGTCGTTATCTTCGCTTTCCCCACTCACACGACCACAAATGGGGTGATATTACCCCGGCTCGAAAGTCTCTTGCTGAGAATTCGTTGAAAAACCAGCAATTCCAGTGCGAATCGTCGGCATCAATGTCGATATTTCAGGCTCATCCGGGAAGTGCGTACTTCCTGCTGGCCAAAAGGAGGACCATGCCGTTTCTTGAAGGGTAACCAAACCTTCTTCAGGAGCACGGCATGTTC
>JAYVXI010000273.1:0-29721 GCA_043785305.1 Limnoglobus sp. | reverse complement strand
ACTCCCGGTAAGAGAAGCCGTACATTAAACGGAGGCCTCACCCTCGCGCAACGCGCAAATATCGTGCCGAACGCGATAGGGTTCATCCCGGTGGGAGTCTCCCACCGGCATTAAGCCGGTGGCTCGTAGTGAAACGGACTACTGCCACTCGGCTTTTACGGTTAGCAGTTCGCTGGCGGAAAATTCGAGCGGGAGCGCGCCTTCGTTGATTGCGATTTCGCTTAGTTTCTGGCTGGTGATGTCGATGAGAAGGGCGGCACTCGGGTCGCGGGCGAAGCGGAATTCGGCGGCACCGGCGTAGCCGGATGTCTCGACGAAGCGTGCCGCGACGGCGCGGGAATTTCCTTCGGTGGGTGTCGTCGGGCGAAGTGATGTCATCAACAGGCTCGGCATGTCGACAGCGGCGAGCCAGCCGGTGGCACCGATGTGCGGTGGGCCTTTTGCCGTCTCGATTATGGGGGCGGGTGCGACCCAGCCGCTCGCGGTTTGCATCGGGTGTTCGCGGTCGGCAGCGATTAGCACGTCGAACGTCGTGGCCGTTTCGCCTTCGGGAATCAGCACCAGATCCATCGTGCGTTTGTCGTGGCGCTGCACGAACGGCAACCCGCCCGCGAACAGAAACGTGCGTTCGGCCGCCAGGCGAAACTCGATGTAATCGGGCGACACGGGGCGTGGGTACGTGCTGACCGAGTTCGTGCCGTTGACGCCGCGGAAGGTGGCCATGCGGTCGTCGCGGCAACCGAAACGGGCACCGTAAAAGGCGTGCCACGGATAGCCAGTCGGTCGATGGACCGGCAGAATTTCGATGCGCAACTCGAGTACGGGCCGACCTACCCAGGCGCGAATCCTTTGGCGAAAGTTCGCGAGCGGGGCATCGTGTTCGTCGACGATCTGCCCTTCGCTCGTCACTTCGCCGTACGCGGCCCCGGCATGCGTGACGGTGACGGTGGTGGCTTTCATGCGACTGCCGGGGTTGAACACCAGTTGCTGCCCGAGGCGGTTGATGCGGGTGCGCACGTCGCGGAACGCACGCAGGCCGCCGGAGACCGGGTCGAGCGTCGCTTCGAAAAACTCGTTGCGGACGGTCGTGCCGTCGGCGGTCTTGATGCGGGGCTTCGGCGGTGACAGCCGGGCGTCACCCTTCGGAAACCACGCGAACCCGAGGCCCGGCACTTCGACGACGACGCTCGCTTTGCCCGCTTCCCACTCGCTCGCCTTCACGGGGCCATCGAGCGCGATCGGCCCCGGTTGATCCGCGAGTTCGAGCGTAATTCGTCGCGTGAAACTGCACGGATTGAACGCGAGGAAGCCCGGTTTCGCATCGACCGAGCGAACCTGAATCCGCTCCGCGAGCTTCTTCGCCCACGACGATTCCTGTGCGATTACTTGCGGCAAAAGCTCATCGGCTTGCGTGGCCGCGCCGAGTTCCGGCCCGCGCGTTTCGATGGCGTCTTCGAGTGCGAGCAACTGCTTCAGTTCTGCGGCTTCGGCTTCGGTTTCGTTTGCCAGCGAGCGATACAGTGCCGCGATCGCGAGAACGCCATCGACGCGGCGACGGGCGCGAAGGTGGGCGGCGAACCCGCTGACGGGATCGGGCCGATGGCGGTTCGTCGTGCGTTCGTCGAGGTAATCGGCGAAGAATTCATCGGGGTTCGCGGCCCCTGCATAATCGCCCGCGTGGATCTCGGCAAAGTACCGACTCAGATTCGTGGCGGTGCCGAGTACCGGTGCGAGTTCGCCGAGCGCGAGGTAGTCGATGTAGCCCGCGCCGCCGGTGCCGCCCTTGTGCAAAAGTGCCACCGTCGGCGTCGAGTCGTGCGTGATGCCCTGATGGATGAGGTACGCCATGTTGAAGAACGTCTGCCCGTCGTTCGCCGGGTGCGGTTCGCGGGTGAACGCTTCGACCGATTTGCCATCGGGGCCGGACCACGTGACGACGGCGGAATAGCGACTCGGAACGAGCGCGCCATCGAAGCTGACCGCCACCGCGTGGCGATACCCGGCGAGCTGTAACCACGATGGCAGTTGCGGGTGGTACGCCGAGCGGCGGCGCGCGTACACCGTCGGCTCCGAGCCGAACAGCTTGCGGACGGTTTCCCGTGCGGTGCGGATGTTCCAAAGTTGCGATTCGATTGGCAGTAGTGCATCGTCGCGGTCGCGGAACGACCCGACGCACAAGTCCGCCGATGCGGGCAGATCCGCAGGCACGCGCGCTTTGAGTTCCGCAAATCGCTCGGGGTGTTCGACGGACATTTTTTCGAGATCGTCGGCGGACATAATAATCGAAACGGGAACGTTCGCCGTAAGGGCGGCGGGCCAGGCTTGATCGGGGTGCGCCGGATCGCGCATGATCCACTCCATGAGGTGGATCGTGCCGGAGCTTGCGCCTTCGCGGGCCAGCTGCAACCGCTTCGCGGCATCGCGCAGTTTCTCTCGCGATTCGCTTTCGCCATCGGGTCGCATCGCAGCTTCGACGGCGGCGGAAACATCCGCCCAGAAGCCATCGGCGTCGAGGAGCTTGTCGTGACTCATCGCGTCGAACAGCGTGTCGACCATAAGGTAGCCGTAGCCCAACCCGGCGAACGATCCGACGAGCGAATCGGAGATCGCCAGTTGCGATTCCGGCGTGCCGCGTTCGCGCATTGCGGTGCGCATATTCGCGAAGGTTTCCGTACGGCACGCGGTCGAACGGAACGCGATGGCGTTGGCACTCGAAGCACGTGCCAGCCAGTCGTCGGGCTGGTACAGCGTCGGCCCTTCGGCGACCGCATAGACGAAATTTTCCGATGGCAGATCGTGATCGTACGACGACGCGGGCAACGGTGGGCGGATCGCGTTTTGAAGGACCGCCGGGTGCCAAAGTGCGGCGTGGCCATTCAGCCAGGCGGCGGTTTCGTCCGCGTTCAGCGTGACCGGGTACGAGGTCGGCGGACGATACGGCGAGAGCAGGAAAATCTGTCGTGCGGTCATGGCGTTTCGCGTTAGGTTGGCTCGCGTAGTCGCGAGCGGGTTCCGGTTATATTACATACACGAATCCAGGAGTTGCAGTTGTGGCCAAGATCGTCGAACCGAGTTACCACCTTCCGACCGCCGGGCGGATCGCCGCCGCGCTGCTTCGCAAAGACTACGCGGAAGCAAACGCCGACGCCGCGAAGCTGGTCGAACTCAACCCCAGCGCGGAAAACCACGCACTTTACCGCCGCACCGTGTCGACCGTCATCGATGGTTTCATGGCGACGGGCAAAGTGAAAGCCGTGACGGACGCGATTCGTGGCGTCGAAAAATTCGCGGCGAATAGTCCGGAATGGGCGGAAGATGTCGCAGTTCTGTACGGGAAAATCGGCGAGTTTGCCAAAGCGAAGCAGTTCGCGGTACTCTCGACGTTGCCGACAACGGCGGCGAAAGTCGGCGGGTACATCGCGGACTTGCTCGTAAGGCGGAATCGGCCCGAACCGGTTCCGGACGATTACCGCGTCGGTCTACACGCCATTTTGAATGCCTTCAAGCAGTACGAAGCCGGGCAGGACGAAGCCGCAAAAGCGACGCTGCAAGTGATCGGCTTGCAGTCGCCGTTCCTCGAATGGAAGCTGACCCTGCGCGGGTTGATGGCGTACAGCGCCAACGACGACGCCCGCGCCATCGAGAACTGGCAGCGACTCTCGCCGACTCGGATGCCGAAGAAATTCGTGGCTTCACTCCATTCGTCGATCGACGCATCGCAACGCACGGGCCAAAGCCCCGAAGACCAAAAGCGGATCGCGAAGGCGTCCGATCTTTTGTCGAACAACCCGATCGTCAAGCTGCTGAAGGAACTCCAGCCGTACCTCGGCCGCGACATGCCGATGACGAGCGCCTGGCGGATCGTCCGGCAACTGTACCCGTTGTTAAAGACGGCCCACCCGGACCTGGCGAGCCGTTTCGCGGCGTGCATGTACGTGGCGGTCATCAACCAGGGCCAACCGAAAGACGCACAGACATTGACGTCGATCTTCGGAACGTACGCCGACGATCCCCACATGCATCGACTCGATGCGATGGCGTGCGACTTGCGCAGCCTCGACCATGAAGCCAACGAATACTGGCTGAAATACGAAAGCTGGCTGGCGGCTTCGCCCAAGTCGTGGCCCGCAGACGTGGCGAAACGGGCACGCGCGATGATCTTGCTCAAAATGGGTAAGCGATCCCAACAGATGCTGGAAAACGATGCGTACAACGAAGAACCGGACTTCTACGGGCCGTTCGAGCAGCTACTGAAACAAAAAAATAAGAAGCGTGGTTTGTCCGAGAAGACGATCGAGGATCTGTTCGCTCGGAGTGCGGCACTCGCACCCGATTGGGCGGAGCCGACGGTGACGTGGGTCGAACAGTTGCTCGATGATGAAAAGTACGACAAAGCCAAGTCGGTTGCGGAGAAGTTCCTCGAGCGGCACCCCGATACGTTGCGTCTGCTCGAACTGATGCATGCGGTGCATTCCAAACAGTTGCAGTTCGCCGAGGCCCTCGCCGCATCGAAGCGGTTATTGGCTATCAACCCACTCGATTCGGATCTGCAAAACCAACTCGGCGACGATACGCTCAACCTCGCCCGTTCGGAGATGATCGCGGGAAACTATGAAGCGGCGGAAGCCGTTCTCGTTGACGGAGCATCCATCCTCCGCACGAATACTTACCTGAGACTTCATCAACTTTCGATCGAATCGACGATTGCGCGGAAAACCAAACGCATCGAGTTGGCCAACGAGCGGATGCAAAATATCGCCGATTTGACCGCGTTCAAACTTCTCCCCACGTACATTCTGGCGGTCGATGCCACGTTTGCGAAATTGAAGCCCGCCGACCGAAAAGACGCAGACTCACGATTGGCTATCGCGTTGGCCGACAAGCGACTGAAGCCGGCCGATCTCTCGATCACCTTCACGGTTTGGTCGAGGTTGTCGGAGTTGAAATTCGAGTACCGAGGGCAAAAAACTCACGGAACGAAACTCCTCGCTCTAATTCAACTCCTGTTGCCAGCGGATGGCACCGAAGAGGAATTCGAGCAACTGGTCAACGCGCTGTTCCAGTCAAAGTCGTTCAAAGTCGCAAAAATCGTCGTCGGCAAACTCCAGAGATTTTTTCCCTCGAACCCCGTGTTTGCGTTGGTGGCAGCGAAACTCTTGTTATCGGAGAAAAAATCGACTTACCAAAATCAGAACAAAGTCCGATCGTTGCTCAACCTCGCGAAGGAACTCATCCGGACTTCCAAAAACCCGGAACATCAACTGCTCCTCGACGACGTCGAAGAGGGACTCCGCGCCGTTCCTGAGTTGTTCAATCCGTTCGAATTCATTTTCGGTGGGAGATAACGCCGATGCCCGACGCTTACACGACCCTCGGCGTGCCTCCCGATGCCACCGACGACGCGATTCGCAAACGCTACCTCGAACTCGTAAAACAGTACCCGCCGGAGCAGCAACCCGAAATGTTCGCGAAAATTCGCGAAGCGTACGATGCGTTGAAAGATCTCGACGCGCGGACGATGCACCGGCTGTTCGGATACGGCAAAAGTGAAACGCTCGAAAGTATCATTGAGGAGGCGGCATGTCGGACGTCGAGACGACGGATCGGGCTGAATACACTCGTGAGCGCAGCCACACCGCCGCGCTGACTTCCGTGCAGATCGAGTGGATCCTCAACGACTTTCGCGAATGGCTCGAAGCCGCCTCGACTGCGGATCTCACCCCGCCCGACGCGCCGCAGGTTGCGCCGATCGATGCCCAAAGCATTATCGCGCAGTTTACCGCCCTTCGCCACGAAGTGCATCTGCAAACGAAGGCCACCCGCATCGCGACCGATCAGACCGCGAAAATCATCGAAGCATTGCCCCCGCCCCCATCCGGTGAGCCGGATCGCGAGCATATGCGGCCGATCATCAAGACGCTGCTCGACATTCACGATTCGCTATCGGTGGCGCGGCGACAAGTCGAAAAGACGGCCGAGTCGGTCGAGATTTTCGACGACATGCCCGACCCGCTCGAATACGTCGAACAAGCCCCCGCCGGGTGGTTCCAACGCAAATTCGGTCGGCCTGCTGTCGAGGCGAACATCACCGAAGCGTTCTCGGCGTGGGTCGAATCGAGCACGGGCCTCGACCAGAAGCGCAGCGAACTGCTCGCATCAGCGGCCGATGGTTATTCGATGAGCCAACGCCGAATCGAACGGGCGCTCCCCCAACTGGGGCTGGAACCGATCGAGTGTATCGGCGAGCCGTTCGACCCGGAGAAAATGGAAGTCGTCGACACCGTCGCCGACGCGGATCAACCCGATGGAACCGTCGTGGAAGAAGTCCGCCGCGGATACCTCTGGAACCGGAAGCTGTTCCGCTTCGCACAAGTCAAAGTTTCAAAATCCTAGCCTTCAGGGACGGTTAAGTCATGGCGGAAACGATCATTGGTATCGACCTCGGGACGACGAACAGCGAAGTCGCCGTGCTCATCGACGGGGTGCCGAAAGTCCTCGTCGAAGACGGCGACCCGATTCTGCCGTCGATTGTGGGACTGTCGGAAGACGGCAAGATTCTCGTCGGCAAAACCGCACGCAATCAGTGGGTGCTGGCCCCGGAACGCACGGTGAAGTCGATCAAGCGGAAGATGGGCCAAGACGTCAAAGTCTCGCTCGGGAAGCAAGAGTTTCGCCCGCAAGAAATCTCGGCGATGATCTTGCGCACCTTGAAAGAGCGTGCCGAAAAGGAACTGGGTAAGCCGGTATCGAAGGCGGTGATTACGGTCCCCGCGTACTTCAACGATAGCCAACGCCAGGCGACGCGCGAAGCCGGTGCGCTGGCCGGGCTGGAAGTCGTGCGAATCATTAACGAGCCGACGGCGGCCGCACTCGTTTACGACCCAGGCCAGACCGCCAAAGAGCGATTCCTCGTTTACGACCTCGGTGGCGGTACGTTCGATGTGTCGATCGTCCAGGCCGAGGCCGGGGTGTTCGAGGTGCTCGCCAGCCACGGCGATACGCAACTCGGTGGCGACGACTTCGACGACCTTCTGATGAACCACGTGGCCGACGAATTCGCGACGATGTACGGGATCAATCTGCGCGAGAACAAAGTCAGCCACGCGCGGCTGCTGAACGCCGTCGAAGGCGCGAAACGCAAGCTCTCCGATCACCCGTTCGTTCGCATCGAGGAAGAATTCATCGCCGAGAAAGACGGCGTGCCGGTTCACTTGAACACGGAAATCGAGCGCCACAAATACGAAGAACTCATCCAGCCGCTGATCTCGCGGACGATGGACTGCGTGCAGCGCGCGCTCGACGATGCCCGCCTGACCGCTTCGCAAATTGGCCGCGTCGTCCTCGTCGGCGGTAGCACGCGCACGCCGATGATCTCGCAATTACTCGAAGACCGCCTCGGCCAGTCGCCGCACACCGAGATTAACCCCGACCTGTGCGTGGCAATGGGGGCCGCCGTTCAGGCCGCCATCATCGCTGGCGAAAACGTCGGTGCCGTGCTCGTCGACATCACCCCGCACTCGATGGGCATCAAGTGCCTCGACGTTTCATCGGATTACTCGATGCGACCGAACGAGTTCAAGTTCGCGACGATCATTCGCCGAAACACGCCGCTGCCCGCGAGCCGTAGCGAAGTGTTTTGCACCTATACCGACAACCAGCAGGCCGTCGAAGTCGACGTGTATCAAGGCGAAAGCGCCGACGTCCGCCGCAACCACCGCATCGGCAAGTTCATGATCGAAGGCCTGTCGCGCGGCCCCGCCGGCAACCAAATCGTCGTGCAACTGGACCTCACGCTCGACGGCGTTCTGAAGGTGGCCGCCCGCGAAAAAACGACGGGGTTGACGAAGCATATCACCATCGACAACGCGATGGCTCGCTTCGCCGTCGAAGAACGCGAAGCCGCCCGCGAACGGATGGATCAACTCTGGACGCGGAACGAAGAGGGCGAAGAAATCGACGGCGATGGCGAACTGTCATCGTCCGATTCCCCAATGCTCGCACCCGGCCCGCAAGAAGGCCAACGCGAGACGGTCCAGGCAAGGGCGCTACTCGAGAAAGCCGAACGCTTGCTGTCGAAGTCCGCACCCGACGACCGCGTCGAACTCGAACGATTGGTGAGCGACGTTCGCACGGCACTCGAAGATCGACGTTGGGAAGAACTGACGACCGCAACCAACGCGCTCACCGATGTCCTGTTCTACCTCGAAGATGCGTGAGTTTCGCGACGGTTCGTGCCAAATTATTTGCCCCCGTCCCATGGTTTTACCATGGGCTGAGAGAGCGACCCTTTCAGGGTCGGGGTGCTTTCTTCGGTCCTGAAGGGACCGCTCACGTAGCCCAGGGTGGAACCCTGGGAGGGAGCGACACCCATTGGCATCGTGCCATATGCGTCGCGTCTCGAAGACTCGCCACGACTGGTTTTCAAGGGTGATTGCCCCCGCGCAGGCTAAAGACCTGCGGCTACCGAAGAACCAAAGCTGCACCGCGTATGATCGCATCGATACCGTGCCCGTGCTGTAAGGCGAGCAACGACACCGGCCCGAACTGCCGGCGTTGCAAGGCCGATCTCGGGCTGCTTTTCCAACTCGAAACCGAACGTGCCGGGCATCTGTCGGCGGCGCGTTCGCACCTCGCGCAAGATGCGCCGGGCAATGCGCTCCCCTGTTTAGACGCCGCGGCCCAACTGCGACCCGGTGAGGACATCGCGCAGTTACGGGCCGTCCAGCAGTTGCTCGCGCGCAACTATGCCGCCGCTTTCGCCACCCACAAACGGCTCCGCCGAGACGCACCATGAGCGAAACCGTCCTCATCGTCGACGACGAAGATTCCGTACGGCGGACCTTCGAGGAATGGCTTCGCGGCAGTAACCTCGATGTGGTGGTCGTCGGCGTCAGCGATGCGGAATCGGCGCTCCTCGCTGCCAATGAACGAACGATCGACCTCGCGATTCTCGACTGGAATCTCGGCTCCGGCAGCGACGGTTTGCGACTGCTCGAAGACCTCGTCGAATTCCACCCGGACCTCGTTGCGATCCTCGTAACGGGCTTCGCACAACAGGCGACGCCACTCGACGCGCTCCGCATGGGCGTTCGCGATTACCTCGATAAAAACCAAGACTTGAACCGCGAGACGTTCCTCGCTGCCGTGCGCAAGCAACTGCAAAAAATCATCCCGGCGAAACGGCAACGCGAACTCGATAAGAGCCTGTCGGCGTTCCGCGAATCGATCGGCACGATCTTGCCGCTCGTGCGCGGTTCGGCGGCACTCAACGACCCGGTGCCGTTGCCCGAAGCCGTCCGCACACTGTTCCGATTTCTGTTGCGGGAAACCGAAGCTCCCGATGGCGTGTTGCTCGTTCGCCACGCCGCCAGCGATGGCACGCAGACGACCACCGCCTACGACCCGGCCGGCAAATCGATCCCCGTTCCCGAAGTGCCGTTCCACAAATCGCTCGCGGCCAGCGTCGTCAGTTTCCAAGAACCGTGCATCATGAACGACATCGTCGCGAGCAGTTCCAGCTCGATCGAACTGATGCCGTTCGAGAAGAACCGCCGATCGATCCTCGCCGCCCCGCTGCGCGTCGGTCCGGGGGTTCACGTCATTCTGGAGCTTTTCGACAAGCCCGAATTCACCGATGTCGACCGCCGCAAGACCGCCATCGCGGCCGAACTCGGTGCGGAACTGCTGCGGCACGCATTGGCCGAACGCCAGACGCACCGCATGTTGTTCGACGCCGTCGAAGCCGCACTGAAGGCGAGCCACGAAGTGTCGTCGTGGCTCGTCGATCCGATGACGGATCGCGGTGCGCCGTCCGAATCGGTGCTCGAATCGCTCAAGCGCGGGATGGATGCGAACTCGAACGCGGTCATCGATTCGGACACCGGATTGAAACTCGTCGAGGCCGTTCGCGTGCTCGCCGTGCGGCATGGCCCCGAGGCCGTCCATCACTGCGTTCGCATGGTCGAAAGCCTCCGCGAACTGCTCGACGGCATGACGGGGGCCGACTAACCCGTGACGAACCCGACCGTTTTCGATGAAATTTTCGGCCTGTTAACGCCCGACCGCTTGCTGCACGATCCACGTGCCACCGGCGAAGGCGTGACGGTCGCCGTCATCGATTCCGGTATCGAACGATCGCTGCTCGAAGACAAATTCGCCAAGCTCGGCACGCCGATCCGCCGCATCGAAGGGGCCGTCTTTCACGGCGCGAACCCGACGCCACTGCCATACGATGGTCACCAGTCGTCCCCGCACGGCACGACGGTGGCGGACATCATTCTCACGCTTGCACCGCAGGTGAATTTGTACACCGCCGACGTCTTCGGACCGCAAGGAAATTGCGAAGTCGAAACGGTGATCGCCGCACTGCGTTACGCCATCGACGTCTGGAAAGTGAAAGTCGTGAACCTGTCGCTCGGGGTGCCCGAACACAAACTGCAACAGTACCCGAAACGGCAGCAATTGTTGAAGGCGATCGAAGAGGCGTACTTCCGCGACGTGCTCGTCTTTGCCGCCGCACACAACGAACATCCGGTCACTCGCAGTTACCCCGCCGCATTTTCGCCACCGCTGATTTCCGTCGACAAAGCGATCTTCGACGACCCGCTCCACTTCGCGTATCAACTCCGCGATCACATCGAATTTCAGGCGCACGGCCGCGGCTACCTCGGCCCGTTCGCCCGCGAACCCGCCACCAGTTGGGCCACGCCGCACCTCGCCGGCATCGCGGCCCGCTTACTGTCCCTGAAGCCCGACCTGAAACCGTTCGAGATCAAAACCGTCCTCTACTGGATGTTCCGCGCTGCAAAACAAGCATAAAAGCAAACGCATACCGCTTTCAGGTGTCATTGTCGAGATACGAAAAAAAACCGGACACTGTTTCCACAGTGCCCGGTACCAGACATACTTTTGGGTCCCGTCCATCCCTTCGGCAGCCTGGCTGCTAAGACTACTCCCCCCTCGGAGTAATAAAAGCCAATGTTCCTTGCCTTGCGGCAAGTATCTGGCCGACGACACAAATACTGTCGCCGGTTCGTCTCGCGTCGGTTTCTTGCGTCTCCGTTGCAGACACAAGTATGTAGAGCAGGATTTTGTCGGTTGCAAGGAAACTAAAAAAGAATTTTTGCAGCCCATACACCCGACTCATCTTGACTAAACTGCCAGGCCACTTGGGTAGCTTACGGCTCTGCGCGATAGCGAACGGGGGTGCCTTGCTGCCAGTCGGCCGGAATCGGTCGACGCAACTCTTCGCCCGCGTACTGCCAGAACTGCACGCCGTCTTCGCCGAGTTGCCAGGAGAACACCGCCGGGCGTCCGTTGATCCGCGTCGGGAAGTCGACTCGTCCCGCAACCGGGTCTGAGATCGAAAGGCCCAGCGAATCGAGTTCGGTTTTCGCGACTTCGAGGTTCTGCTCCGCTTTCTCGACTTCGTCGCGGACCGCGTAGCGCTTTTCGCGGCTTTTCCAGGTCAGCGAGCGACGCAGTTCGTCGAGTGTCTCCTGCACTGGGGCCAGTTGCTGAAGGCGACCCGTGGTATCGACGATGTCCGCCACAATGCTCTTCACTAACGGCAGCATCTGGCGAGCGGTCGTTAAATCGAGGTTCAGGTCTTTCCGCCGCGGCTTCCCTGGGGGGTTGGACGCACGGTTGGGAGAACTGTTCATGTTTGGCTCTCCAGTACAGGTTATCGGGCGATCGGAAGATCGACCTCTATACCATTGTAGGGCGTGATTCTCGTTGACAGAGGGTTCGGTGTCGGTTCGGGTTCGATTTTTTGAACTCGATCGTCGTCCGTCCCTACTACTACGATATACGCCTCGATGATAGAAACCTTGCGAGTTCTTGGACAACATACGAATGCATTCTATATTTCGACGAAAGCATACGGGTCGTGCGGCCCGCGATGGGTTTCGTTTCTTGCGGTAAACCGAAGATGCCCACCTATACCGAAACGACGCATACGGCTGGCTGGTTAATCGACGAGTTGACGAATGCGCGCGTGTTCGATGCCGTGCAACTCGGGCCGTACATGTCCGAGTTTCGCGCGTCGCACCCGAAAGGTGGCGACGCACCCGCACTCGCGCAATACCTCGTCGATGCGGGCTTACTCACCGTTTATCAAGCCGAATCTGCATTGTCCGGCGATGCCGTGCGTTTGTCGATGGGGCCGTACTTGCTTGCAGAACCGCTCGGGGCGGGTAGCCTCGGCAGCGTGTTCGTGGCCGTCCATCGCACGACGCGCCGCCGTTACGCCATGAAGGTACTTCCGCTTCGCAGTTTGTGGAACGTTCGCCAAGCCAAACGGCAACTCGATGTGTTCGCGTCGCTTCCGGAGCATCCGGCGATCGTTCCGTTCGTCGACATCGATTCGTCTGGCGGGCATCATTATCTCGTCTGGCCGTTCGCCGAAGGACAGACGATTTCCAATTACGTCGAACGAAATGGACCGCTTGCCGTCGACGACGCGATCCGCACGATGCAAGAAGCCGCCGAGGGGCTGGCGATTTGCCACGCGAATCAGATCGTCCACGGTTTGCTGAATCCGGCGAACTTGCTCGCGGGGTTCGACGGCCAGACGCGCGTTCTAGACCTGGGCGTCGGGGCGATCCTTTCGGAAAATATCTCCGACGATGAATCGATGCTCGACACGATCTCGACCGCGAATACCGCGATGCGGATGATCGACTATTGCGCGCCGGAAACGCTCAACAGCCCCACGCACCGCAGTGTCTCGGGCGACTTGTACAGCTTCGGTTGCGTGCTGTTTTACTCGCTCACGGGAACGATCCCGTTCCCCGATGGCAACATCGTCGATCGGATGATTGCACACCAAACGCAGACGCCGCCCTCCGTTGCGGAACTCAATCCGGAAGTCCCCGAGTGGATGGCATCGTTGATCGCGCAACTGCTGAATAAATCGCCGGAAGGCCGCCCGGCATCGATGGCCGAAGTCGTTGCCATCATTGCGCGAAATCGGACGACGGATGCCGTATCGCGCGTGCCGACGCCGTTGCCTGCACCCGTACCCGTCGCGAAGTGGAACCGGCAACTCGTCGCGTCGGCGGATTTCGTGCCGCTGACCCGTGCACAGTCCGAGTTCAACCCGAACTCGGTTCGCGCATCGGGTCAAACTGCCGAGACGATCGACTTCAGCGATTACCAACCACCCGCACAATCGACCGATGAATTGTCGTCGCCGAGCAAGCGGGTATCGGAATCGGCGACGCCCGAGTTCGAGCTTCCCATTTCGGTAACCCCGTATTTTTTGTCGAATCAAAGCAGTCGATCTTCGGTTCGTACGGTCGCGCAAGAAGAGACGCCAAAGCCCATCAAGACTCGCGTCAAAACTGCGCTGCCCGCACCCGTGGAGTACACCGAACTCGCGCAGGCCGTCGGGCAGTCCACGCTGACGCCACCGGTGCGGCCGCGATTTGCCCGTTCGTGGTATTACTGGTGGAAGAAGACGTTCCTCTACTGGCTCGATCGTCCCGGAGACATCGTCCAACTGTCGATCTTCGGGCCGCCGCATGTCTCCCCCGGCGAGAGCGTCAAACTACAAGTCTTCGCGCATTCGCCGGAATCGTTCGCCAGTGTGTGTACGCTGTCGCGGGCGTTCCACATGGATGGCGAACTGATCGCAACGGGGTTCGTGCAACGCGAAGTCCAACACGCGGCGAACCTCGGCCTGCAACTCCAAGTCGCCAATGCCGGGATCGCGCAATCGTTCCTGACGCTCGGCTGGCTCGGCCAATCGCGACCGCGGGCATTCGACATTTACGTGCCGTGGGAAAGTCCTCACGGCCTGAGCGCCGCAAACCTCACCCTCGCCGTCGATGGCATCCCCAGCGGCACGATCTCATTCCAGATTCAGATCCTACCGCGACGCAGGTAACCAGCGACACTTTACTTGTTGCGTAACACGATCCGCACCACTTCGGGGTTGCAGCGGAAGCGCAGAGCCTCTTTGCCGCTGAGGCCTCTGCTAACGACCATCTGCGTGCCGTTTTCGTCGAATGTGCCCATGTCGAAACGGCGACCGTAACGGCTCGGCACGAAGATCGAGCCGACGATCGGCAAGCGAATCTGCCCACCGTGGACGTGCCCGCACAGCATGAGATTGATGCCGTTCGCCTGCCCCCAATAGAAATTGTCCGGCGTGTGGCTGATGCACAACCGGAAGCGATCCTTCGGCACATCGCTCAGGTCCGGCGCGGGGCGGAACCACGGTCCCTCGTGGCCGACGATCGCTGCTTCGACGCCGCGAATCGTGGCGATCATCGCGGAGTTCGACACGATGGAGTAACCGGCCTCGGTGAGTTCCGCCCGCAATCGGTCCGGTTCGTACTTTACGTCGTGATTGCCGAGAATCGCGAATTTCCCCTCGGTCGCTTTCAGCCGGCCGAGTAGCGGCACGATCCATTTTCGATGCGCATCGGTATCGAGATAGTCCCCCGCCAGCGCGACGATGTCCGCCATCGGATGCTTCTCGATCTCCTCGATCACACGTTGAAAATACGCCTCCGATGGCGTCCCGCAGAAGTGCCAATCGCTGAGTAGCAAGATCGAAAGCCCGTCCCACGCCGCCGGGAGTTTCGGTACAGCGAGTGTCATATCGGTGAAATCGACGCGGAAAATGCCATTGAACGGGAGCCGCGCAATGTGTCGCCACTTGCCGTCGCCGAGTAACTTCGCGCCGAGTTCCGGCCACAAATCGAGCGTGTGCGTCTGGGTGGCAAGCATGGAAACGGTCGGTCGACGGGCGAACTTGTCAAAAATGATGATGGGGAAAACGACACCGCCAATAACTGTCATCGCGAGAGAATACAAGAAAACGAATGCGAATGATTTGGGCCATGGATTCCAGTGGAAGTGTTCGCCAGCAGTAAATGCCGATGCGACGATGTAGATGATTGCCGGGAATGCGAGGATCCAGACGCCGGTGAAGTGCCGCCAGCATTTCAGGAAACGCTTCGAGATCGGTCGGCCGTACAGATGGTTGAGTAGCGCGATCCAGAGGCAGGCATGACCGACCCATGCCATGCAAAAAAGGATGGCGAAATTGATGAAATTCACGAGTGTGTAGCAACGGTGATTGGCATTGCGGTAGGGGCTGGTGGCTGCGGCGCGGTGATGGCGGCCACGACTTGATCGGGGCGAAATGGCTTGAACAGCACATGTTGTAGGCCGTCCATCCGGGCCTTGACAATGCTATGCGTCGAGTCGTAGCCGAAGCCCGTGGTCAGTGCAACGCGCGCCAGTGGCATCGCCACGCGGAAGCGGCGAAACGCCTCGTACCCGCTCATGTCCGACGGGCGAATCTCCTGGAGCACGGCATCGTAAACGATGTCATTCACCAGCGCCAAACCCTCGTTCGCAGTCGCCGCCGTTTCGACTTCCGCACCCAGCCGCCCGAGCAACAGGTGCGCTTGTTTGCGGAATCGCTCGTCCTGTTCGATGACGAGCACGCGCATCCCGGCGAGCGGGTTGGCATTCGGGCCGAGCACCGAATCGATGGTCAGATCGCGACCGACTTTCTGCACGCACTCTTTCACTTGCCGTGCGTTCGCCATGATCCGCCGCAGGTGCAGCGCGGCATCGGTGTCGGCAGCATGAAGCCTCGCGTACAACAGCGCGGCACTCGCGAGAACCTCATCGACCGGCAGCGCGATCTCGCGGTTCACCGCTTCGATCGATTGCGAAATCGTACACGATTGTTGTGCCGTCAGCAGGTCTAACGTGTGAAGTGCGGCGGCGATTTCCTTGCTGAATAGCTCGGTGAATTGCAAGTCGTCGGTGCCGAAGCCGTTGGTGCGTGGGCTTTCGACGTTGAGCGTGCCGACGACTTCGTCGTTATATTTTAGCGGAACTGTCAGCGAGCTTTTCGCACCCTTCGCACCGACGAGATAATACGGATCGGTCGCGGTATCGGGACACAAATAGCTATCGCCAGTGAAGGCGACATGCCCCGTCACGCCGTTGCCATCGGGGCGCGCAAACAGCTTGCGAGTGGCGGCCTCTTCGGTCATGCCTTCTTGCAGTAGTGGCTTCAACTCGCCGCTACGCTTGTCGAGCAAACGAACTTCGATCGTCTCGTATCGCAGCAAATCGTGAACGTGCCGCCGGATGTTTTGCCGAAGTAATTCGACGCGCGTCGGCTCGTTCATCTCGGCGAGTTGGTCGGCATCGAGCGCCGCAAGTTCCTGCCCCGCGTGGTGCAGCGCGTGCAGTTTCTTTTGTTGTTCGACTTCCGCCGTTACATTTTGCAAGATCGCAACCGACTGAAGGATCGTACCATCGGCTGCGAACACGGGGCGAATGCGAACGTCCAGATACGCGAAACTCGTCGTCTCGGTGCGATGCACGCGAAACGCGACGGGCTTGCCTTCGGCGGCCATCTTCAGCGGCTCGTCATGATCGGTCGCCACCGTCAGAGGGCCGAGGGCTTCGAGGAGCGTTTTGCCGACGGGGCTGACGTCGCACCATTTCCGCAGCACGACATTCGCCCACGTGACCGTGCCGTTGGCGTCGAGCGCGCCGATGCCTTGATCGACGTTGGCGAGGATCGTTTCATCGCGGCGGTAGCGATCGATCAATTGCGAAGTGAGTGCGGCCGATGCGAACACGCCATCGTAATGGCCGGAGCGCAGTTGATCGGCGGCATCCGAAGGGCCGGACGCCATCTTCAACTCGGTCGCGTTAGGGTCGATTCCCAGCGGCGGCGTTGAACCGATCAGTAAATAGCGAATGCGGCGTTCCACAGGCACCTACAGTATGGGCGGCGGTAACCTCTACTCAAATTATAAACAAAACCGAACCGACGGAACAAGAAACTGCGCAACGAGTTTAGCACGATATTATAGACATCGGCCCGCGTGCGCCACCAACTACGCATCATCAATACCGTTCAGCATGTTTATTAATAAGACGACCACGGAAAGCACGGATAACACGGAACTAAAACAAGAAAGTGCTTCACTCCGCATTCTCTGCTCTCTTTGGGGTTAAAATCCTTTACTTCCGTGCGTTGCCAACTCTTTTGGTCGACTGATTGGATGCGATGGTTTTGTCGTTCTTATTTCTGTGATTTCCGTGTATTCCGTGGTTGTTTTGATGTCTTTTCTAGACTTCCGTGCGCCACCAACTACGCATCATCAATATCCCGCCTTCGCCGTTTCGGTGGTGCCTGCGCTCGGGGCGTTCTTCAATATCAGATTCGCCAACTGCCCTCGGCACGACCCGCAACCGGTGCCGGCCTTCGTCGATGCCGAAAGCATCGGTAGGTTCGTGCAGCCGTCTTTGATCGCCGTCACTAATGCCGATTCGCAGACGTGATGGCAATTGCAGATTTCCGGATCGGAGGCCGAAGGTGACAAATCGCCGCTACATAACACGTCCAGCCGGTTCGGCGGGAGCTTGTCGCCGCGGTCGAACCAGCGTGCCAGCGTTGGGGCCGCGTCGCCATCGCCGATCAGCGTCGCCCCGACGAGTTGCCCATCGCGGACGATCATCTTGCGATAGATTCCACGGCGATCTTCGAGGATCTGCAGTACCTCGTCGGTTTCAAATTGCGGTTCGACGAGGCCCATACTCGCAACATCCACACCCGCGACTTTCAGCTTCGTGTACAGCTTCGAGCCGCGATAACGCGCCGCCGGGTTCGCACCCGTCAGCAGGTCCGCGAGGACTTCGCACATCTCCCAGATCGGCGGAACGACACCGTAAACTTTACCCGCATGTTCGGCACATTCGCCGAGCGCGAACACCCCCGGCACCGCAGTCGCCAACAAATCGTTGACGATAATGCCGCGCTTCACGGGCACGCCAGACGCCACTGCGACATCGGTTCGCGGACGAATCCCTGCCGCAACAATGAACAAGTCGGCGGGCAGGATTTCGCCGTTTTTGAGAACGACACCTTCGACCTTTTTCTCGCCGACCACGCCGATGGCCGACGTGCCGGTGCGTGCGAAGATGCCGAGTTTCTCGACGCCGCGCCGCACGAATTCGCCCGCCATGCGGTCGACCTGGTTGTTCATCAACCATTCGGGCAAGTGAACGACGGTGACGTGCAGCCCGAGGTCCGACAGCGATTTTGCGGCTTCGAGGCCGAGCAACCCGCCGCCGAGCACGACCGCCGACGACAGTGGTTGCGCGTAAGCTCGCATCCGTTCGCAGTCGTCGATGGTGCGGAACACGAACGCACCGGGCTTCGGTTGGCCGTCCGCATCTTTCAATCCATCGATCGGCGGAACGAACGGCGCGGATCCCGTGGCCAACACGACGGCATCGTAGCCGAACTCGCGGTCGTCGCTCGTATGCAGTTTCCGCGCGGGGCCATCGATGCGCGTCACCCGCGTACCGGCGTGGTATGTCACACCCCTGTCCGCGTACCACCCCGCCGCCTTCAACGTGATGTCGTCGGCGGTGCCGCCCGTGAGAATGCGGCCGAGCAAAATGCGGTTGTAACAGCCGTGCTTCTCTTCGCCGAACACGGAAATATCGAACCGCATTCCCGCATTCCGCCGGAACAGTTCGTCCAACAACCGCCCCGTCGCCATGCCGTTGCCGACGATTGCGAGCCGCTTTTTCATCGGTCTTCCCCACGTGTTGGCGTACGATTCACGTTCGCGATTCGCACCGTTGCGAGCTTGAATTCGGGCATCTTGCTGATCGGGTCGAGTACGCCGTTCGTCAGCAAATTCGCCGCGCCTTTGCCACCCCAGTGGAACGGCGCGAACAGCGTGTCCGGTCGAATGTCGGCGGAAATTTCCACCGCGAACTCGGCCTTCCCGCGTCGGCTTTCGAGCGTGACGAGCGAACCCGCGCCGATGCCGTGCCGCTTCGCGAGCGTCGGGTGCATTTGCAGGAACGGCAGCGGTTTCGCGGTAGTCAGTGCGGCGATTTGGCGAGTCTGTACGCCGGAGTTGTAGTGCTCCTTGTAGCGCCCCGTCGTGAACAAATACGGGTAGTCCGCGTCGGGCGATTCGCCGCCAGGGCGATGCTCGACGGGCAGAAATTTCGCCTTGCCATCGGCGTGATAAAACCGATCCGCGAACAGTCGTGGCGTACCGGGGTGCGCCTCCGTGGGGCACGGCCAGAACACGCCGTCCGCATCGTCGATCTTCTCGTACGTCATGCCGCTATAGTCCGCGAGGCCGCCCGCCGTCGCGTGCCGAAATTCGTCGAAGACTTGCCGCGCCGTTGTAAACGCGAACTTCTCCGCGCAGCCTAGCCGTTCGGCTAATTCGCACAGCACATCGATGTCACCGCGAACCCCTCGTGGTGCGAGTGCCGTCTGCCGACGGTGGATCACGCGGCCCTCGAAGTTCGTCATCGTGCCGTCTTCCTCGGCCCATTGGTACACGGGGAACACGACATCCGCATACGCCGCCGTTTCGTTCACGAACGAATCGCAGATCGCCAAAAAATCGGTCGCTTGCAAGCGAGCCGCGATGCGATTGACATCCGGCGACGCAATCGCGACGTTCGACCCCATCACGAACAGCGTGCGAATTCCGCCCGCTGGCCCGAGCGCATCGAGTAACTCGAACGCGCTTTTGCCCTTGCGGGGCAGGCTTTCCGGCGTCACGCCCCAGACCCTCGCCAACGCTTCGCGGTGTGCCGGGTTTTCGATGAGCCGATAGCCGGGGAGCTGATCGGCCTTCTGGCCATGCTCGCGTCCACCCTGCCCGTTGCCTTGCCCCGTGAGTGTGGCGAAGCCCGAATTGGCCTTGCCTGGCAGTCCGAGTGCGAGCGCGAGGTTCGTCCAAGCGTTGAGCGTATCGACGCCCTTGCTGTGCTGTTCCGCGCCGCGACCGGAGAGGATCATGCACGATTTCGCCGACGCTATCCAGCGAATCGTCTGCCGCAACAGTGGTTCGCCGATGCCCGAAATGCGATCGACCCGCGCGGGGTGATCGTTGAGTACCGAACGCCGCACATCGTCGAAACCGGTCGTGCGCGCGTCGATATACTCGCGGTTCAACAAGCCGAGTTCGATCGCTAAATACAGCAGCCCGTTCGCCAAAATCAGATCGGTGCCCGGCGTCGTGGGCAGGTGCAAATCCGCGAGCTTCGCGGTAGGTGTGCGTCGCGGATCGATGACGATGAGCCGCCCGCCATTCGCCTTTTGTTTCTGGAACCACTGCATGATCGGCGGCAATGTGTCCGCGCAGTTCGAGCCGACGAGCACGACGACTTCCGCATGTTCGATGTCGCTGACGGGGAACGGCATTCCGCGATCGATTCCGAACGCGCGGTTGTTGGCTCCGGCGGCGGACGACATGCAGTAGCGACCGTTGTAATCGATGTTCGCGGTGCCGAGCGCCACGCGGGCAAACTTGCCGAGCAGGTAGACTTTTTCGTTCGTCAGCGCACCCGAACCGAACACGCCGTTCGCATCGGGGCCGTACTTGTCGCGTGCCACTGACATCGCGGTGGCAGTCCGGTCGAGTGCCTCTTCCCACGTCGCTTCGCGGAGTGGTTCTTTACGCGAATCGCGCACGAGTGGCGTCGTGAGTCGGCGCGGGTGACGCAGCAGCGCGGAGGCAGTCCAACCCTTAATGCAGAGCTGGCCGTTGTTGACCGGGAAGTGCGGATCGCCTTGAATCGTAGGCTCTTCCGTCATCAAGATGCCGCACTGATAGGCGCAGTACGGGCAGTGCGTGCGGACGGCGAGGGGGAGCGGGTTCACGATTTATACCGTAATAAACACGCCGCCATCGGCGGCAACATCGATGGGATACGTCGCGATCGCGCAGACGTTCGCCTGATCGCATTCGCCCGTTTGGGAGTCGAAGCGGAACGCATGATACGGGCAAACGACCTGATCGCCGGCGAGCATCCCATCGGCAAGCGGACCGCCTTTGTGTGGGCAAAATGCATCGGTCGCGAAGACCTTACCCGCCCGCGTACGAAACACCGCAATCGGCGTTTCGCCCACTTCAAACGACCGACCGAGGCCCACCGGCAAGTCGTCAATTTGGCACAGCGCAAGCCGCGTCAGCGTGGAAGTCTGCATGAAATCTCTCGTGGAATATCGCGGCATCTAACAAAAACACTTTTAACCGCGGAGAGCGCAGTGTCCGCAAAGAAATCATTCCAAGCATTTGAAATCGAATCTCGAATTCAGCCTGTCCTGCATATATTTCTCAGCGTTCTCATCGGCCTCTGCGGTTAAAATTCTTGTGTCTTAAACGGTCACCATCGGCAGTGACACGGTCTTGACGTCTTCAAACTGACCCGCGTACACGGGGTTGTTTCGCTCCAGCCACGGGTCGACGTACGCTGCGATTGTCTTCTCGACTTCGCGATCGAGATCTTCGACGATGCCGAGCGAATTGTGGACGATGATCTCGCGGATTTTCTCGATGCCGATACGCGGCACGAAGTCGTAGGTGCGTTCGATCCACTTCGCGTTGTCGCGGTAATAAATCATGAATCGGCCGACGACGCGGATCGCTTCTTCTTGCGTTTTGACCCTGCAAAGCAAGTCCGTTTTGCGAACGCTGGCCCCGGCCGCGCCGCCGACGAGGATGTCCCAGTCGCCGCCGTCGGAGGCGACGATGCCAATGTCCTTCACCGTGCTCTCGGAGCAGTTTCGCGGGCAGCCGCTGACGCCGAGCTTCACCTTCGCGGGGAACTCGAAGCCCTGGTATTTCTTCTCCAAGGCGATGCCGAGCGCGGTCGAATCGTTGGTACCGTAGCGACAGAATTCGGTGCCGACGCACGTCTTCACGGTGCGAAGCGCCTTGGTGTACGCATAGCCACTCGGCATCCCGAGGTCGGCCCAGACTTTCGGCAAGTCGTCCTTCTTGATGCCGAGTAAATCGATGCGCTGGCCACCGGTGAACTTGACCATCCGCACGTCGTACTTCTTCGCAACTTGCCCGATTTTGATGAGGTCGTCGGCACTCGTGATGCCACCGTAGATTCGCGGAATCACGCTGAAAGTGCCGTCCTTTTGGATGTTTGCGTGAACGCGGTCGTTGATGTAGCGGGCATCGCGTTCGTCGATGTACTCCGTGCCCCAGATGCTCTTGAGCATCGACGCGAGTCCGTTTTTGCTCTTCTCATCGTCGGCGGTGCCGAGTTCGCGCAGCACGGCGGAGACGCTTTTCAGCTCGCGAATTTTCACTTCGGCCACCAGCGTCGGCTTGTCCATCGGCACCGCGGTCACGTACCACGACTCGCTCGGCTCGGCCTTCACTTCGCCGTTGACCGCCTCGATGAGGCCCTTCACCAGCGTCTTGCACGAACCGCAACCGGTGCCCGCGCGGGTCGCTTTACCGACGGCGGGGACGGTGCATTTTCCCGCACGAATCGCGTCGCAAATCGTCTTCTTGCTGACGCCGTTGCAATCGCAAATCTGTTTGTCGTCGGGCATGTCGGCGAGGCTGAAGTCCGCGCCTTGTGCCTTCGTGCCGGAGCCGAAGAACAGTTCGAGCCGCCGCGACGGCGCGGGGGTGTCGTTCATGAAATAATCGACGAGCTGGTCGGCTGGTTCGAGGTCGCCGAGCATACAGCACGCCGAGACTTTGCCATCGCGAACGATCGCTTTCCAATAGACCTGACGGCCCGGTTCGGCGAACGTCACGACTTCATCGGTTGGCTTGACGTCGCTGATACGGCCCATGCTCGCGAGTTCGACGCCCATCACTTTGAGCTTCGTGGCCAGCTTGGAACCGACGTAGCGGGCTTGCGGGTTCTTGCCCGTGAGGAGTTGTGCGAGTGCTTTCGTTTGTTCCCAAATCGGTGCGACGAGGCCGTAAACCATGCCTCGATGTTGCACGCATTCGCCGACGCCGTAGATGCTCGTATCGCTGGTTCGCAGTTGATCGTCGACGAGAATCGCGCGGTCGCAAACGATGCCGTGTTCCGCCGCGAGTTCCTTGTTCGGGCGAATTCCGGCGGAGATCACGACCATGTCGGCGGCGACTTCGCGGCCATCGGCGAACTTCACGCCGGTGACTGTGGTATGTCCGAGAAGCTCCTTCGTGCTCGCCGAAGTGAGTGCGGTGATGCCGAGTTTCTCGATCGTTTGCTGGAGGACTTTCCCACCCGCTTCATCGAGTTGCACGCCCATGAGCCACGGTCCCATCTCGACGACGGTCACACTCACGTTGTGCGTCATCAAACCTTTTGCGGCTTCCAGGCCGAGCAATCCGCCGCCGATGACGATCGCGGACTTGCAATCTTTCGCGTACTCGGCGATGTTCCGGCAATCGTCGATCGTGCGAAACACGAACACGCCGTGCAGCGTCGTTCCTTGAATCGGCGGCACGAACGGCCGGCTGCCGGTCGCGAAAATCAGCACGTCGTATTCTTCTGCGACATCGTCCGCGTAAACAATTTTGTTTTCGCGATCGATCTTCGTAACGCGCTTGCCCGCGTGCAGCGTGATCTGGTTTTCCTCGTACCACGCCAGCGGGTTTAGGAAGATCTCTTGCGGTTCTTGCGAGCCGTTGAGCACGTTGGAAAGCAAGATGCGGTTGTAGTTTCCGTACGGCTCGTCGCCGAACATCACGATGTCGAAATCGTGATTCGGATCGGCGGCGAGAATGTCCTCGGCCATTCGCGCACCGGCCATGCCGTTGCCGATGATGACGAGCTTGCGGCGCGTGACGGGCGTTTCGTGAATCGTGTTCAACTGTATCACCGTCGGACTCCTGATACGCTGGCCGGCGTGGCCGGTTGCGGGTGGTGCATGTCTTCGAGGAAACCGACGAGGTGTTCGCGGAGTGCGTAAAATTCGCTGTTTTCGAGGAGTTCGTGACGCACGCGGGGCCGCTCGAACGGCACCGTCAGAATGTCGCCGATCTTCGCACGCGGGCCGTTCGTCATCATCACGACGCGGTCGGCCATGAAGATCGCTTCGTCGATGTCGTGCGTGACCATCACCGCCGTCATGCGCTCTTGCGTCCAGAGTTCGAGCAACACTTGTTGGAGTTCGATTCGCGTCAGGGAATCGAGCATCCCGAACGGCTCGTCGAGCAATAACAGCTTCGGCGTCAGGGCAAACGCGCGGGCGATGCCGACGCGCTGCCGCATCCCTTGCGAGAGTTCCGCCGGTTTTTTGTGCAGCGCATCGCTCAGGCCGACGAGCGAAAGATACTTCTCCGCATGGTCGCGCCGCTTCGCTTTCGTCCAGTCGGTTTTCGATTGATCGACCGAAAGCATCACGTTCTCGAGGGCCGTCATCCACGGCAACAGGCATGGCGATTGGAAGACGATGCCGCGGTCCAAACCCGGCCCGCGCAGTTCGTTTCCGGCCAGCGCGATCTGCCCTTCGGTGGCATCGCTGAGGCCCGCTAGGATCATCAGCACCGTGGATTTTCCACAACCAGAGTGGCCGATGAGCGTGACGAATTCGCCTTCTTCGACTTCGAGATCGAAGCCATCGACGACCACGACCGGCTTGCCTTTCCCGGTGGCGGGCGGATACGTTTTGATCAGGCCCCGAATGGAGAGGTACGAGTCGCTCACGCCACCACCCCCATCGGCTTCGCGTGGAAACCGGGCATCGACACGGGCAGGCTCGGCGTGACTTTTGCCCGCTTCGCCGCAGACGATTGCAGTAAGTAATCGGTCACTTCCAACCGCAGTTCCTTGAACTTCGGATCGTGATTCAACGCCTTGCGGTCCCGTGGGCGGGCGATGTCCACCGCGATCGATGGCCCGAGCGTGGCACATGGCCCTTGCGAGAGCGGAATGATCCGATCCGCGAGCAAAATGCCTTCGTCGACGTCGTTCGTAATCATCAGCACCGTGCGGTCGTCCTTCTCGCGGATGCGGGTAATTTCGTCTTGCAGCGTGCCGCGCGTCAGGGCATCGAGTGCGCCGAACGGCTCGTCGAGCAACATGATCCGCGGCTCGCAAGCGAGTGCCCGCGCTACCGAGACGCGCTGCCGCATTCCGCCCGAAAGTTGCGCCGGTTTGCGGTCCATCGCGTGGCCGAGGTTGACCATGTTCAGGTACTGTTCCGTGTGCTGTTTGCGCCACGATTCATCCCATTGCGGGAAGACCTGATCGACCGCGAGCTTCACATTTTCAAACGCGGTCAGCCACGGTAGCAACGAGTAATTTTGGAACACGACGGCGCGATCTGGGCCGGGTTCGGTGATCGTCTCGCCTTCGAGTTCGACGCTGCCGGAGTCGGGGCGAATCAGGCCCGCGACGAGCGACATCAGCGTCGTTTTGCCCGCACCGGAGAAGCCGACGATCGCCACGAATTCGCCGCGTTCGACGGTGAGATTGATATTGTTCAGCACCTCGGTGCGACGACCGTTGGCCGAGGTATACCCTTTCGACACGTTCTTCAGTTCGAGGTAGCTCATGGTTCGCCGGTGGGTAGAGGTTATGCGGTGCGGAAGCGGTTTTCGACGACGCTCATCATGCGATCGAGCACGAAGCCGACGAGGCCAATGGCGACGATACAGAGCAGAATGTGGGCGTAAATCAGGCTGTTATACTCGGCCCACAGGAAGCCCCCGACACCCGATGCCCCCGTCAGCATCTCGGCGGCAACGATCACCAGCCACGCGATCCCGAGGCTCAGGCGATAGCCCGTGAACATGTACGGCAGCACGGCGGGCAGCATGATTTTCCAGAGCGTTTTGCTCCACGACAGCTTCAGCACGCGGGCCACGTTGAGGTAGTCTTGCGGGATCGCCTTCACCCCCACGGCGGTGTTTAGCACCGTTGGCCACATCGAACAAATCGCGATGGTGAAGATCGCCGCCGGTTCGTTTTTGCCGAACAACACGAGGCCCAAAGGCAACCACGCCAGCGGCGACACGGGACGCAAAATTTGAATCAGTGGGTCGAACATTTTGCCGAACCACGGCGATAACCCGAGCAAGAACCCGAGCGGCGTGCCGATGAGAATCGCAATCGCGTAACCCTTCGCCACCCGCACCAACGAGTACCACGTGAACCGCAAAATCCCCTGGTCTTGCTCGCCGCGTTTGTCGAATGGTTGCAACACGTACTGCTTGCTTTCGTCCCACGTTTTCATCGGCGAAGGCAGTTCCTTCGCAACGGTGGCGCTGAGCAAATACCAGACGCCGATCGTCAGCGCGATGCCGACGAGGGGTAGGATCAGCCAGTCGAATGGGAAGAGCTTTTTCATGTTCGTTCAGTGTGGTAATGGCAGAGGTCAATCGGCGCGTTGCGGGAACATCAACCCTTCAGCGCGCCGATGGCGAAGCCCTTCGCGTACATTTCCATGTCGCCCTTGGGGTCGAAGGTCACGCCGTCGGAGAACGTAATCGCGCTGTCGTCTTTGCCGCCGTGCTTGTAGCCGATCTCGCTCATCGCTTCTTCGTAAATGTCCGGCCGCATCACTTCCTTAACGACGCCCTCGTAGTCGGGTGCGCCATCGGTGAAGCCCCAGCGGCGGAGTTGCGTCAACCACCATTTTCCGTACGCGGGTTGCGGGTAGTTGCAGTTGCGATCGCTGAAGATCATGTAGTTCGGGTCTTGCGTCTTGCGGCCATCGCCGTAGTCGTAAGTGCCTTGTAAACGAGCGAGAATCGTCGGCGGCTCGCAGTTGATGTACGTCGTCTTCGAGACGATCTCACACTGCTCGGGGCGGTTCGTCATGACGTCGAGCCACACGCTCGCTTCGTGTAATGCCTTCAACGCATTCTTCACGATCTTCGGGTTCTTGTCGGCGAATTCCTTCGTGAACGCGGCGACTTTCTCGGGGTGATCCTTCCAGATTTCTTGCGTCGTCGTGGCGGTGAAACCGATGTTCTCTTTGATGCAGCGTGCGTTCCACGGCTCGCCGACGCAGAAGCCGTCCATCTTGCCGCGTATCATGTTCTGGACCATCTGCGGGGGTGCTACCGTAATGAGCTTGATGTCCGCACCTTCGCCGTTCGGACCTCCCGGTTGAATGCCACCGGCGGCCAGCCAGTAGCGAATCCACATCGCGTGCGTGCCGGGCGGGAAGGTCATCGCGAACTCGAGCGGCTCTTTCGTTTTCGCTTCGTCGACGAACGCCTTTAACGGCTTCGCGTCGGCACCGACCTTGCCCTTGTACTTCTCGGAAAGCGTAATCGCTTGACCGTTTCGGTTGACGATCCACGGTACGATCATCGGCTTCTTCGGAGCGCCGCCGAGACCCATCGTGCTCGCGAACGGCATCCCCAGCAACATGTGCGTGCATTGGATATCGCCCGATGACAGCGAATCGCGAACCGCCGCCCAACTCGCTTGCTTCTTGATCGTCGACTCGATGCCGTACTTCTTGAAAAAGCCTTTTTCGTGCGCGATGACGAACGGCGAACAGTCGGTGAGTGCGATGATACCGATATCGAGTTTGTCCATTGCGCCTTCCGGCGTAACGGCAGAATCCGAACCGCCACAACCGACGATCGATGTCGCGGCCGTGCCGAACGCGGCCGACTTCAGAAACCCCCGACGCGATGAATTCACCGGCATGATCTGCTCCTGATAAAATTAAATAATTCGCACTTAAGCGTTCTGTGCCGCGAATGCCCAACGATTGAGCGAGGCACGAAATCGCACGGCCTCGCCGATGACGATGATTGCGGGCGAACGCACTTCTGCCGAGCGTACGAGTGAAGCAATCGTTCCGAGTTCGCCATCCACGACGCGCTCATCGGGGAGCGTGGCGCGTTCGATAACGGCAACGGGAGTGGTAACTGACATCCCGGCGTCAATGAGCTTCGCCGCGATCTTTTCGATGTGCCGAAGCCCCATGTAAACCACGAGGTTGCTCATACAGGCGAGTGCGTCCCAAGCGAGTTCGCAATCGTCGCTGTCGGGGTCGTGATGCCCCGTAACGAGTGCCACCGATTGTCCCGCCGAGCGGTGCGTGAGCGGGATGTTCGCCGAAGCACACGCGCCGATTGCGGTCGTGACGCCCGGCACAATTTCAAAGCGAATCCCACGTTCCGCCAGATACTCGGCTTCCTCGCCACCGCGGCCAAACACGCACGGGTCGCCCCCTTTCAGGCGAACGACACACAGACCGTCGCGGGCACGGTTGACGAGGACATCGTTGATCGTTTCCTGAAGCGTCGAGCCGATGCAGTAGCCGCGCTTGCCTGCGTAAACTCGCTCCGCGGTCAACGGCACTTCACGTAGTAAATCGGGGTGGATGAGGGAATCGTAGACGAGCACATCCGCACTTTGCAGCAGTCGCAAACCGCGAACGGTGATGAGGTCCGGACTGCCAGGGCCTGCCCCAACGAGATAGACCATGCCTTCAGGAGCCATGGAGAGTGGTGTCCTTGAAACGGTCGCGTCACCATCCAGTGCGGTGACTACGGTTGCCAGGACACACAAACGCAATTCGTGCGCCTGAAGCCACGATCGAGTGACATTTTTTAAGCAAAGCGATGAAACTCGCGAGAAACCAAGAGGAATCGGATAGGTGTATCGGAAATGAAATGACATGAAGAACAGATCGAACGCCTAGAAATCTTGCCGCACTGCCACGAAAGCGAGCAGCACATCCCAGCGACGGTGTTAGCGCATATTCATGTTCGCGAAGAGTTGATCGCGGATGTACGGCGAGATCCCGAGTTTCAGGGCGGCGTCGAGGATCGCCAACGTGAAGCCGAGTACCCAGCGGAATTGCCTGCGGTTACGCGTCGAAAGTTCGACGTGAACCATTCGCGTGAAGGACCACGACACCACCTCGAACAACAGTACGGCATACCCGAGGCCACGGGCGATCGACCACGGATGCCAGCCGCAGGCGATGGCGATTCCGGGGTGATCGCTGGTAACGATCAGGCGGCCGACGTAAAAGTTCATCAGGTCGACTTCGCGAATGCCGATGCTCAGTGGGATCGCGCCGAGCGACAAATAGCCCGTGAGTGGCACGCCGACGGCGAGTTGCAGGTGTGCGGGCAGCCACGTTCGCCAACGGTACTCGGGGTCGTCGCCGGTGATAATCCAATGTCGCGTTCGTTCCCAATACGGGACACTACCATCGAGAATCATTGCGGCGTGTTCGGGGTCGGTCGCACTCAGAGTTATCGCGATGAACGAATGCACGCCGATGACCGTCACGACGATCGCGATCCCGCGAACGAAGCGATCCTGCACCACGCACGCCAACAGCAACGGCACCAACAACAGACCCGTCAGCGTTTGATGAAACGACGTACCAAGCACAGACGCAAGCAAGATCGGGATCGCCCCGACCGCGATCGCGGTGGGCAACCAACGGAGGCCCCGCAACCACGGCTCCGCAAAGCCAGCCGCTCGCAGAATCGCGCGTGCGGTCGGCGCATTCAGACGGCACGGCCAAACCCAGTATCGCCGTGAAACCGCGTCGTTCATGGCCTGCCGATTATTTGAGCGGGATGAGGAAAATCCCCGTTGTGAAGTACAGGATCGCGTTTCCCACGCCGAAAATGGCAATGAAGATGAGTATGCCCTTGAAGCCGGAACCATCGCTATCGTCGGACATCGTTCGCTCCCCTGCGGTGAAAGGATGCGAAGAGACTAACAAATATCGATGGCATTGCAAGCGAAACTTCACCCGTTATTTGAGCGGAATGAGGATGTGCCCCGTCGAATAATACAAAATGAGGTTACCTGCCACGAAGATGAGTAGGAAAATCAACCAGCCCGGCAAACCGTCTTAGCCCGGATATTTCATCTGCGGTTTCGGGCGGGGCATTTCCTCGCTGCGACGGCGGAATTTGTTATTTTGAGCGGTTGCGGTCGATTGGGAGTGGA
>JAYVXI010000272.1:0-10934 GCA_043785305.1 Limnoglobus sp. | reverse complement strand
GCCATTATCAATCATGGCACGTAAAAAACGTGCCCCACATAATCAGGACTTTCAGCGGAAGTGATACATATGATCTCTGCGAATTGTTGACGGTACCGTGCGTAGGGGAACCGAAATCAGCCTCGTTTGGCGCTATCGCTTACCGGAAAAACACGAGCCACACCCCCACACCGAGAACGACCCAGAACAGTATGCCGACGATTGTTGCCGCATCGTCGCGTCCGTTGGACATATTCCATCGGCCAAGCGTGAGTATCCACAGTACCGCGTGGCCGGTCATGAGGCAAATAACCTGGGAGAAGACGTCTGCTATGAATTCAAACATGGAATCACTCTACCCAGCGAACGGGTGATTCAGCAACACTTCGTTCGCTGGGATCCGACATTCCTCGACATGCCCAACTTGCTTTTACGCCGCTTTTCGCAACTGTTGCGGTACGAAGCTCGCGCAGGTGTCGATGACGCGGTGCTGTTGTTCTTCGGTGATTTCTGCGAACATCGGGAACGCCAGCACGGATCGGGCCGCTGTTTCGCTGATCGGATAATCGCCGACTTTGTAGCCGAGGTGCGCGATGCACTCTTGCAGGTGCAACGGCAGTGGGTAATAGATTTCGCAGCCGATGCCGCTATCTTTGAGGTGTTTCACGAGTGCGTCGCGATGTCCACCGGATGCGCGGACGACGTACTGATTGAACGTGTGGGTGCATTCGGGGCGGGAAACGGGGCGACGTAAGAAGCCGCTTAGACCCGAATCTTCGATAAGTCGATCGTATCGTGCCGCCGCCTGACGCCGACCTTCGAGCCAGCCATCGACGTGGGGCAGTTTCACTCGCAACATTGCCGCTTGCAAGGTGTCGATTCGCGCGTTCCAACCCATTAATCTGTGGTAATACTTCACCTCGCTACCGTGGTTCCGCAGTGCAAGCAGTTTCTTGTAAATGTCAGCACTCTCGGTCGTGACCATACCGGCGTCGCCGAGTGTGCCAAGGTTCTTGCTCGGGTAGAAACTGAAGCAGTTGACGACGCCGAGCGTGCCGCAGCGCACCCCGCGATACTCGGCACCGAACGACTGTGCGGCATCTTCGATCACGTGCAAATCGTGCGTTTTTGCCAGTCGATCGATCGCGTCCATGTCGGCACACTGGCCGAACAGATGAACCGGCATGATCGCCTTGGTTCGCGGCGTGATCCGCTTCGCGATCTCTGCCGGGTCGATGTTGTACGTCTCCGGGTCGATGTCCGCGAACACCGGCGTGGCCCCCGTACGGCAGACCGAACCCATCGTTGCGAAGAACGTGAACGTCGGCAGAATCACTTCGTCGCCCGGCCCGATGTCCAGTGCGTGTAGTGCCAGCAACAAGGCATCGGTACCCGACGCACAACCGACCGCGTATTTTGCCCCACAGTACGCGGCGGCTTCTTTCTCAAATGCGGCGACGTCTGGCCCGTTGATCGCCATTCCCGATGTCACGACACGCGCGATTGCGGCATCGATCTCTGGTTTGAGTGCGCGATACTGTGCGTTGATATCGCACAGTGGTACGGGTGTGTCGTTCGTGGCCATGGCGCGGGTTCCTTCCGGCGGCGTGTGGTGTGGGTACTGCGTACGGTAAGCAACCGTAAGGTGTCAAGCCGGGTTCACCGCGAAACGGCTTCGACTTGCGAAGTTCGCAATTTCCGATCATAATCTGTCGCACACGGAACGATTCCACAGCCGCGTAAGGAAAACGCATGGCCATTACGCTCTTAGACCAACCGAGATACGCCGAGATGGAACAATCGAACGAACTCCTGGAACTCGTCGATGCGATCGCCAACGATCCGAATCGACGTATCGAAGTCTTGCACAAATTACTCGGCGAAGCGGTCTGTCGCGGTATCGGCATCTACCCGATCCCACCCGGCTGGAAACTCTCGGTGGTCATTCCCGTCTACAACGAAGAACGCTGGTTGGGCGAAGTCATTCGCCGCGTGCAAGCGGTGCCGATGCCGAAGGAAATCATCCTCGTCAACGACATGAGCACGGACAGCACGCCCGCGATCTTGGCGCAACTCGAGAAGCAGTTCGATAACGTTCGCGTGTTCCACCAACCGGTGAACATGGGCAAAGGGGCGGCACTCCGCGAAGGCTTCAAGCATTGCACGGGCGACGTGGTGATCGTGCAAGATGCCGACTGGGAATACGACCCGTCGGACTACCCGAAACTGATTCAGCCGATCCTCGATGGCCGCGCCGATGCGGTCTTCGGTTCGCGGTTTAGCGGCGAATGCCATCGCGTGCTGTACTTCTGGCATTCGTTGGCCAACAAGGGCCTGACGATGCTTTCCAACATCTTCACGGACCTCAACCTGACCGACATGGAGACCTGTTACAAGGTCTTTAAACGCGAAGTCATTCAGGGAATGAATTTGAAGTCCAACCGCTTCGGCTTCGAGCCAGAAGTGACGGCTAAAGTCGCCCGCAAAGTGAATGGCCAGTTCCAGTGGCGCGTATTTGAAGTGCCAATCAGCTACTCCGGACGCACCTACGCCGAAGGCAAAAAGATCGGCCTCAAAGACGCCTTCAACGCGCTCTGGTGCATCATCCGGTTCAAGTTCAAGGATTAATCATTTCGGGATTTGCATCGCGAATTGAATCGCCCGGCTACCGCAGTGATGCGAGTAGCCGGGGAAATGAGACTTGAATTGGCTAAGGAGGGACTTGAACCCACACGCCTTTCGGCGGTCGATTTTGAGTCGACTGCGTCTGCCATTCCGCCACTCAGCCTAACAACAGTTTAGTTCCCATCGCGGTTCCGTCAACGGCGATTCACTCGATCGCGGCTTCGGCGAGGTCGGTTTCGTCGGGTTTTATGGGCGGTTTGCGCTCGCGGGCCATCAGCCAACCGGTGGGGCCGAGCACGAGCGTTGTGCCGACGACGTTGAGCAAGTCGATGGTTTTCCAGCCCAGCATCGCTTCCAGGAACATCACCAATGCGACTTGCGACAACCCCACCACCGACACTTTCGTCGCCGATCCGGTCGAGAATGCCCACGTGAGGAACAATTGGCCGATGGTGCCCGTCAGCCCGACGACGCCGAGCTTGACCAACGTGATCGGTGCGTAAAGCTGTTCGATGCCGTGCGTACATGGGAACACCAGCAACGCCGCCGCTGAGAATAGCGTGGAAACGAAGGAAAAGTGCAAAATTACGGCCAACGGTTTGACGCCCTTCAAGCGGTTCAGCCCGAGCATCGCGATGGCCGTCGTCAGCGATGCGAACACCGCCGATGCGGCAGGCTGGAACGGCACCGCCCCGTCGAATGGCCGCAAGGTCACGCCGACGCCAAGCACCGCGCACAATACGGCAATCCACACGCCCGATGTCGGCTTCTCGCGGAGCAACGGCCACGAAAGTAACGCCACCCACACGGGGAAAGTGTTCGTAAACGTCAGCACCGTCGAAGTATCCATTTTCGCGAAGGCATAGAACCCTGCGACCATGCTGCAACTGCCCGAAATACTTCGCACCCACAACATGCGGGGGCGTAGAAACACCAGCGGTGTTTTCGTGATTTTCGCGACGGAAAACGCGATCAGGCAAGCCAGCCCGCTACGAAACACGGCGACGACCTGCCAATCGCAGATCTCGGCCAGCGAACGCGCGGTGAGCGCCATGATCGAGAACCACCCACAGCCGCAGAGCATCCAGACGTACGGTTTAATACCCACTGATTTCATTCCCAAACGATACGAAAAACCGGTTCGGCCGCATACCTTACATGAGTATCATGTGGCATAGTCGATGAATTTCGCAAGCGAGGGCGTCGCATGTATCCGTCGGGCGTATGGCGTGGGTTTTGGCAACAGGAAGGCTATGGCCGGCAAACGATGCGCGAGTTCGAGCTACGTTTTCGGGGCGAGCGAATCGTCGGCTCCGGCACGGACATCGTCGGGCCGTTCACCGTTCGCGGCGAATGCAACCCGTCGAATGGCCACGTCGTAATGGTGAAGCAGTACCACAACAAACACGCCGTCACGTACGACGGTGGCCCCGACGGCGAGGGCAGCATTCAGGGAACGTGGCAGATCGACGGCTCGCTATTCGGAGTCACCTGGAAAGGGCCATTTCTGATGCAACCCGTCGTCGCACCCACTCCAGGCGACGACGGTATCCGCGAAATCGGAAAGTGATGGCAATTGACGCAATCGCCGAAGTCTCGCGACTTCGGCTTGGAATCGCAATTAGTTTTTGCCGCGACCGGAGCGTTTGCGTTCGTTTTCCTTCAGGAACAACTTGCGCATTCGCAGAAACTTCGGCGTAATCTCGACGAGTTCGTCGTCGTCGATGTACTCAAGCGCCATTTCCAACGAGAATCGCATCGGCGGCTTCAGTGAGACGGTCTTGTCCGAACCGGACGCCCGCATGTTCGTCAGGGCTTTTAACCGGGTCACGTTCACGGTGAGGTCGTTGTCGCGGCAATGCTCGCCGACGACTTGGCCTTCGTAAACCGGCTCTTGCGGATCGACGAACAGCACGCCGCGATCTTGCAGTGCCTCGATGGCATAGCCGGTGGTCTTCGAGGTTTCGATCGAGATGAGCACGCCGGCGGAGCGACCGGGCATACCGGGGCGGGCGATGCGGTAATCGTGGAAGTTATGGTGCATGATCGCGTTGCCTTGCGTCGCGGTCATCATGCGGGTTCGCAGGCCGATCAGACCCCGCGCAGGAATGTGGAATTCCATGTGCGTGCTGTTACCCTGGCCGCCTTCCATCTTGATGCACTCGCCCTGGCGTTCCAGCACGAGCCGCATCACCGACGACGAATGCTCGTTCGGGGCTTCGACCACGAGGTACTCGATCGGCTCCATCATTTTGCCGTCGACTTCCTTCATGATGACTTTTGGCTTGCCGACCGCGATTTCCCCGCCTTCGCGGCGAATGTTTTCGAGCAGCACGCCGAGGTGCAGCAGGCCGCGCCCGGAGACGATGAACTCGCTCTCGCGCTCGCCCGGCTTGACCCGTAATGCGACGTTGTGCTGCAACTCGGCATCGAGTCGGGCACGCAGTTCGCGGCTCGTTAGCGGCTTGCCGTCTTGGCCCGCGAACGGCGAATCGTTCACTTTGAAGAGCATGTCGAGCGTCGGCTCGTCGATCGTCAGCGGTGGCAAACCGTTCGGCTTGTCGAAATCGCAGATCGTGTCGCCGATGTCGACTTCGTCGAGGCCGACAATCGCGCAAACGTCGCCCGCTTTGATTTCATCGACTTCGCGCTTCGCAAGGCGGTCGAACTCGAGCACTTGCACGACGGTGTCGTTGAAGGTCGAACCGTCTTTCTGTTTGACGACGGTCACCTTCTGATTCTTGCGAATCTTGCCCGCTTCGACGCGGCCCACGGCGATCTTGCCGAGGAACTCGGAGTAGCTGATCGCGGTCACTTGCATTTGCAGGGGCACGTCGAATTCGACATCCGGTGCGGGGATCTTTTCGAGAATGGCATCGAACAGCGGCTTGAGATCGACCGGCGGCACGTTCATGTCCGTCGTGGCGATCCCGGCGCGTCCCGATGCGTAAATCACGGGGAAGTCGGCGGTCGAATCGTCCGCGCCGAGTTCGATGAACAACTCGAACATCTGGTTGTGGATTTCTTGAATCCGTGCGTCGGGGCGATCGATCTTGTTGATGATGACGATCGGCTTCAACCCGCACGCGAACGCTTTGCGCAACACGAAGCGTGTCTGGGGCAGTGGGCCTTCGGCGGCATCGACGAGCACGAATGCGCCGTCGGCCATTTTCAGAATCCGCTCGACTTCGCCACCGAAGTCGGCGTGCCCCGGCGTGTCGATGAGGTTCACTTTGACATCGCCGATCCGAATGCCACAGTTCTTGGCAAGGATGGTGATGCCGCGTTCGCGTTCCTGGTCGTTGCTGTCCATGATCAGCCCGTGCTGACCGCCGACGAGCTTATCGAGTTCCTCGGACCGGAACTGCCCGGACTGTCGGAGCATCTGGTCTACGAGAGTCGTTTTGCCGTGGTCGACGTGGGCGATGACGGCGACGTTTCGAATATCATTCCGCTTCATGATGAACAGCACATCCGCAAAAGGTAATCGGCCACGGTCCACTACAGCCGTTGCTGGCCAATAATCATTTCATTGGTTAGTGTAGGACTTCGCTACCCTTCGCGGAAGGGTGGTAAATGTGAGGAAACCGGGAAGGGCGATGCGATGAAACTATTACTTGTTCGACATGCGGAAGCGGTGCCGTTACCCCTCGATGGGATCGCATCCGATTTTCACCGCCCGCTGACCGATCACGGCAAACTGCAAGCGGCGGCACTCGCGAAAGCCTTGGAAAGCCGGGGAATCCGGCCGTCGGTCGTGCTGACCAGCCCGCTCATCCGTGCGTTGGAAACCGCCGAACCGATCGCGCAACTGCTGACGCCCGGCAAAGAATTCGTGGTAACGGAGAGGCTATCCGCGGGCGAAATGCGACCGAAAAAGCTATCGAAACTCGTATTTGAATACGGCGGCGGCGAAACAATTTTAGTCGGCCACATGCCGGACATCGCCGATTACGCCACGTGGCTGATGGGCGGCGAGACCGGTAGCATCGACTTCGACAAAGCCGCCGTCGCCTGCATCGAGTGCAAAAACGAGATCGCCAAAGGCACCGGCACGTTGGATTGGCTCGTCACACCCGCATGGTATTTCGCGGGGTGAGTGATGTTCATTCACGGAAACCCAGCGAGCGTCGTCTAGCGTGGGAAAGACCACGGCACGCTTACGCGGTGCCGCTCGCCAGTTTTTCGAGATGGGAAACGCATCCTGCACAGATAAGACGCCAGCGAGCGGCATTGCGTAAGCATGACGGCGGCAGGCGGCACGGTGTCTTCGCGGTTGTAGTCGGCCGCCTTCTGGAGCGAGCCGAGGTGCGAGTCGAACACGGTCACGGTGCATCCTCCGGGCGGATGCGGATGCGGCCTTCATCCACGATCCACAATTTTCCAACCAGCGGTTCTGTGTCGAGCAACAAAAGGAATCGCGTGGTCATCCTGATGAGTCGAGGAACGGACTGGCGGTGTGGACGGAGGACGATGATGCCGGCGTAGTTTCCCGGCGGGAAGCGGCGCACATCCATGAAGTCTGTATCGAGCGTGACGAACGCACGCAACTCGACTTGGCAAACCGCCGCAATGCCGGGATCCGCCACGCCCGCCAAACCTTGTTCGTCAACCCGCAACGCATCGCGGCCGGACTGCGCCAGCAGTCCAGCGATCTCCTTCGGCATATTTTCGTCCGTCTTGAACCGCATCAGCCCGCCTCCGGCAGCGTCACCACCCGGCCCGAAGCTAAGCCCGAGGCGTAATGGATCGCCGCCCGAACGTCCTCGGATTTCAGGGTCGGGTAGCTGTTCAAGATGTCTGCTTCCGATATACCATCGGCCAAATTATCCAGGATCACTGTGACCATGATCCGGGTGCCCTTGATGCACACCTTGCCATGACAGATGCTCGGGTCCACGCTAATCCGATCTTGCCACTTCATGACTTTCCTCCCTTGTTGGTACGTGACGCCATTTTAGTCGCATTCGTCAAATGCACGTCGTTCACCCGCTCGCCCGCCGCGTTGAACCACGGGTAGTCGGGCTGGTCGCGGGGTCGTTCCTTGCCGCGATCCTTCGTCCACTTGATGTTCGGCGTCTTGCGGAGGATGTCGGCCTCAACAAAGGGGCGGGTGTTCATTTGCACGCCGTCGTTCAGGTCCGGCTGCCAGCCGATGGCCTGATCGTGCAGCGGCTTCCATCGCACGAAGATGTCATACGGCGGGTCGCCGGCGAGGATCCGCTTGAACTTCGCCTGCAACCCCTGGGCGGCGGCGAGGCGGCTGTGAAAGCGTTCAAACCTCGTTTCGCGTGTAGCGTAGGAAAGACCACGCCACGCTTACGCGGTGCCCTCATCACTTCCCCGTCGTCACCCATTTCTTCCAGCCGGAATCGAGGCTTTCGGGCTTCCATTCGAGTTCGGTCAGGATGGCTGCGAAGGTCGGTTGCGCACCGGTGGCGGTCGGTTTGAAATTGCTGAGGATCGACGCGAACTTCTCCGATTCGGGGCCATAGACCAGGTACTCGACGAAACTCGCGGCGACGAGATCGTAATCCTTGGACTTCTCGCCTTCCCAAAGTTCGTTCGCCCGCACCGACGATGGCTTGGTTTTCGAGCCGGCAACCAGCGTTTTGACTTTGGCTTTGTAGATACTGAGCGCAGTCGGCTTCGTGTCGCCGCGTAACACCATCGCTCGCCCGAAGCCGATTTGCAGCCAGTCGGGTAGCGAACCCGTCGTCGGCCCGGTGCCCGCTTTCTTGTTCAACACGGTCGCGGCCACGATCGTCGAAACGTCGTTGGTGATTTCCGCGTCGGTCGCTTTATCGCCGCGATCGATGCCGATCATCGCGTATGTCGGATCGATGCGAGAATTGACTGCGAACCACGTGTCGCGTTCGATTTTCTTCTGTTCGACAGTGCGATAGAACGCACCGAGCGTTCGTGGGTCCGCGAACACGTACACCGTGAGCTTGCCCTTCCAGAGCTTCGTAGCTTCCTCAAATTTCAATGTTTTTCGTGCGAACATTGCGACTTTCTGTGCCGAGTCTGCGAGCGTTTTCGCTTTCGCTTCGGGGTAGGTCGTGAACAACTGAATGTTCTCGGTCTCTGCCGTTGCGATCTTGTCGATGCTCGCTTTCTTCAGAAAGCCCATTGCGACTTTCTTTTGCTCGATGGCCGCTTTCTTATCTTCGTCGTCTCGTGCCGACGCCACGCCGACGACGGCGAGTATGGCCGCGAGTGCCAACATCCGGATGGGGAACGCGTACATGGTTCGTTTCTCAAAGGGCTGCGGATAGATTTCGAGTAAACATACACTACTCTTTCTCGGTAGCGTTCGCACGAAATTCGATTGAAATCGCTTCTCGATGGGACACGACACAGCATGGCCGGTATCGAAGCCAATTCAAACGAATCTGCCGAGGTGTTGGACGAAATCGTCCGGCGGCTGATGTCGGTGAGCAATCGAGCCGAGCGAGGCCGACGCATCGCGGCGGTGGCGGAGGTGTACTCCAAACGTCGCGAAGTGCTGCCACTTTTCAATCGTATCCGAGCACACCCGAACGGAAAACGCATGGCGGTCGAATTCGTGGCGCGGATGCCGCTACCGATCCCCAACGGCTTGATCCTGCTCACGGCCCCGTTGTTATCCGATCGCGAAGTCGTTCTCGGTCATCGCATGGCCGCCACCGCAAAATTAATCGCGTCGCTACCGGATAAACTGGAATCGGTCGGCCCGATCGTTCGATCGTTCACCGCCGGTCTCGGTCGCATTCGCACACTCGAACGCCTCACACATTTGCAGTCGCGCATCGATGTCTGCACGTCGCTCGATGCCATCGTGGACCAGACCGAAGCCACGACGAAACTGCGTTGCCCGAAGTGTAGCGGGCGGTTCACCCGCCCTGCCCTAATCCGGCACCTGTGGGCGAAACACCGGCTGCTATTCGCCAACGGTCGCGCGGCTGAACCGGCACCCGCCATCGAGAAAGCGGTGCAAAGCTACGCCACTTCGCGCGATACGACCGAGCTGGATCAAATTTACTTTCTGACGAAGCAAACCTACGAAAACGTCGAACCCGCGCAGGTCCATCAGGCGTTGCTGACGCGGATCGGGGCGACGGCAGAGGAGATTGAGCCGGTCTGCCGAAAGGCGGCCGAATCGCAATCGGGAATCTGCCCGACCTGTTTCGCGATGATCCGCAATCCGGTTCAACCTTTAGCGGAACCGCTCGTGTTGGCCGATGGTCGCGTTAGTGGCGATGGCTTTTTCATCGAAGCCTCGCGCGGCACGACCGTGCGAATCGAACGGCCAGGGTTGGAACCGGCGACGGTTTCGGACCCCGGCGGTCGCCTCGGACCGCGCGAACTCGGCGTGAAGATCGGCACTGGAATCGCGGTTGTCGGGATGATCGCCACCCTCGCGTTGCCGAAGTCGACGATCAAGCCATTGCTGACGGCTTTCCTCGCCGCGTCGCTGGTCACGATCGCGTACGCCACGGCCCGCTACGTTCGCCGCGCAACGGGTCGGCGGAACGTCCGTGCAATCGATGCCGCGTGGCGGGAAGTCGCGGGCACGGTGGGGCGAACGCAAACGGCGATTCAATTTCTCACGCGGTTGTGCCGCACGAGTTTGAACGCAGGCACGCCACTCGAACGATCGACGCTCGTTCGAGATTTAGCCCAACATGCCGCCGTGTTGTCGCAGAAAGGGAACGCGCAGACGCAGTTGTTCGCCGCGGTGCGCGTGCTGCAAGCGAGTGACACCGCCTCGTTCGGCACCGACTGGGGCACGCTGATGTCCGAGTTGTTCGCGCCGTTTTGCCGCGGTGAAAGCTCGCCGGTGTTCGCCGAAGCCGCTGCCGAGACGCTGTTGAATTCCGAGGGATTGTCCGACCGCGAAACGGCACGCCTTCGCATATTGCTCGCAAATGTCGCGTTTGAGTCGCGGCTGACGGCACGCGATCTCTTCGACCTCGGCCAGTTCTGCCCGCAGTTTTCGCGGTTGCTGGCCGGTACGCAAGAGTGGTTCCAGCTACTCGGCGAAGCCTGGAAATTGCGAAACGCGCGGCCTTGGGAAAAGATCGGCAACGCACAATCGGTGTTCGAGCACGCCAAACGCTTCCCGTCGAAGAGCGGGCGAACGCTGGTCGCCTACCCGGATACGTTGCTCGTGGTGGAACTCGAAGACGTCTACGAAAACGACATCGGCCCGGTGTTGGTCGGTCGTCGTGGCGTGACCGTTGCGGATCGCACCGTGGCCGACCCCGATGCCGAGGTGCGGTGCGAGACGACGCGGAACGGCACGCACGTTCTCGTGTATGGAACGCACACGATCGGCCTGAACCGCA
>JAYVXI010000271.1:0-10937 GCA_043785305.1 Limnoglobus sp. | reverse complement strand
CGACGTAAGTCACAATTGCGGACACTCCAAAACCGTTTTTTCGGGTGTTTTTCCGGTTTTGGAGGCCCCAAGAGTCGCTTTTTTGATCGCATATTGCTGATTCGTCTGTCGCAATTCGCACTCACATCGTGGTTTATGTCGAATGCTCTCCATTCGACTACCGGCGCAAGTGGCGACATTTACACGACACTTGGAGACAATCTCACGACACTTGGAGACAATCTCACGACACTTCGCGACACTTTCACGACACTTTGAGACACTCTTGCGCACGTCGATAATTCCGACTTACGTCAAATCGCCTCCGATTGTTTGACTGCGGGAAATCGTATGGGTGATCTCGAATCCCGTCATGAATCGTTATCAGTTGAGAGTTGCGAGTGGATCGTTCATCGAACAACTATCCACTCGTAACTCTCAACTACAATTTCCCACTTCGTCTTGCGTTGCAACTCGCGTTCGGGATAGATTCCCTTTATGGCCGACAAACTGACACAGTTGATCGTCGATGCGCTGACGCGGGCGGCGGCGGAGCGCGATGGCTTGCCGCTGTTTGCGGGGAAGTCCGATGCGGGGCTGTTTCCTGCGACGACCGTTGCGAAACCGGTTGCCAAACGCTGTCTCGATGATCGCTTGCTGAACGAACGATTCGTCGATGGCAAAGGTCGGCAGATTTGCACGATCACTGAAACGGGAATGGCGTATTTACGCGAACAAGTCAGCCCGAAACAGGTGCTCGAAGACTTCGTTCGCGTACTGGAATCGCGACAAGAACAGGTGGAACAACTGCTGACGACCGCACGCCGGATGGCCGATGAGATCGCGGGACTGAAAGCGGCGGTAACGGCGGTGTTGCCGGGTTCGCCGCACGTGGCTGTTTCGTCGAACGCGCGCGATTTGGCAGCCCGTATTCGTACGCATTTACTCGATTGGGCGGCGTCGATTGGGGCGGCCCGCGACTGCCCGTTGCCGGAGCTTTACCGTGGGGTATCGTGTGGCGAACCGGACCTCAGCGTCGGTGCGTTTCACGATGTGCTTCGGACGATGCACGCGGCGGGCCGGGTCGATTTGCACCCGTGGACGGGGCCGTTGTATGCGGTACCGGAGCCGGGTTACGCACTGTTAGTTTCGCATAATGTCGCGTACTACGCCAGCACGCGGACGGGATGATTCGCTTCACGGATGACTTAGCAAGGAGGCTACGATGACGGCAACTTTGACGGGAACTCGCCCTCTGACGGACCGCACCCGCGAACAACTGCGCCGGGCCGGGAATCCGTTTCGCAATTACTTCGCGCGCAACCCGGACGACGATGTGTGCGCGCGGTATCACGTGGCAGAGCTATTCGCGGTGGAGCGCGACCTGCTGCACAACATCATCGACCTCTATCGGCACGACCCGAACACGCACTCGGAAGTCGTCCCGATTTTGGGCAACAAGGGGGCCGGGAAGACGCACCTGCTGCACAGCATCAAGCACGGGGCGGGCGGGCAGTGGCAACTGCTCGTGAACCCCGGCGTGTTCCAAAAAGAGACCGATTTCCTCGAATATATGCTGTTCCAGATCATCGACACGCTACTCGGTGGCGGTCGACAGAAGGGCAGTCGCCCGCTCGATTACATCGGCGATAGCCTCGTGCGCCGGTTGCTCGGCCTCGCGATTCGCGACCTCAGTAGCGACGAAAAAGTCGAGTTGTTCCCGCCACCCGGCATCGGCCGTTGGGCACGTCGCCTCGGCATTGGGCACACCCAAGCTAACGAGCGTGCCGACTGGCTGGCCGACCAACTTTCGGGTGCGTCGGACTTTGGCCGCGCACCGACGGCGGTGTTGCAATCGCTGACTGACGCTGGGCTGTCACCGACGCGGGCGTTCGACCTGATGGTCGCCTACGTGCAGAAAACCGAACCGCGAAACACGGCGGGCCTGATGCGCCGTGCGATCTTTGCCGGCTTCGCGAAAGCGGTACTGTTGAAGGACGAATCGGACCTCGCGAACTTCCTCACATACGGGTTTGCCGAACTCGATTTTAACGTGAAACCGGGGCGGCAGGATCTCGTCCTCGCGCTGTTCAAAGTGATGATGGACGTGTTGCGCGGGCTGAAAATCCCCGTCGTGGTGGCGTTCGATCAGCTCGAAGATTTGTTGCTCGCACGCCGTACCGACGACTGCCACCGCATCGCCGAGGCGTTCTTCGCGGGCATCGTGCAAGTGATGCACCAACTCGACGGCGTCTGCTTCCTGATCTTCGCCGAACGCGGCTTGTGGAACCGCTTCGTGCCATCGCTCGACGGGTACATTCAAGACCGCTTGAACAACCCCGTTCACGTACCGGGCCACGGCACCGTCAAGGCGCTCCGCCTCGAAGCGCCACCCGCACCACTGGTGCGTTGCGTCGTCGAAGCGCGGATGCAACCCGTGCTCGAAACGATGCCCGATTCGGATGCGATGTCCGACATTTACCCGTTCACCGATGAGCACATCACCCGCATCGCGAAGTCCGAACCAACGTTGCGGGACATGCTGCAACAGTTCCGCCACCTGTACGATCACGTCGTGTACGAGACGACGGAATCGAACGCGATGCCCGTGGAATCGTTCGACAATATCGCCCGCATGACGGTCGACGAGAACGGCGACGACGACGCGATTGTTCCCTTACTACCAAGCCTGGAACGACCGTTCGGCTACGCGGCGGTGTCGCTGAATCCGATCCCCGGTGCGCTTTCGACGGCGGACACGAAGTCGCGCGTCGATGCCTTGCTCGGGCACGACCCGGAGCCGATGGCGGTGACGTTCAAGTCGGTCGATATCATCTCGGACAACGGCGTGCAGATGGTGATCGCGCCGAAGATTCTGCCACCGCAGCCGAGCCGTTCGACGTTCTCCGGTGCGGCACTCGCCGACATGTGGGATCAAGAATTTCGTGCGGCCCGGCGCAAACTCGAACCCGAAGGTTCGCTGACGGGGGCGACGCGCGAACTGCAAGCGGGCCTCGGCCTGTTCCTGGCCACGTGCCACGAACACGGCGTGAAGGTCGGCCCGTGGCGATTGCAACACGTCGTGCCCGAATGGTCGTACGGCGAACACCCCACGTATGGCCTCATCACGCTCGCACACTGGGCGTGCAAAGACGGCCAACCGTGGAAAGTCGGCATCGGCTTGTTCATGGCGAAGGGGGCGGGCAAGCCGAAAGATCTCGAAGTGAAACTGAGCGTGATGGACGCACGGCCCATCGTCGTCGATCACCTGATTTTGTTGCGACCCGAAGACGATTTGACGATCTCTGGGAAGAGCAAAACGCTGTGGACGGAGGCCGAAAAGAAGGGCCACCACGCCCGCCTCGAAGCCGTCACGCTCGATGCGTTCGCGATGCTTTACAGTTTCCCGCGCTGGCTCGCTGCCGTCCGCGAGTCGTTGCAGGAAGGCGCACCGCTGCCGAACCTCGCCGATTCGATCCAGGACAAATGCGAAAAATTGCTCGAACAGGTCTGTATGCCCGTTCAACAGTAGTCCCGGCGCGGCGATGAGGTACAACAGAAGCGAGCGGCACGAATGGCGTGCCGCTCGCTTTTTCCGTTGCACCTGACGCGCCGCATGACCTACGACGAAGCCATCGCATTCTGGTACGGTCGGATGAATTTTGAAGTGCGTTCGGCGACGCCGACGGACCTCAAACTCGAGCGGATGCGCGCGCTACTCTCGAACCTCGGCGACCCGCAGAACCGCCTGCGGATCGTCCACATCACGGGCACGAAGGGCAAGGGCAGCGTGGCAGCGATGCTCGCGGCGACACTGCGAGCCGCCGGGTATCGCGTCGGCTTGTTCACGTCGCCGCACCTCGTTCGCGTCGAAGAACGCATTCAGGTCAACGGCGTGCCGATCACCGAAGCCGAACTCGCGGCCCGCATGACCGAACTCGCGCCGCTCGTCGATCCGTCATCGACGTTCTTCGAGATCGCCACGGCAATCGGCTTCCAGCATTTCCTCTACCGCAACGTCGATATTGCCATCGTCGAAGTCGGCCTCGGCGGCCGCTTCGATTCGACGAACGTCTGTACGCCGCTCGTCACCGTCATTACCTCAATCGGCTTGGATCACACGGCGCAACTCGGGGAGACGCTCGAAGAAATTGCCTTCCAGAAAGCGGGGATTTTGAAGCCGAACATCCCGACTGTCAGTGGGGTGACACAACCCGCGCCGCTGGCCGTCATTCGGAATGTCGCCGCCGAAAACGCAAGCCGCATTGTGCAACTCGAACGCGACATTCACTACCGTTATGAAGGCACGAAGGTGAGCGTCGTGACACCGGCGCGACACTATCCGGCGTTCGCGCTGAAACTGCTCGGGGAGCATCAGGCGGCGAATGCCGCAATCGCGGTCGGCGTCATCGAACGGTTAAAAGCGTGCGGCCTGACGATCCCCGATTCCGCCATCGCGCACGGCTTCGCGAACGTCGATTGGCCCGCACGAATCGAAGTCGTGCGCTTGCGGCCAGCGGTCATCGTCGATTGCGCGCACAACGTACCATCGGCGGAAGCACTCGCGAAAACCCTGCGTGTTGCGTTCCCCAACGCGAAGCGGCGAACGGTGCTGTTTGCGGTGTCGTCGGACAAAAACTACGAAGCGATTCTGGAAGTGTTAGTGAAGGAGTTCGACCAGATCGTACTCACGAAATACGGCAACAACCCGCGCTGCGTGCCACCGGAGAAACTCGTCGAAGTGCTGGCAAGGATCGCGCCCGAAATGCGGCCGTCTGTCTATCAAAACGCCACCGCCGCGTGGGAAGCCACCCTCGCCGAAGCCGCTGCCGATGACCTGATTTGCATCGCCGGCTCGGTGTTTCTGGCCGGCGAGTTGCGCGACATCGTTCGGCACCACCTCGAACCGATTTGAGGTTCTCACGACTACGAGGAGTTTTTCCTGGAACGACCCACCTTCCAATTACTTTGTCGGAATGCAGTCCTGCAATGATGATACAATTCCGCAACAGGAGACAGCCATGATCGAACTGACCGAACAACAAATGCAAGCCTTGGAAATACCAGAAAGCACCCCGCTACGTGTTGTGCATCCCCGGTCTATGGAGACGTTTGTGTTACTCCGCGCCGATGAATACCAGCGCCTGAAGGAAGTCGAGTACGACGACAGCCCGTGGACGAAGGAAGAACTTCAAGCCCTCGCCTGGGAGAGGGTCAAGCACGAAGACCGTGACGAGTACGACGATCTACCGGAGAAGCCATGAAACGCGGCGACGTAATCCTCGTCCGATTCCCGCACCCCTCCGGTCTGCGCGGCAAGAAGCGGCCTGCTGTTGTGGTCCAGTCGGACACTTATGCCAGCAATGTCAGTACGGTCGTCGTAGCGGAAGTTACGAAAAACCTGACGATGAAAGATTGCGCGGCTTGCCTGTACATCGACTTGAGCACGCCCGAAGGCAAAGCGACTGGGCTACTTATGAATTCAGTCGTTTCTGGCTTGGTGCTCGATACCGTCTACATCGACACTGTCGCACAAGTGTTAGGAATCCTTTCACCAAAGTTGCTGCTAAATCTCGACGAATGCCTGAGAGCAGGATTGGGGCTAACGACGGCTGCCGCCCTTGACGCTTCAGTCAATAGCTCGGGCGAGCGTTTACCATGATCAGCGCTTTCCCTTTGAGGTTCTCACTCCCCTGCCCTTTAGACTATGCTGGCCTTCCGACAAACGGGAGGTCGATATGCGTTCGCTTCGGTGGGTTCATTATGCGGTGTTGCTCGCGGTGATGGCGTTCGTGACGTTGCCGAACCTCGGCACGCCGTCGCTGTGGGATGTCGATGAGGGCGTGAACGCGGAATGTACGCGGGAGATGATGGAAGTCGGCACGTGGGTGGTGCCGACGTTTAACGGCGAACTGCGTACGGCGAAGCCGGTGATGCTGTACTGGATCCAGCGAATCGCCTTCCTGGCGTTCGGCATTTCCGAATGGTCGGCCCGCTTCCCCGCGTTCCTGCTCGGGCTGGGTTCCGTGCTGATTACGTACGAACTCGCGCGGCGAATGTACGGCGCGATCACGGGATTACTCGCGGGGGTGGTGCTCGCCACAGCGATCGAATTTTGCAAACTCTCGCACGCCGCCACGCCCGATGCGCCGTTCATTTTCTTCACCACTCTCACGATGTTCCTGTTCTGGATCGGCCACGAAAACGGCGGGCGAAGCTGGTTCTTCACGGCATCGGTGGCGAGCGGGCTGGCGATGCTGACGAAAGGCCCTGCCGGTTTGGCGCTGCCCGCGCTGATCGTGTTGCTGTACTTCGCGTGGAATCGCGAACTCAAGCGGCTCTGGGATTTCCGGCTCGTGCGCGGGGTGTTGCTGTGGGCGTTGGTCGCGGTGCCGTGGTACGGGCTGGTGATTGCCGAGACGCGCGGAGCGTATCTGGCATTCTTCAAAGACGAAAACGCGAGCCGATTCCTCAGCCCGATGGAAGGCCATCGCGGGCCGGTGGTGTATTACATCGGGGCACTGTTCGCGTTCTTCGCGCCATGGTGCGTGTTCCTCATCGGCGCGATCTGGTACGGCATCAAAGACGCACGCAGCGCGGTCGAAAGTAGCGAGCGCCGTGCGGGCCGGTTTCTGCTGTGCTGGTTCGCCGCGTATCTCGTCGTCTTCACGATCGCCGCCACGAAACTGCCGAACTACATCGCGCCGCTATACCCGGCGATTGCGATTCTGACGGCGCGATTCCTCGTGCAATGGGCGAGCCATCGCGTTCAACCCGCACGCTGGGTGATGCCGTTGGCGATCGCGTCTCTAGCGATCATCGGCGTCGTGGTGGCGGTCGGGTTGCTGATCGTGGGCGGGGAAATTCCGCTCGATTTGAAGGGAATGCGGATCGTGCCGGGGTTGGCGAAGTGGTCATCCATCGGTGCGATTCCGATAGTCGGTGCCATTGCGATGGCGGTCTACTCTTTGAAAAATCGCCGGGAAAGTGCGACGGTCACGTTCGCGGTGATGGCGGTACTTTTCGTCGGCTTCCTCGCGGCGTTTCCGGCGGTGGAAGTCGATCGCTTGAAGGCACCGAAACCGCTCGTCTACGATGCGGGTGTAAAGCAGCCAGACCGCGAAATTCGCATCGCGAGCCTCGACTACACGCAACCGAGCGTGACGTTTTATGCAGAGCGCAAAGTCGAGCGAATGCTCGATGCGCCGGCCGCACGGGTGTTCCTCGCGATGCCGCTGCCCGCGTACCTTTTCGTTCCCGAACCGGTGTGGCTGGCACAACTCGCGGGGACGGTGGTCACGCCGCACCGCATCGTCGCACGCCGCTACGATTTTTACCGCAACTGCGATGTCCTCGTAGTGTCGAACGACGGAGCCAGACCATGATTGCGATCACCGGGGCCGCTGGATTTATCGGCTCGAATCTCGCACATCGACTGTGTAAAGAGGGGCACGATTTGGTGCTCGTCGATCACCCGCTGACGGCGGCGAAGGCGATGAACTTCGCCGGGCTGAAACGGTTCGCGTTCGTCGAGCACGATCTGTTTTTGCAAGAATTACAGGCGAAGAAGTGGAAGCCGGAGGCGATCTTCCACCTCGGCGCGTGCAGTGCCACCACCGAAGCGAACTGGGATTACCTCGCCCGCAACAACATCGGTTACACGCGCGATTTGTGGACGTGGGCCACGACGCAGCGCGTGCCGTTTCTGTACGCATCGAGCGCCGCCACCTACGGCGATGGCACGCAAGGATTCGACGACCGCACACCGCCGACGCAACTCGTGCCGCTCAATCTTTACGGCAAAAGTAAGAACGACTTCGACATCTGGGCACTCGCGCAAACGACGAGTCCGCCACGTTGGGCGGGGTTGAAATTCTTCAACGTCTACGGCCCGCGTGAGAACCACAAGGGCCGCATGTCGAGCGTGGCACTCCAAACGTACAAGCAGATCGTCGCCACCGGTGGCATGAAGCTGTTCCGCTCGACCGACGCCACCTACCCCGATGGTGGTCAGTTGCGCGATTTCGTGTACGTCGACGATTGTGTGAACCACCTGATCTGGCTCTGGCAGTACGACCACGTCGGCGGTGTTTACAATAGTGGCACGGGCACGGCACGTTCGTTCCACGGCCTCGCGCTGGCGGTGTTTATGACAATGGGCCGTCAGCCGAACATTTCGTTCATCGACATGCCCGCCGACTTGGCAAAGCATTACCAGAACTTCACGCAAGCCACGACGACAAAACTACGCGACACCGGTTGCACGACACCCGTCACACCACTCGAAGACGGGGTGAAAGCGTACATCTCAAAATTCATGGAAGAATAGAACTCACAATCGCGCAATTCGCAAGAAATAACTGCTTGCGTTCCCGTCTGTGCAATTGTTACAATTCAGTGAGATGACTGCCGTTCGGCACACTCGTTCGCATTTTTTGGTTGGAGACGCGATGACTGTTGACACGAATTCCGTTGGTGAGTCGATCTTCGACACCGAAGACCTCGATTCCGAAAGCATCTTTGGCACCAGTCGCGTTTCGATCGATGCGGTCACGCCGCAACCGATCCCGATGCTCGATATGTCGCACACGCTTCGGCGACGGGCGGACATCGACGCGAAGCAAGACAAGGTCGCGAAACTGCTCGAAGAACTCGGTTGCGAGGGCGTCGTAATGCTGATGCCCGCACACGTGGCTTGGTTCACGGGCGGTATGAACGTTCGCGGACTGATTGCCGATGGCGAACGCCCTGGCATTTACACGAACGGCCGTCAACGCTGGTTGCTCGCGAGTAACATCGACGGGCAACGCCTGTTCGACGAAGAACTCGATGGCCTCGGTTTCCAGCTAAAGGAATGGCAATGGACGGTCGGTCGGGCGCTGTTGCTCGGCGAACTGGTGGCAGGGAAAAAGTTCGCTACGGATCGCCCCTTCCCGAACATGCCGCTCATCAATGACCGGCTCCGCGCGGACCTTCGCCCACTCACTTCGTACGAACAAGACTTGTATCGCACGCTCGGTAATGCCGTCGTTCATGCCCTCGAAGCGACCGCGCGAAACATCGTGCCGGGTTCTTCCGAAGCTGAAATCGCCGGGCAAATCGCGCATCGTTTGTGTCGGCGTGGCGTGGAGGCTCTCAACATCAGCGTGGCCGCCGACGACCGAGCGAAGAAATTCCGCCGTTCCGGATTTACGAATGCGGCCGCGAACCAAACCTGCGTCCTTCAAGTGACCGGTTGCCGCGATGGCCTCTACGCAACCGCAAGTCGCACCATCTGTTTCGGCGATCCGACTCCGGAATTCAAGCTCGATTTTGAAGCGGCCGTTCGGCTTTCGGCACTTTACCGTCTGATGTCCATCCCCGGCGAATCGGTCGGTTCGGCAGCGGAATCGGGGAAACGGCTATCGCTGAATGGCCCGTACGAACACGAATGGCGCGAGGCGCAGATCGGCTACGGGGCTGGGCGGTTCCATGCCGAGGAACTCCGCAAGGCGGGGCAAGACGAGAAGTTCGGCCCCGGCTGGCCAATCGTCTGGCAGTCGAAAATCGGAACCGCATCCGTCGTTGATACCGTCCTCGTCACCAATGAAGGCCCCGACCCAATGACGCCCACCGAAGGCTGGCCATTCAAGCGAATCCGCGTGAAAGGGAACGCCGTCGACGTCCCCGACTTGCTCGTACGATAATCGACCCCGTTATTAGTTCGACGAGGATTTTGATATATTCGCGATGCTGTGCCTGACGTTTCCGTTGGCGATAATGCAATTCGATGCCGAAGGCGTACCACTTCCGTTGGGCGTAACCGCACGGTACGGCAGCACGCGCTACCTACCACCGAGCGGTATCGGTCGCGTGCGCTTCCTTCCGGGCGATAAAACCGCCGTCACAACGGCAAGGGGTGTGATGTCCGTTTGGGATCTCGATACGGGTCTTCGCGTTCGCGAAGTGATCGAACCGGACTGGAATTGCAGTGATTTTTCCCTGAGCAAAGACGGCAAGAAACTGTTCGTGGTCGGTTTGGCGACGACGGGCTACGCTGAGAAACCCACCGAGCCACCGGGAAAAACCGTTAAGACTCCCATCCAGCGCATCGAGCTATGGACCTACAATTCCACGACACTCAAACGGATTGCCAAGACGGTACTGACGGAAACGAAGTCGGACTGGTTATGGTTCAACGCAAATGGCACGCTTTTCATCCCAGACTACGACACCAAGCAGAAAGTCACACTCGTACACGTCGAGCCGACAATTCGCATTTTGCCGCTCGCGATCGACTTTCAGGCAAGTGGTTATTTTTACCCCTCTTACAACGAGAGCGGTTCTCGTCTTGCCTATTTCAATCAGAAGGAAATCATCGTTTACGACACGGTCGCTATGAAAGAAATTACCCGACTTCCAGGAGAAAGCATCTTCATCAAGATGTCGAAAGATGGGAAAAGCGTTTGTAGTGTCGTTCGAGAGGCGAGTGAAAATGGGACTAACCCACTCGAATTATTTTGTTTCGATGTCAAAAGTCGAAAAGTGAATTGGAAGCAGGGTTTTCCGAAACAGGATATTGATCCAAGCGTACATGGTAACGAATCGTTCGGCGATGTGATTTCCGTAATGGGTGAAGGACTCCAGAACCACGACATCACGTATTACGATGTTCGCACGGGAAAGCCAATCCCACTCCAACCCGGTGAAACCTACGTCTGGAGGCACGCGCGTGCCGATGGGCAATTGAGCGCAGATCGCAAGCGGATGGTTTCCTGCGCCAACGGGACAGTTTCGATTTGGGACGCTGCGACAAAACAACAAATCGCAATCAAGAAACGTACGTTCGCCATATCGGATGGCAGTCGATTACAGTTTTTTGGTTCATCCGACAAGTGCGTACTCGGCCAGGTGGATCGCGTAAATGCGTAGCTGGAAGAATTCCTGGTCGCGGTAGCCGTAGGCTTGGCGTTGGAGCG
>JAYVXI010000270.1:0-3429 GCA_043785305.1 Limnoglobus sp. | reverse complement strand
CCGAGACACTGGCCGGCTGGCACTGGGTCGCGTTCGCAGGGCTGTTGCTCCGCCGCATCGCCAATTTGGCGAGCGAAAGTACATAACAGGCTCTAGTGGGGCTGATCTTCGCCAGTCGAAAGCGCGGTGAGTGGATTCGCCTACGACCGCAAGCCAACGAAGGTGATAGCGACATGGGCTGGGGCGACATGTCGGACGTGGGGTAATGCTTGGCGGAAGTCACTTCGACGGCTACTGCTTTTCTTGCTGACGCGCGAGCCGAATCAGTTTGGCTCGTGCCCAGGTCGATGTGTCTAACACCTTCGCGGCTGCGGCTTCGTCAAGTTCTTTGCGCATGCGTCGCGGGCGGGTGTGGCGGCAGTTGTGGATCGGCTATAGCAAAAAACCGACGGTGGGACGGGAATTCTCGCGGCGGTTCCCGCGAGCAAGTCGAGGTGCTCGTCGCGGTCTTGGCCGCGGTCGTCAGCGTGTCGATCAATGCCGAATCTACCGAGACATCCCGACGAACCGCCGGGTTGAGTGAAGAAACGAAAATACGCTGCGAAATTCGTGTCTTCGCAGCGTATCGAGGATTTCGTCTGAGAGGCCCCTCCCGGATTCGAACCGGGGGTGACGGTTTTGCAAACCGTTGCCTTACCACTTGGCTAAGGGGCCGTATCGTTCGATCATTTCTATCGTTTCGTGGGGTTCGCGTCAACCGCACTCGGCGAGGTCTGCGACTCCGCTCAACTCACGTACTGTTCCAGGAATCGCTTGCTTTGTCGGAGGGCGCGTTTGCGGTCGTCGAGGGAGCGTTCGTAGGCGCGATCTTCGACTTCGATGCAAACGGGGCCGTTGTAGCCGGTGTCGGTGAGTGCGGCGAAGAACTCGCCCCAATTGACGTCGCCGAGGCCGGGCAACTTCGGTTCGTGCCAGCCGAGGCCCATGATGCCGACATCGTGTAGGCGGTCGCGGTCGATGCGTTCGTCTTTCGCATGTACGTGAACGAGCTGGTTTTTGAACTCGCGCAGGCACTTCGCGCAGTCGATGAACTGCCAAACGAGGTGCGACGGGTCGAAGTTCAGGCCCAGCGTCTTCGGGAATCGCGCGAAGAGTTGTCGCCACGTGGCGGGGTTGATCGCGAGGTTTTTGCCGCCGGGCCATTCGTCGTCGGAGAACAGCATCGGGCAATGTTCGATGCCGATCCGCACGCCGTGCGCCTCCGCTTCGCGCACGATCAGCGGCCACACGACCTCGACGCTTTCCATGTTCTCGGCAATCGTTTTCTTGCTGTCGCGACCGATGAACGTGTTGACGACGTTCACGCCCAACAGCGCCGCCGCACGGATGACGCACTTCAAATGTGCGGCCACCATCTCGCGGTGTGCCGGGTTGGGGTCGAGCGGATTTGGGTAGTAGCCGAGTCCGGAGATATTGACGCCGGTGCGTGCGATTAACGCTTGCACGCGAGCAATTTGCTCGGGTCCGAAGGTGGTGACATCGAGGTGCGAAACGCCCGCATACCGTCGCTCGGCCTTGCCCGGTGGCCAGCACATCACCTCGACGCAGTCGAATTTTTCCGCCGCCGCGAAGGCGAAGACCTCCTCCAAACTCAAGTCGCCGAGAATGGCACTGACGAAACCGAGTTGCATCGCGTTCACCGGGGGAGGGAGTTGAGGAGCGGGTTTGAAGTATAACCGTTCACGGGGCATAGTGCTTACGAGTCACCCACCGGGATGAACCGGATGAACCCGGTGGCTCGTTGCGTCAGTTTACTTTCATCCGGAAGAACTCGCGGCGCATTCCGGCTTGCCAGTCGAGGGTCATGACGGCGTCGATGTTTCGGAAACCTGCGACGGCGGCCAGTCGCAGGAAATGCGCGCGATTCAGGACGATGGCTCCGCGATTTCCCGAGTAGCGTTCGGGTTCGTTCGATGTGAATGCGTCGGCGTACAGCCAGCCGTTCGGTGCCAGCAACCGTGCGGTTTCGGCCATCAACAGCACCGTCTCGTCGGGGTAGGTGTGCGTGAACACGCTGAAGAAACAAATCCCATCGAACCGGAGATCGCGTATCGGTAACGTCGTCGGTTCGTTCACCAGAAACTGAAAGTTTTTGCGTAGAAATCGCGCTTTGCAGAAGGCGATTCCCGATTCGCCGACATCGGTGCCGACGAACAGACCGTCGTCCGAAAGAAAGTGTTCGCAGGCTTGCGCGAGTTGCCCCGTACCGCAGCCGACATCGAGTAATTTGTGGTGCGGTTGCAGTCCGACATCGATCAAAAGTTGAAGTTTCTCGTCCGCCAACTTGTCGTAGGCTTCGCGCGTGCCCGGCCCGGTTACGGTCCAGTAATCGCGAGTCATGTCGGCTGTCGCATATTCCTTCACATAGTCGATGTCGGGTGGCAATGTCGATTCGGCGTCGATGGATTTACGCCCGGCTTTTGCAAAAAGGCCACGGAAACGCGCCAATGCCGGTATACTGAGCAGGCTCATGCAACGATTCTCCAATGCAGGGTTTGCCTCACGTAGCGAGAATCGCGCGTGGCTGTCAAGAGCGGAATCTCATGCCGAACCGCCGTGCGTTCACACTCATCGAGCTGCTCGTCGTCATCGCGATTATCGCGATTCTCATCGGGTTGTTATTGCCGGCGGTGCAAAAAGTACGGGCGGCGGCGTCGCGGTTGCACGATCAGAACAACCTCAAACAACTCGGCCTCGCGGTCCACAATTACGCTTCGACGAATGCCGAGACGCTGCCGCCGATCTTCACGCCCGACCCGGCGGGCATCCGGTGGTGGTTCGCGTTGCAACGCAGCGATGGCACGCTCGAAACCGCCGGCGGGCACCTCATGCCGTACATGGAGAACAACGCCTCGGCACTGCAAAGCCCCGCGAAAGCGCCGGGGAAAGTGCGGCTGACCGTCGACGGTCTCACCGGCGGGTACGGCTACAATTATCGCTACCTCGCCCCGCTCAGCGTGGCGCTCCCCGCCGTCACGGGCCGTTGGTCGCCCGTCAAAATGCCGACCGTTCGCAGCACCAGTCAGACCGTCATGTTCCTCAACGCCGTCGATGTCGATCCGAGCGTTCCGCAAATGATCGAAGTCCCATACTGCTTGCCGCCATCGGATCGCCGACCCACGGTTCACCATCGCCTGTTCGGCCGCATCGTGAACATCCTGTTCGTCGACGGCCACGTCGTCGCCGTCACCGAAACCACCCGCAACGCCTCCAGCGATGCCGCAAATGTGATTGCGCTGCGCGACGCGGAGAACATCTTCGACTTCGGCACGACCGATGAAATGTGGGATCTCGAATAAGTCGAAGTCGTGAGACTTCGCGGATGATCCTGCGTCAGAAGTCTCACGACTTCTGCTACGACAAGTGTTGACTAGAGCCTGTTATGCACTTAACGCGAGTGGTGGCGGTAGAATAGGCTATGAACACTGA
>JAYVXI010000269.1:0-11065 GCA_043785305.1 Limnoglobus sp. | reverse complement strand
ATGCCCCACTTGTCAGAATCTGCGGAGATTCGTTTGTCACAATAATATTCGCAAAGTATTTCAGGCGCAAGACTTACGCGATTTGGCGGAGGCAGGCTGCACTAAGTTCCTGGGGCCGGGTTGTCGTAACAGGTACGCCCGGTCGAATCCGAGAGAATGTGGTGATTCAGGCTGGCGGTCGCGCTGGGGCTGTATTGAACGTACCGCTTTCCGCCGAGATCGGTTTACCTGTCGTCGTCTTGCCCGCACGCCTCGTCTGGCCTGCGCCAACCGCGCCTCGGTCGGCGCGGCTGGTTTTCCGCTCGCAGGGTGCAACAATTCGCGGTGTGGTTCCGGTTCGCTTGCCCGTGGGAGTGACAATATTGACACCTTCCGTTACGGCAGAGACCGCAGCCAAAGTAGTCGAACTTCAGTTCGCGCCAGCCGCTCCGCCGCCCAGTGACCGTCCCCTGATTGCCGCGTTTCGAGCAACACTAACCGACGGCCGAACGGTAGACCTGGATGTCAACTTCGACCCGAATTGAGGGATGCAGGATGCAAAACAGAGTGCGGCGTGGCGTGACGCTCGTTGAGGTGCTGGTCGTGGTGGGGATTATCGGCTTGTTAGTCGGGCTGATATTGCCCGCCGTCCAACAGGTACGAGGGAGTGCCGACCGGGCGGCGTGTGCGGATCGCTTGCGGCAGATGGCAATCTCGCTGCACGGGCACCACGCGGCGTACGGTCGGTTGCCGCCAAACCTCGGCGGTAACGAACCCTACACGGCGAGCCCCGAACAAATCCTGAGTTGGCCCGCGTTGATCCTCCCTTACATCGATCAGGAACCGCTCTGGCGTACCTCGGTCGAGGCGTGCAAACAAAGCCAATACACCTACCGCACTCCGCACGTCGGCTACTCGACGGTGCTGAAAGCGTTTCGCTGTCCGAGCGACGACCGGCTTGCGACACCCGTTCCCAGGTCGAAGGGCGCGGCGGCGGCAGCGGCGCTGACGTCGTACGTGGGAGTTGCCGGGTATGCGGGACGGGGAGGAATGCTACCCGGGTTTGAAGGCGTTTCACTCACGTCAGTCGCCGATGGCACAAGCCAGACGCTGATGGTCGGCGAGCGCCCGCCACCGGATTCGCACCAATCCGGGCGATGGTACAGCAATATGTGGAAGTTCGCGCCGTTCACCGGACCGGGGGCCGAACTCAGCATCCCGGAGCAAACGGGAACATTCATCGTTCCGGAGTGCATTTCGGCGAAGATGCTCGCCTACGGGCCGGGGCGAACGACGAACCCGTGCGATATGTACCACTTCTGGAGCCTGCACTCCGGCGGAGCGAACTTCGCCTACGCCGACGCCAGCGTCCACTTTCTCACGTACGCAGCCGCCCCGATCCTACCCGCAATGGCAACCCGGGCCGGAGGCGAAAGCGTCGATGTGCCGTAGTTAGCTAAAGAATCCATGCGAGCCGCGATGCGGCCGGTTACGCGGACAGTACCGCCCTTTACCCGCGTTCTCGATGCGAGTTACTCGCCATTCCCTGGTGCCATTCGACGAGGTTCGGCTCGAATTCGCCGTTCGGTTTTCCTTCCGAAACGAGTGCCGACTGCGCATCGTGCGTACTCTTTTCAAACGCGGATGCAAATGAAAGCGCATGCCAAAATCGCGTCGCGCGCGCACGAAACAATTCGTTATTTTCTGGTGAGACCGCCCGCTTGCCGATAATCTATTTGCGTACGCTGAGACGCAAACGGAGGTAATGCAAGTGTCGCAGAAACCGATCGAGACGACGGTTGAATTCCTATCGAATCCGCACGAATCGTCGCCATCGGCTTCGGAAGAAACCGCGAATGCATGTCCGAGCGAGACATACGAAACGCCGCATTTCGCGTTGCCGACGCAACCAGGCGAGATCGGGCGGCTCGGCAAATACCGCATTCAGAAGGAACTCGGTCGCGGTGGCATGGGGGCGGTGTACCTCGCGTTCGACGAACGCTTGCAACGACAAATTGCACTGAAAGTGATGCTGCCGAAGTTCGCCGCAAACGCGACGGCGAAGGATCGTTTTCTTCGGGAAGCACGGGCCGCTGCGCGAATCAGTTCCGATCACATCGTGAACATTTACGAAGCCGACGAGATCGACGGGACGCCGTACATCGCGCTCCAGTTGTTGCAAGGCTACCCGCTCGATGACTATCTGAAAAAGAAGGGTTCGCCATCGATTCCGCAAATCATTCGCCTTGGCCGCGAGGTTGCAATCGGGCTGGCGGCCGCGCACGAACTGGGCTTGGTGCATCGCGACATTAAGCCGAGCAACGTCTGGCTCGAAGCGCCGAATGGTCGCGTCAAGATTCTCGATTTCGGCTTGGCGAAACCGGCCGAAGGGACCGATTTTGCCGAACTGACGGCATTGGGTGCGGTGGTCGGTACTCCCGCTTACATGGCTCCCGAACAGGGGCGGGGCCAAACGGTCGACGGTCGCGCCGACCTCTTCAGCCTCGGTTGCGTGCTGTATCGCCTGACGACCGGCAAACTGCCGTTCGCACGGACGACGCTGATGAGCATCTTGATCGCCATCGCCATTGAAGATCCGACGCCGATACGGGAATTGAACCCCGATGTACCCGAACCGCTCGCGGACCTGATTCACCGATTATTGGCCAAAAACGCCGCCGACCGACCCGCCGATGCGCAAGCCTTGGTGAAAGAATTCGACGAAATTATCGAGCTGCCGAGATCGGGTGAAGTGGTCCCGCACGGTCTCGACTCGCCGATGGCCGTGAGCGTGCAACAGATCCGCTCGTTGGCGGACGTCGACACGTCAATGGACTCCGAAACGGAGAAATCGCAAGTCGATGCGAATCGATCGCCACCAAGCAAGTTCCCCGCGATTCTCGTTGGCTCGCTGTTATTTGCGCTAATTGCGATCGTTGTTGCGGGCGTCATCGTCATCAAGATCACGAACAAAGATGGCACCGTAACCGAAGTGAACGTGCCCCAAGATTCAAAGATCGAAGTCGACGGCAAAACGGTGGCGACGGTAGCAAAGGCTCCGGAAGTGAAGAATTCGGAAGTGATAGTCAAGCCGCCGAACCTGGGTTCAAACCTGCCCGCCACGTTCAAGAACAAGTTGGGCATGGAGTTCGTTCGCGTACCGAAGGGAACGGCCTGGCTGGGTGGGATGGCCGGTGCCCGAGGGAACGTGAAGGTCGAAATCCCGTCCGACTTCCACCTCGGTAAGTACGAGGTGACGCAGGGCGAATGGCAGGCCATTATGGGTAAGAACCCGAGCCATTTCACTTTCACCGCACTGGGCAAAGACCAGTTGAAGGGAGTGAAAGTGGACGATGTCCCTCGTTTACCTGTGGATTCGGTGACGTGGGACGACTGCCAGGCGTTCGTCGCGAAGTGGAACGAGAAGCTGACGGAGCCGGGGTTCGCATACCGTCTGCCTACGGATGCCGAATGGGAGTATGCGTGTCGCGGTGGGCCGGTCGAGCGGGACGCCAGCGGCTTCGACTATTGTTTCACCTATTCCGGCAACGGGATCACCACCAAGCAGGCGAACTGCGACGGGGCCGGGGCGCTGAAGCGGACATCGGTCGTGGGGTCGTACCCGCCCAACCCGCTCGGCCTGCACGACATGCACGGCAACGTGTGGGAGTGGTGCGACGATGCTGGGCGGATCGAAGATGGCGTCCCACATAAAATCCATCGAGGCGGTGGTTGGTACAACGATGCCCGCCACTGCCGCGCCAGTTCCCGCGACTACAGCCCGGCCGATATACGATTGCAAGGTATCGGCCTGCGATTGGCCCGAGTCTCCGTCGATGGCGTGGTAATGAGGGTCGATCGCGACCGCCAAGCGGCCGAATGGCTGTTCGCACGCGGGCTGAGTTTCGGCTACACCGATCGCAGCGGCTACCACTACGTCGGTGTCACGAATCGCCCCGCATTGCCTGCCAGCGAATTCAAACTCGACAACTTCAAACTCGTCGGCAACGCAATCGCCGATAGCGATTTGGCACGGTTTCAAGGACTGAATCGGCTCGATACGATCGTGCTCAACGATACCGATATCTCCGATGCCGGGTTAGAGTTTTTGGTCGAACTGCCCAAGTTGGAGGTGCTTTACCTCGAAGGCACCAAAATCACCGACGCGAGCCTGAAACGATTGGCCGGTGCGAAAACGCTCAAGTTGCTCCGACTCAATCGGACGAAAATCTCCGACGACGGCTTGAAGCAACTCCACGGCCTGAGTGCGCTAACGGAAATTCAACTCCGGAAGACCACCGTCACGGCAACCGGTGTCCAAGCGCTCGCCGAGGCACTGCCGCGGTGCAAAATCGAGAGCGACCACGGGACGTACTTGCCGAAGTAGCCCTCTCGAGTGGGTCGCGATGCGAAGTGATTCTTGCTTTCCTCTCGCGGAGCGAGAGGATTACGTAGCCCTCTCGCTCCGCGAGAGGAAAGCGTCACTGCGGAGGAACGAGGATGCCTCCATCGCGATTGTGGCCGGTACAGATGTTCGGGCCGGCGGCGAGAGCGTCGATGTGCCGTAGTTATCGAAAGAATTCCGCTCACCCGGCGGTTTGCGATGCTCGCCGCAACCGGTTAAAGACCTGCGGCTACCGAAGATAGAAGAACGATGGACGCACCTGCTACCCAAAACCACCATTATTTGAATCGTGCCCCACGGGCTGGAAACTACGCGGAAAGCTTACGCCTCACTCGGCGTACGATTAGCAATACTGTGGCACTGATGGCCACAATCGAATCGGGTTCGGGCACGGGGGGTGTAGTTCCAGGCGAGTGCGTACAGTTCCGTATTACTGTTCGTGAAGTCCCAGACGTTGCCCACGTAGACGACCCGTAACCCGAACTGACCGTTGCTCAAATTATTCAAATATAAGTGTTCGGAATTGTTGTACAGGCTCGTCGACCAAATATTCTTCGACGCGATCCGGTAAAACTTGAGATACTCAATCCACGCGAAACGCTGATCCGGAGTCTACGAGTGAGGGAGTGACATGCAACGCCGCAACTTTCTATCGAACTCGATTCAATCGTTTAGCGGGCTTGCACTTGCAGCGATGCTGCAACACGATGGCTACGCCAACGACAAGGCATGGTCGCCGCCGAACGGCAAGCCGCACTTCCCCGCCAAGGCGAAATCGGTGATCTGGCTGTTCATGAACGGCGGTGTCAGCCACCTGGAAACCTTCGATCCGAAGCCAGAATTGAATAAATACGCTGGGAAAACGATCGCTCAAACGCCATACAAAGATTCGCAGAGCGCGGAAAAGTTAGCCCTCGCACGAGTAACGGTCGTCAACGACGCGAACGGCCAACAGCGAAACGTGCTGTACCCACTGCAAATCGGCTTCAAGAAACGCGGCAAATCGGGCATCGAAGTCAGCGACTGGTTGCCGCATCTCGGCGAATGCGTGGACGAGATGTCGATCGTGCGTTCGATGTATACCACCGACGATAATCACGGGGCACAGACGCAATTCCACTCCGGTCGCCACATGCTCGATGGCGAGTTCCCCACACTCGGTGCCTGGGTCAACTACGGCCTCGGCACGCTCAACGAGAACCTGCCGCAGTTCGTCAGCCTCGGCAAACGCGAATACTGGAACCTCAAGGACGGCCACTATTTGGGGCCAGCCTACGACGCTGTGCCGCTACGGATCGACCCGAAAAACCCGCTCGATTATGGCAAACCCGAACGCGAAATGAAGGATGCCGAGCAAAAAGCGAGTTTTGCACTCATCGACCAACTCAACAAGTTAAAGGTCAAACAATACCCGGACGATCCCGCTTTACTCGCGCGAATTCAGTCGTACGAACTCGCGTTCCGGATGCAGAAATCACTGCCCGAAGTGCTCGATTTCAGCCAAGAAACCGCAGAAACTAAGGTGTTATACGGCATCGACAAACCCGCCACGCAGAGCTTCGGTTCGCAGATGCTGGCCGCCCGAAGATTGGTCGAACGCGGCGTACGATTCATTCAGGTACAACACGGCGCAGGCGGTGCCGGGGTTTGGGACGCACACGGCGGATTGAAAGCAAATCACTCGACGAACTGCATGGCGATCGACCAACCGATTGCCGGGCTGTTGAAGGACTTGAAGCGAAAAGGCTTACTCAACGAAACGCTCGTCGTGTTCGCCAGCGAGTTCGGCAGAACGCCCGGTTCGCAAGGGGGCGACGGCCGCGATCACCACATCTACGGCTTCAGCATCTGGCTCGCAGGCGGTGGCGTAAAAGGCGGCACCGTCCACGGTTGCACCGACGAGATCGGTTTCCACGCCGCCGAACACCGCCACTATGTGACCGACATTCACGCGACAATTCTGCACCAAATGGGCCTCGATTCGCGTAAGTTAGAGATACCCGGAAGAAAGCGCTTGGACGTCGATCACGGCACCAAAATCGACGCGATCCTGGTGTGAATTCGGAACGCAAAAATCACCGGTGCAAACCCCATAGAATGCGTTAGAAGGAGCGAAACATGGCCGAACCGACAGACGAGCAGCTAAACGCATACTCCCGCGAACTTCCAGAAGTATACAGAAATATACTTGAAGAATTCATTCCCAAACGCGGTTCTCGTCGTGCGGGGGCGGCCATGACGTTTGAATCTCTCGACGAGATGTTGCAAGAGAATTATTCACTGTATCGCGAGCAAGACACACCTGATGCGTTGGTTCAACTCGTCATTCGTGGCTTCTTGATCCAGTCCAATGAGCCAGTTCTCCACTATGCGCCAACGCCACTGGGAGAGCGGTTGATTACGGCCGCGACTGGCAAGGAACCAATTCCTGAAAAAGTTCCCGCACTACCATAACTCACTTGGGTCTGATCCCTGGCAACATGCCCGTGAATGTACTATTCGGACATGATACACATGATAATACAGGATTTAGAAAGCCTATCTGTATTTATTTCTATCCATCCTGCAAATCTTGCAAATCCTGTCGATTGAGGATCGACAATCTCGTGAACGTTTCAAACAAGGAAGTCACACCCCTCGCTGGCGCGTCGGGCTAACATTGGTGCGTGTGTTATGACGGAATCGGAACGGACAATCGAGCGACTTGCGGTGCTTCGCGCATTTGGCGAGGCGAAGATCGTCGCGCGCTCGGCGGGTGTCGATTTTACGCTGGAAGAAGCGATTCTGAGCCTTGCGGTGCGGTTTGGACGGCGGCCGATTGGTGTGCGTTGCCCGGCGGCCACGTTTGCTCAGCCAGTGGGAAACAAACATGTTGCGGTGGTGCAAGTCGCGGATCGCGAGGTTGGCGGTGCGGAACCTTCGCTGCACTTTCATGCGTTAATTCTGTCGAAAACGCTGTACCGGGAACTCGGCGATCCGTTCGCGATTGCCGAGCGATTTCCGCTCGTTACGCAAGTGACAAGCACACTACCATCGCACGTCTGGCTGCCGCAGCCGTTGCCGTCGCGAACGACGCAAGATGTCTTGGCCGCGATGAACGCGGGCGATAGTTCGTTACTACTCGGTGCGGCGCAGGCGATCCTCGATGGTGCCCGTGTGGCGGTGAAACGCGATGCGCCCGATCCCGCATTCACACGTGGCCTTTGGCAATTGCTACCGGCCCGGATGCGCGGCGAAGTCTGGCCGGCGACATTCGCGTTCTCCAACGAGATTCCGTTCCATGCCGTCGTGTTACCGACGAACTTCGATGGCAAGCTCGTCGGCTACTTGAGCGAAGATCAGACGAAAGATTATCCCGAAGGGCGGTACGAGACGCGACTGCAACTCGCGGCCGAGACGGGTGACGAAGCCGAACTCGAACGCTTGTTCGCCCGTAAAACGAGCCAGGAAGTCTTGCGGCTCGCGGTGTGCATGGTACTGTTCGCTTTCGCCATTGCGTTCGTGTTGAAGTTCATATAAAGATCACCATGCCGACCGACGAATGCGTTCTGGCGATACCGACTGCTCATTTTCAAGCCGTCGGTGCGTTTCAAGGCTATCGAATTGCCGATGAGGCTTACCGTGCGAACATACTCGATCCGCGCCACTTCGGCTTTCATCGTCGCAAAGAGGTCGAAACCGACCCGGCCTTCAAGCAGCTGATCCCCTACGTGATTCTCAGTTGTGGCGAACGGGTGTTCCATTATCGCCGCGGTGCAGCGGGCACGGAAAAGCGGTTGCTGGCGATGCGTTCGATCGGTATCGGCGGGCATATTTCGGAACAAGATGCAAGCGGCGATGGCGATGCCTACACGAACGGCATGGGGCGCGAATTGCGCGAAGAGGTCACATTCGGTGCGATCTCGCGCGAAACGTTGATCGGGTTCATCAACGACGACCGCACGTTCGTCGGCAGCGTGCATCTCGGTGTCGTGCATCGTCTGGAGTTGGAAAGCGAAGATGTGGCGGCGAACGAAGCGGCCATCGCGGACGCCGGTTTTGCTACGGTTGCGGAACTGTGGGCCGAACGCGAACAGTTCGAAACGTGGTCGCAATTCGTGCTCGAAGTGCTTATCGCTCGATCGTAAGCACTGGGCCGATCGTTCGCGTGATTCGCCAGCCGCCTTCGGTTTTTTCGATCCGCTTCGCAGGGTACTCTTTCGCAAGCTCGGCAGCCCGTTTGACGACCGGATCGTTCCAGACCTGCCCAGCGGGTGTCAGCGGCGAGGGCATTTCGCCGACCAAAACCGCAATTTCACCGGGAATGGCACCGGCGGGAAGTAGTATCCCCGACGCTGTCACGATGCGCATCAATGGGATTCCATCGCGTACTTGCACGGCCAACACGGGTACCCGTGCGATCACATCGAGTTGATATTTTTTATCGACGGTGAGGTAACCGCCCTGGACGTGCTCGACCCACGGGTGCTTGCGGAACGCCTCGCGAATGCGTTCCTGCGTAGGCGGATCGTGTGCGGGGAATGTCTCGGAGAAGTCGCTGAGGTAACGCACTTCCGCAAGGAAGGTGTTCTTGTCCAAGCCAGCGGGAACGTCGCAATCGATGTCGGTAAACGCCAGCGTGTACCGCGAACGCGATTGAATCTCGCTCGCCGCCTGAAGCCCGAGCCAGACGATAGTTGCGAGCAGTGCGACGATCGCGATGAGCGTGGCGAACCCACGGAGCAGTGGCCGCCGTTTGGGGCGAGATTCCTCAACTGGCGGTGGCGGTTTAGCATCCTTCTTGCGTGCCATAGCGTTACCAGACGTGGAGTTCGCGTTCGAGCGTCACGCCGGAAACCTCTTTCACTTTGGCTTTCACTGCGTCCATCAGCCCGAGAATATCGCGGCCCGTGGTGCCTGGGTGCGCGATCGCGTAGTTGCCGTTGCGCTCGCTGACTTCGGCCCCGCCGACGCGTTTTTTGGCCAAACCGGCCCGCTCGATGAGTTGCGCCGCCGTCGTTCCGGCGGGACTGCGGAACATCCGTACGCCGGCCTGAAAGCTCAGCGGCTCGCTCGCTTTGCGTGCGATCCACGTCTTCAGCATCCGCTTGCGTAACGCTTCCGGCGGGTACGTTTCAAATTCAAACTCGACCCAAAGGATCACCGGTTCGTCGAGGTCGCTGCGGTGGTCGGAGAACGTCAGTTCGTCCCGCGTGCGGATTTGTTCGGTGCCTTCGTCGGTGAGAACGGCCACGCGGCGCACCGCTGAGGCGATTTCCCCGGCACGATCGCCGACGTTGCAACGGACACTGCCGCCGACAGTTCCGTTGATCCCGACGAGCGTTTCCAACCCGCCCAGCCCGGACTTTACGGTGTACTCGATCAAGTCGAACAATGCGGTCCCGCCGCCAGAACGCACGGTTTTGCCATTGAGTTCGATGAAATCGAACGCTTTGCCGTGCAAGCGCATGACGGCACCCGGAACCGGGTCGTCGAGCACCAGCAGGTTGAAGCCGCCGCCGAGCATTCGCAGTGGCACGGCGTCGGTTTTGCAGAACTTCAGCACCGCCGCCAGTTCCGGCACCGTGCGCGGTTGCACGAAGTATTCGGCCGGTCCGCCGATGCGCAAGTGCGTGTACGGCGCGAGTGGTTCGCGGCGTTTGACGATCTCGGGAAAGGCTTCAGCCAACGTCATTTCGGGTTCTCCTTGCGGTGTCATCCTATACGAAAACCCCGTCAGTTCACGGTTTTCGTACAACACGTTCACCGCACACATTCCATCGAGGCCACTCCCATGCGTCCGAATCCCGTCAAACGACTCTTGCGATCCGGCAAACCGGCAGTCGGTACCTGGCTCTCGCTCGGAGACATCACTGCGGCGCGGTTTATGGCGCGGAGTGGGTTGGACTGGCTAACGGTGGACATCGAACATTCGCTCGTCGGCATCGAGACGGCCGTTCATATTTTCGGTGCGGTGGCCGATGCGGGCTGTACGGTGTTGGCGCGGGTTCCGGCGAACAAGCACGATCATATCAAACGTGTGCTCGATAACGGCGGGCATGGCGTCGTAGTGCCGATGGTGTGTACGAAGCAAGAGGCGACCGACGCTGTGGCCGCGTGCCTGTACCCACCGCAAGGGAATCGCAGTGTCGGCGGTAGCGTTCACGCGCTCAACTGGGGTGCCACGCCGAACGATTACTATGCCCAAGCCAACGATGAAATTGCCGTGATTTTGCAATGCGAGCACATCGACGCGGTGCGGAACTTCGACGAAGTCTACGGCAACAAACGGATCGATGCGGTGTTCGTGGGGCCGAACGATCTGGCCGCCAGTATGCGCGACGCGAACGGCACGCCGCCCTCCCCCGCCGTCTTCCAGCAAGCCCTCGAAGACATCATGGCCGGCTGCAAACGGCTCGGCGTCGCCCCTGGAATTCACACGTTCGGCGTCGAAGAAGCGAAGCAGAAGATCGCCGCCGGCTGGCAGTTCATCGCTGTGGCCAGCGAGTTGAAGTTTATGGTCGATGGAGCAAAACACGTCGTCGACGGCTTAGGAATGGGCCGAGGCGCAGACTTGGCGAAGTATTGATTGTGGGCATGGTTCAAAAAGCGTTGTTTTTGGGTAGCACATCCACCGAAAGTCTCGATTATGTGGGGCACGTTTTTTACGTGCCATGATTGATAATGGCACGTAAAAAACGT